>NZ_CP172311.1:3216871-3550828 GCF_047946655.1 Leeuwenhoekiella sp. A2
TTCCTTCAAAATATTCAAACAGTTCTCTGTAACCTACTGTTTGTAAAGCATTGAGTTCTTTTAGCTCAAATAGTGATCTTGCTTCTGCTTCAAGACCATTCTGCATCATTATATCTACGCGTTTATTAATGCGATCGTAAATAATTTCGCGTTCAGCGTGCAAGCCTATTTTTATAGTTTCGAAATTTCTTGTTGTATTGTTTTTAGCCAAAAACGAACTGTAACTTTTTCCTGAAGACAGACAAACTTCTAATGCTCTTATCAATCGCTGGGTGTTGTTTAGGTCAATGTTACTGTAATGTTCTGGGTCAAGATCTTTTAGTAGTTGTTGAAGACTTTCTATTCCTTCAGTATTTAATTTTTCGGTCAAATTTGCCCTAATATCGGGTTTTACAGGGGGAAAATCGTCTAAGCCTTTTATTACTGCATCTACATACAGACCAGAACCGCCTACCATTACAACTGCTTGTTTCTGATCAAAAAATTCGTTGAGTTTAGATATAGCTTCCCTTTCAAACATGCCAACGTTGTACTTATCATGTATTGAAATATTTTGAATGAAGTGATGTTTGGCCATAATTAGCTCTTCCTTTGAAGGGACAGCGGTACCAATAGACATTTCCTTAAAAAACTGCCTGGAATCTGCAGAAATCACCTCTGTATTAAAATAATTGGCGAGTCTGATTCCCAAAGCTGTTTTCCCAATAGCAGTAGGTCCTACAACAGTAATTAAATAATTAGTCATTATGTAAAGGGTACCCACATTTGTGGCAATATTTTGCGTTATCCTGATGCATACTTGCACCACAATTCTGGCAAACTTGTGTATTTGTGGTAATTTTCTGTTTATCTGATTTTTCCTTTTCGCTTCCTGTTTTTGTCATTTCTGCACTTACTATACCTGTAGGTACAGCTATGATGCCATAACCCATGATCATGATTACCGTAGCAATAAATTGTCCTAAAGCAGTAGTAGGAGCTATATCTCCAAAACCTACAGTAGTTAACGTTACAATGCACCAGTATACACTCACAGGAATGTTAGTAAAACCATGTTCGGGGCCTTCAACTAAATACATTAACGTACCGGCGATTACTGAAAGAATGAGAACAGCAAAGAGAAACACGAGTATTTTAGGTCTGCTATCTTTAAGTGCTTTCGTTAGCTTATTACCTTCACCTATGTAACGGGTGACTTTTAATATTCTAAATACACGTAATAGTCTAAGAGAGCGAATTGTGAGTAGAGCGTGTGAGCCCACAAAGAAAAAGGATAAATAAAGCGGAATGGTAGAAATAAAATCTATCAAGCCATAAAAACTAAATACATAAGCTGAAGGTTTTTTAATACTTATTATACGCAATATGTATTCTATAGTGAAAAAAATAGTGATTATCCATTCACCCAGATAGAAATACTCACCATAAGCGTCGCTGAGCGTTTTCACGCTTTCCAGCATTACGAGTATTATACTTAAGAGTATAAGAATCAACAAAATTACATCAAAAGCCTTACCGCTTGGTGTATCGGCTTCGTATATAACTTCATGAAGTTTAGTTCTCCATTTATGTTTTCCGGCTTCAGGCAATGCGTCTTATTATGATTAACTAGTATGAGTATCTATTAAATTGAATTGCATAAAACGCATTCAGATTTAATGTGCTTAGAAAAAACTAAAAATACACAAACTATATATTATTTAGCAATTTCATCAAGTTCTACAATTTTTAGAACTTTTTTAGTGCGTAAGTAGCTTTGTATTATATGGCGGGCATCACGATTATCATTCATAGGAGTTAGAATGCGCTGTAGAATATCCATGTTGTTGAGCTGGTAATGGAGCTTATAAAAACCAAAACCTTTAAAGATTCCTTCTTCAACCAGAATAACAGAACGCTCGTCTACTTTACGACCACGATCTATGATAAGCATATTCTTGTTAGCAAAGCTGTGTCTGGCAATATATTCCATAACACGTAAATTATAAGCTTCGGCTTCTTCTTCACCCGTACAGGCGCCATTACATTCTTTAATACTATGGTTAAAACAATTACCTGACGTATTATGTAAACCAGCTTTGCTCTGGCAAAGGTCATAATCTTTAATTACACGAGTAAGATGTGCTTTTGCAGATTGCGCATTAGAAAAAGTAGTGATGTTTTTTTTACGGGAATCAGCGCGTTCAACTTTTAAATTGATATATCCTTCCTCATCTGTAAAAGCAGAAAGTTGATTTTTAAAGATGGTGCGACGTAAAGCTGTATTGTGATGTGGTTTATTTTTTTTAACCTCATCATTTTCTTTAAGCAGCGCTATTAATTCGCTACCCGTAGCTTCATAAGTTACAGCTTCAACTTCTTCCTGTATTTTTTTCGATTTTCTGTTCTCACTGGTAAAATGCTGAATAATACGTTTTTTAATATTCTTGCTTTTCCCAATGTAGATTATCTTACCATTTGCATTATGCATGTAGTAAACACCTGTAATACTTGGTATTTCTTCTATAATATCGCGTAATTTGGTATCGAGCTGTTTTTTGGGATTCAGCTTTATTCCTTCCTGTATAATAGTTTTAGAAGAATCTTTATCAAGCAAAAGCTGAAATAATTTTACCGTGGCAAGGGCGTCGCCATTAGCACGGTGCCTGTCAACAATAGGAATTCCCAAACTTCTTACAAGTTTTCCCAGACTATAGCTTTGTTGACCTGGCAAAAGCTCTTTAGAAAGTTCTACAGTACACAAACTCTTACGCTGGTAATCATAACCCAGTCTGTCAAACTCAAGTTGTAAAATGCGGTAGTCAAACTGTGCGTTATGCGCCACAATTATACAATCTGAAGTAATTTCAATAATGCGCTTAGCAACCTCATAAAATTTAGGAGCATTTCTAAGCATCTCATTATTAATACCTGTTAAGCCTACTACAAAAGCCTGTATAGGTCGTTCAGGATTAATAAGGCTAATGAATTGATCTACTACTTCATGACCATCATATTTGTAAATAGCAACTTCAGTAACTCCTTCTTCGTTATATTTGCCTCCTGTGGTTTCTAAATCCAGTATTGCGTACATCCTTCTTCTGCTTTCGTTTACTATGATTTAGTATTGCTATAATCACGTTCTCCAAAAATGGCACTACCTATACGCACCATGTTGCTGCCACATTCTATGGCCAGTTCATAATCACCGCTCATCCCCATAGAAAGGGTTTTTAAATTGTGGCGATCTTTAAAGCGGTCAAAAATAGATTTAAGTTGTAAAAATTCTCTTTTAACCTGTTCCTGATCATCTGTAAAAGAAGCCATCCCCATAAGACCGGTAACTTCTACATTAGTATATTGCGTCAGTACATTTTCTTCCAACACTTGAATAGCTTCTTGTGGTGGCATACCAAATTTGCTGTCTTCTTCTGCTATTTTAACCTGAAGTAAAACTTGTATAGTTCGCTCTGCTGCCTTTGCCTGCTTGTTTATTTCTTTAAAAAGTTTGAGTCTGTCTGCACTATGAATCAGGCTTACATACGGCGCCATATATTTAACCTTATTGGTTTGTACATGACCTATCATGTGCCATTCAATATCCTTAGGTAACTGCTCCCACTTATCAGTCATTTCCTGTATTTTGTTTTCACCAAAAATACGCTGACCGGTATTGTAGGCTTCTTCAATATCTGAAACAGGTTTTGTTTTTGAAACAGCAACCAGAGATACATCTTTAGGAAGTTCTGAATAAAGGGATTTTATATTATTAGGTATGCTCAATACTTTATTTGAAAAATTTTTACAAAGGTAAATAATTTGCTGCGGCTAGAGACCTATACTAACGGTATTAGAACTCATAAATTGTTACTGCACTGCGTAATTTTGGCTCTATATAAGTGGTTTTAGGAGGCATGCGCAGATTTTCATCTGCAACTGCTTTTATTTCATCAATAGAAACCGGTTTTAAACTGAAACCTACAGCATACTTTTTCTGGTCTATTTTTTCTTTTACAGCCACCATATCGTTTTTTCCTTTGCCATACGCAATACGTTTGTCATTGCGTAAATCATGAATTCCCAGAATAGGCTCTAGTATAAATTTGTATAAGATCTGAGCATCCAGAGCATCTAATGCATTGGCAAACTTCCTGTATTTGGTACGTAATGTTATTTCGTAAAAGTCACTATCCAGATACATGCATATTACGTGCTGTTTCCTCGGTTCAAAATATTGGTCTTTTTTATTTTCGATCTTAAAACAAGAATCCAGAGCTATGAGAAATTCTTCTTTTCCCAAGCCGTTTAGATCTTTTATCATACGACTATAGCTGCTTATTTGCAGGTTAGATTCTGGTATGAGATATACCATGAAATAATTATAGGAGTGGGCGGTTTTTGTTTTGTTAAGTTGTATTTCTGCTGTTAGGAGAGCCGAAGAGCTGCAACGGTGATGCCCGTCTGCAATGTAAATAGTTTCAATTTCGCTAAAACAGTTTTTTATCTTTTCTACCAGATTTTCATCATTTACCGGCCATAAATAATGCGTGTCCCTGTAAGTTGTAGTAAATTCATATTCTGGCCTTGCCTGCATTACGGTTTCATAAATGCCGCTTAAAGTTTCATTATCGCTATGAGTCAATAAAACAGCCTCGGCATTAAAACCTACGACTTTTAAGTACTCTTTAAAAAGTTCTTCCCGCAGAGTTAAAGTGTCTTCATGTTTTTTAATTACCTGTTCCTTATAATCAGATAAACTGGCCGCTGCGATAATTCCCGTAAAAACCCGATTTTCACTATCAATAATGCGATAAATGTAATAACTGGGGAGATTTTCCTGAATAAAATAACCGTTCTCTTTAAACTCCTGGTAGCGGTTGCGTACAAGTTGAAACCGCTTTTTCCCAGATACCTCTTTGTGATATTTGTAACCGGGATTTATTATATGAAGAAAAGAATATGGGTTGTTATCAAGTCTGGCTTTACGCTCAGCTTTTGTATAGGTTTCATAGGAGCGCGAAGCAATTAAAGAGACTTTATCTCGTGTGGGTCTTACAGCTTTAAACGGAAGTATTTTTGCCATGTGCAGGAGAACAGTATTTATTTAAAAATACTATTATAAATTCAAATTGCGCTCAGGGCGAAAACAATTACGGTTACCTAAATGTATACGTCAATCCTGTTTCTATATTCAAACTGTTATAACCGCTATTAGGTTTCTGCAGGTTGGCGTTAGATACATGCCTGAAACTTGGCTGGATATCAATTCTCAAACTTTTAAATGTCTTAAACGATAAACCAATTGCCAACTCATCTGCAAAAGCCAATCCTTTGGCCAGTCTTTCACTGTGCCTGTCAATATATTCAGGGCCTACGCTTAGTTGGGCATAAGCATCGAGAAAATCAAATACCTCTCTGCGAACTACAAAACTCACACTTAAAACATATTGATTTATGCGGCGCTCTTGCATGAATTCTTCACGTTCTTCATCAGTATACACAAAATAGAAATTGAGTAACTCATGTTTTGCGTGGTTGTACTCTGGCTGTATAAGCAGATCAAAAGAGGTTTTTCCCTGTTTTAAAGGATAGAAAAATTTGAACTTATAATAATCAACTTTATAACTGTAATCCTCATCATTAAAAAGGATATTATCATTAGTCCCGCTGCCGTAACTAAATCCTATTTTATAAAATTTATCAGAGTTGTTTTGACTAAAAACAGCGATATTAACTAAAAGAGAAATACACCAAATATGCTTTTGATAAAAGTGGCGATCAGGCATATTTAGTTATGAATGTTAAGCAAATTGACGCGAAATTTTATCAGCTTTTCTACTTTCAGCGTAATCATAAAAACCTTCACCAGATTTTACGCCTAATTTATCCGCTCTAACCATATTTACTAAAAGAGGGCAAGGCGCATATTTCGGGTTTTTAAAACCGTCATACATAACTTCCAGTATAGAAAGACAAACATCAAGCCCAATAAAATCTGCTAATTGTAAAGGTCCCATTGGGTGAGCCATACCGAGTTTCATTACGGTATCTATTTCATAAACGCCGGCGACGCCATTGTAAAGGGTTTCTATGGCTTCGTTGATCATCGGCATTAAAATACGGTTAGCTACAAACCCCGGGTAATCGTTTACTTCAACAGGAGTTTTACCTATTTTTTGAGAAAGCTGCATAATGCTGGTGGTGACTTCATCGCTGGTATTGTAACCACGAATGATCTCAACCAGTTTCATAATAGGTACGGGATTCATAAAATGCATCCCTATAACTTGCTCAGGTCGTTTTGTGACGGCAGCAATTTGAGTTATGGAGATAGAAGAAGTGTTGGTTGCAAGAATTGTATTTGCAGGACAGATATTATCAAGTTCTTCAAAAATCTGAAGTTTGATCTTTAGATTTTCACTTGCGGCTTCTACAACAAGGTCGGCTGCGGTTACACTTTCGTTTAAAGCTATAAAAAGAGTAATATTATCTAATGTCGCTTCTTTTTCTGCTACTGTAATTGTTTCTTTTGCGACCTGACGATCCAGGTTTTTTGTAATTTTAGCAAGTCCTTTCTGTAATGATACTTCACTAATATCAACAAGGTTTACTGTGTACCCTTTTTGAGCAAAAGTATGGGCAATCCCGTTACCCATTGTACCGGCGCCAATTACCGTAATATTTTTCATCAAACCCGTTTTCTAATTATTTATCAAAATCTTCTATGACCATCATTGCCACGCGCAACGCTTCGGTACCCTGACCTAAACTTACAACGGGAACTGTATCTGTCTCTATAGCTTTCGCGAAAGCTTCCAGTTCGTCAAGAATAGCGTTATTCTCATGTACATCAGGATTGTCATAATAGATCTGCTTGCGCATTCCTTCTGCATTCTGAAGGATCATAGCAAAATCATCTGGCTTTTCAGGAGCATCTTTCATCCTTACAACCTCACACTTTTTCTCCAGAAAATCTACCGAAATATAGGCGTCACGTTGAAAAAATCGCGCTTTACGCATCTTTTTCATCGAGATACGACTTGCAGTAAGATTAGCAACGCAGCCATTTTCAAATTCAATACGCGCATTTGCAATATCTGGCGTGTCGCTTATAACAGCTACCCCGGAAGCCGACACATGTTTCACCGGGCTTTTTACTACGCTCAGTATAGCGTCAATATCATGAATCATAAGATCGAGCACTACAGGAACATCTGTACCGCGTGGGTTGAACTCTGCCAATCTGTGAGCCTCAATAAACATAGGATTCTCAATCATGTCGCTCACTGCCTTAAAAGCGGGATTAAAACGCTCTACATGACCTACCTGCCCACGTACGCCATACTCTTTTGCAAGTTCACGTATTTTCTCTGCTTCAGTTACAGTTTGGGTAATTGGCTTTTCAATAAAAAGATGTTTACCAGCTTTTATAACCTGTTCTGCACAATCAAAGTGAAAAGTTGTAGGCGTTACAACATCTACCACATCACAAGCATCTATCAACGCTTCAATAGATGGGAATGATTTGTAACCAAATTCTTCTACTATTGACGCTGCTGCCTCAGGAGATGCGTCGTAGAATCCTATTAGTTCATATTTATCAGATTGATTAAGTAATTTAAGGTGAATTTTTCCCAGGTGGCCGGCACCCAGAACGCCTGCTTTGAGCATAATTTTTGATTTTAAACAAAAATAGCATTTCTCAATTACAATCTTATCTTAAAAGTATGTTGATAAAAATGACGATTTGTTTTGCACTCCCGCTATCAAGTTTAACTATTTTAGCGGCATGAGGGACACTACACGACATCAGGGAAAGCGTAGATTGTTAGCCAAAATTGTTGAAGAAAAGGGCATTACCAGCAAACCGGTACTTGATGCGATACGCAAAATACCACGCCATCTTTTTATGGATAGCAGTTTTGAAGATCATGCTTACCAGGATAAAGCTTTTCCTATCGCAGCAGACCAGACAATCTCACAACCGTATACGGTCGCTTTTCAAACCGAATTACTGGAGATTAAAAAAGGAGATGCTATTCTTGAGATTGGCACAGGTAGCGGTTATCAAACTGCTGTACTTTGTGAGATGGGAGCTAAAGTGTACTCGATAGAAAGACAACGCGAGCTCTTTAAAAAAACCAAGAATTTTCTTGCAAAATTAGGCTATAGGCCAAAACGTCTAACCTTTGGTGACGGTTATAAAGGTATGCCAGAGTTTGCGCCTTTTGACGGAATTATAGTTACAGCAGGTGCTCCTTATGTGCCAAATCCATTATTGGCTCAGTTAAAAGTAGGAGGGAAGCTTATTATTCCTGTAGGGGAAGATACGCAAGTGATGACACGTTTCGTACGTACAGATTTAACAAAATTTGAAAAGAAAGAGTACGGAAACTTCAGATTTGTCCCGCTGCTTGAAGATAAAAATTAGCCTTAAAAAGCCAATTTTTACTGCTTTTTACCCGATTTTTCTTTGATTCTTACGTAGATTAGTTTTGATCTTTTTCTGGCTCCTTCACGTTGCTCGATCTCAAAATCTTTGATTGATTTAATAAGCGGAGTCAATTTTTGAAAACCATAGTTACGAGAGTCAAAATTAGGTTGCTTTTTTTGCAATAAACTTCCTACATCACCTAAGAAAGCCCAGCCATCGTCATCTGCCACATCAGAAATGGTAGAAGCGATAAGCTTTATCTCCTTTTGGGTCATTTTATCAATACCAGAATGCGCCTCAGATTTATCAGATGAGGTTTCAGAATCTTCTTCGTCTGTTTTATTCTTTAAAATTTCGATGTAAATAAATTTATCACAGGCAACGATAAACGGGTTAGGAGTTTTCTTTTCGCCAATGCCATAAACCTGCATCCCCGCCTCGCGCAATCTGGTCGCTAAACGTGTGAAATCACTATCACTAGATACAAGACAAAAACCATTTACTTTTTCAGAATACAGAATATCCATCGCATCTATGATCATGGCAGAATCTGTGGCATTCTTGCCAGTAGTATAACCGTATTGCTGTATGGGTGTAATTGCGTTCTCGAGCAGCAAATGTTTCCACTTTGTAAGTGTGGGCTTCGTCCAGTCACCGTAGATACGCTTGATGGTAGGGTTGCCATATTTTGCAATCTCTTCCATCATTTCTTTTACGTAGGCAGAAGGAATATTATCTCCGTCAATTAATACAGCAAGGTTTAAATTCATAATTATGATAATATTTTGATTTGCGAAATAAGTACTTGGTCATGCTGAACTTGATTCAGCATCACATTTAATTGTAATAATAATTGCAATAAGACCCTGAAATAAATTCAGGGTGACGCCTGTCTTAAGCTTAAGAACACAAATTTAATTAATACTCAAAGATAGGAGTAATTGAGCAGGCAGACTTTTATTTCGATTAAATCTATATTTTTTGAATCACCGGGTTGAAGGCTTTTGAAGCAACGAGCACTTTATCACCAATATTAAACGCATTAATTTCAGATTGTTGAGCGATAATTTTCACCAGGTTATTTCCTATTAAAACAGTGAGGATGTAGACGACCTCTTCTTTCTGAATATTTAAAATTTCACCGGTAAACCTGAATTTCGCACTTAGCGTATTATGGCCAAAAACGGTATCTGGAGAGCCGTTACTCGTAATAATCCCATTTTCAAGCACAAAAACCTGCTCAGAAAGCTTAAAAATCTCCCCAATCTCATGACTTATCAGGATCGTAGTCAGGTTAAAATCGCGATGAACTTTTAAAATATAATCCTGAAGTTTGAGTCTCATTTTACTATCAAGGGCAGACATAGGTTCATCAAGCAAAAGAATCTCAGGTTTTTGAACCAAAGCTCTGGCAAGAGCAACACGTTGTTTTTGACCGCCGCTTAAAGTTTCAGGTTTTCGATTTTGTAGTTCACCAAGTTCTGCAGTTTCAATGAGCTGCGAGATGATAGTTTCATCCTGATTTTTATGTAAAGCATATTCCAGATTTTGGCGCACTGTCATATTAGGAAACAACGCATAATCCTGAAAAACAAAGCCTACTTTTCTTTTTTGTGGCGGTAAATTGATGCGCGAATCAGCATCAAACCATTTCTTTTCGTTTACACTTATTTTTCCGCTGTCTGCTTTTAAAAGCCCGGCGATCATTCTAAAGGTTGAGGTTTTGCCTGCTCCAGAATCACCATAAAGCGTTACGAACTGACCTTTCTCAATAGTGATCTTGATATCGAGATGCATTTCGCCATGAGCGCTTTTCAGCGTTTTTTGTAGATCGATATGTATCATTTTCCCCATTTTTTTAAATAGCCGCCGTTTACCAGATAAACAGATAACAAAATGATAAATGTGATTGCGAAAAGTATAACTGAATAGTTGTTTGCCACGCTATAATTGAGAGCTTCAACTTCATCATAAATGGCGATCGATGCGACTTTTGTTTTCCTCGGAATGTTACCGCCAATCATAAGAACAACGCCAAATTCACCAATGGTATGCGCAAAAGAAAGAACAATACCGGTGAGTAAAGCGGGTTTTATATTGGGGATTAAAACCTTCATTAATGTGGTAAATCGAGATTTCCCCATGGTGTAACTTGCTTCTTTTAAATGAGGTGGAAGCGCTGCAAGTCCCGCCTGAATGGGCTGAATCATAAAAGGCAAACTATAAATCACCGATGCCAGAACAAGACCGCCAAAAGAGAAAATGAGTTTTATGCCCAGCCACTCGTGTAACCAATTGCCAAAACCATTTGACGGACTAAAAGCTACCAGCAGATAAAAACCCAAAACCGTTGGCGGCAGAACCAGCGGCATACTTACCAGGGTTTCAAGTACAGGTTTTAATTTAGTTTTAGTAAAAGCCAGCCAATATGCCAGAGGGATACCAATAATAACCAGAATTGCGGTTGTAATAACCGCCAGTTTAAAAGTGAGAATAAGAGGAGCCCAATCTATCATTCTGAAAGTAGAATTTCGTTGGTTTTGATCATGGCCGTCACTTCTTTTCCTATTTCGATTTTTAATTGCTCCACAGCGCCAGAAGTTATCACAGAGGTGATTGTGCCCACAGCAGAATTTATAACGATCTGGCTAAGCAACTTTCCTTTTTCAATATTAATAACAGTGCCTGTAATCTTATTTTGCAGACTGATATTAGACGTATCGCCGGTAGCCATAATCACTTCAGTCTCTTTAAAAAGTAGTTTTATGGTATTCTCTTTTTTTAAATAAGAAGCAGTAGCAGGCGTCTCGATGACGATAGCTTTAAAAAGCAGATCGTTAACCAGACAGCTTACCAGCGATAGGCTTCCGTTTACTTCAAGATTAGTTATTTTGCCTGTTAGAATGTTCATTTTTCAGGAACAAGGTATCCAAAATTTTCAAGAATGGTTTTCGCTTTAAGCGAAAATAAAAAATCATAGAATTGCTTTGCTTCGTTATTATTTGTGGCACTTTTTAATAAAACAGCAGCCTGCGCGATAGGCGAGTAGAGGGAAGAGTCGATCTCGCTCCAGCTACCTTTATTTTTCATAGCGGGGGAAAGCACCACAGATTTTGCTGTAAAACCTACTTCTGCAGCTCCCGAAATTATAAATTGATTGGTTTGAGAAATGCTTTCGCCAAAAACCAGTTTGTTTTCGACCTGATCATACAGATTAGAATTTTTCAAGGTTTCAATAGCTGCTACTCCGTAAGGCGCGGTCTTAGGATTTGCCAGTGCGATATGTACGATTTTAGGGTCAGAAAGTGCGATAATGGTTGGTTTTAGGTCGGTTTTTAGAGACCAGAGAACCAGGTTGCCGTAGGCGTAAATTTGAGGTTTTTGAGCTGTAAAGCCATTTTTTGCCAGATTTAAGGGATATTTTTCATCTGCTGAAACAAAAATATCATACGGAGCTCCTTCTTTTATCTGCGCTGTAAGTTTACCTGACGAACTAACAATTACTTCGCAGTCAATGCCACTTTCTTCGTAAAATTTCGCGGTAAGCGCTTTCATAGCAAATTGCATATTTGCTGCCGTAGCGATGGTGATCTTTTTTGCAGAATGATCTTTGCAGCCCAGAAATACTGCTGAAAATAACAAACAAACTAAATGAATATGTCTCACTTTCATGGGGATGTATTTTTAGAAATATCAATTTTGTGTTTGATGCTTAGCCAGAAAATATGGGTTCTGGTATAGCTGGCCGGACTATTTTTTGCGGCAAATTGATTGTTATACGTGAGTGAGATATCTACCTTCTTGTTTAATGGCGTTGATGCGGAAAGCAAAATTCGGTTTTGATCAAAAACATCATAAGTAATATTATGACCAGCATTTAGGAAAATTTCATCTGCCATAATTAGATCTAAAGTTTTATCAGGATTTGATGAAATTTTGAATACAGGTATGGTAAGCTGAAGTCTGTACCGAAAGCGCATATTGAACGAATTATCATTTGTAATCCTATCTTCAAAAAAGCGTTCTTCAACACGTAATCTATGGTCTAGAGCCAGAGTTAACAGTGCACTTTTTAACTGAATTTCCTGAAAAGGTCTGTACTCCATTTTAGATAATGACTCATCTTCATAAGAACCCGAAATTCCCAACCCGGCACCTGTCTCAAGAGCATCAGCTATTTTATAAGTTGCCTGTGATCTTACCAGGTATTGTGTGTGATGACTAAAAAAATCTTCCCAGCGATACTGAAAATCGCTATTTATGCTCCAGTTTTTAGAAAGTTCGAGTTGGTTATAGTAAGCCAGCCATTGCTGGTTTTTGTGATCAACTTTCTTTTCTTGCGCTTTTGCGAAAATTGAAAAGAATAACAGAATGTAGAAAATGTAATGGTATTTCATGCTTTGGCAAGAGAATCTGTTGTTTTGTGAGGATAATATTACTTGAAAGATGATGATTATTTATTAAAAAAGTCTAAAAGTTCTATTTAGAAAGTATACATAAAATAAAAGGGAGACATTGTGTCTCCCTTTCTTAAAATTGATGGTTTGCTATTTATTTTACAATAAAGCGTTCTTTAAAGACTTCTCCATCTGTACTTTTAACATTAAGCAGATAAACACCGGTTTGCAGTTGATAAACAGGAATTGTCATTCTTTTTGAATTACTGCTTTCAGGTTTATAGTTTTTGATCTGTAAGCCTTTCATGTCATAAATGGCAATTTCTTCAATAGTAGAATTACCTGTCCACTGAAAATTAAGATTTGAAGAAACGGGGTTAGGATACAAACTGATAGAATCTATGTTCGATTTTATGCCATTTACAGCCAGTTTTTGCCCTTCAATTATCGATTTTTCAGCAGTTACGACTGGTTTTATATCGATATAATCAATTTTAGTATTAAATCCGCCTTCAGCATCGATGGTTAATTTACCGTCGCTTACGGTAATAGTAGCTGTAGCAGTTGTAAATCGGGTAGATGTGCCAGATCCACCGGAAGGAATGAAATCAGTAATTAAGGTTACGCCTTCTGCATTTATCGTGTGAGAAGGTATTGTACCGGGACCATCCATACCGCCATCACCTGCACCAATTGTAACTTCGTATTCACCGTTAGGTATTTCTACTTCCCATTTACCTTCTTCCGGGGTTCCGTTAGCTCCTGCCACATCCTGATATTGCATGTGTATGATCGTATTCTGAAGTGGACTAGCATTGACTAAGTTTCGGTTTCGGGTGTTTGTCGAAAGGTTAATAGGCATTTCGCTTGAAGCGGAGATCCAGCCATAAGAGTAATCATTAAGCCGGTCTGCAAAGGCATGACCAGAATCTTTCAAATATCCTTCTGGAGGAAGATCATCAGCGGTTGAAAAGTTCACTTTAAGATCACCATAATTTTCTGGTTTTACCTGAATATTGAGATACAATTCGTATTCTATAATACCGTTTGTAGTCAATATTTTTAAAAAATATTCTGGTGTCGTATCATAATTTAATTCATCCAATACTTTTATTTTACCTTGTAATGGATTAACTTCAAAAGTAGATAAATCAGAGTTATTGAGAAGTTCGTAGGTGAATGTGCTAAGGTCAATTCCTGGAATATTAACAGAACCAATAATATTGCCTGGTTCTATGTTTTCATTTATTAAAAGTTTTTGCGAGTAACTCACAGGTCTGTAGTCCAGTGGTATTATCTCTATAAAATTTAGTTTAGTATTAGTACCTCCAATTGCATCAATGGTTAATTTACCATCATAGACTTGTATCTGAGCAGAACCGCTAGCATAGTCAATCTTCATGATATCTTCAAAAAAGCGATAATTATCGATAACGCTTACTCCTTCAATATTAATAGTGTGTGATGAGTCATAATTATACCAATGCATATACGGGTCTCCTATACCCACCTTTATCTTGTACGCGCCATTAGGCACCTCTAATTCCCAAAGAGCATCTATTGGTACTCCATTTGTGCCACCTGTATCGCCATATTGCATGTGTATAAAAGTGTTTTGCAGCAGATTTGCGTTATAGGCATTTCTATTTCTTGCATTCTGGGAGATATTAACAGGTAAACCATCTTCCGCATTTAACCAACCATATGAATAGCCATTGTTTTTTGGAGCAAAGGGTAGTCCTGAATCTTTGAGGTAACCAACAGGGGCGGTATCTTCTGCCCTTGAAAAATTAATATATATAGGTTTAGGTGCGGGATTTAGAGTAAGATAATTAATCTTTGTATTAAAACCTCCATCAGCGTCAATTGATAATTTACCATCACTTACCCGTACCGCTTTTTGAGCCGAAATAAATCTATTTTCTTCTCCGAAATTTGCTTTGGGTTGAAAATTATTAATGAGATTAAAGTCTTCCACATTAATTGTATGAGAAGGTGTAGTTCCCGGACCATCTATTGCCGCATCCCCTGCTCCTATACTTACTAGATAATCTCCATTTACTACTTCCATTTCCCAAACACCTTCTTTTTTGCTGCCATTGGGTCCATTAACATCTCCATATTGCATATGTAGAAGCGTGTTTTTGACAACATTTAAATCATCTAAACCCCGATTTCGACCGTTCATGACTAAACTGATTGGTACAGACCTATCCTTTTCCATCCAACCATAGGTGTACCCATTATTTCTATTTGCGAAAGCTTCACCGAAGTCTTTGAAATATCCTAGAGGTGCCGTAGTTTCAGTATCCTGAAAGTTAATCTTTAGCTCATTTTTATCAGAATATGGCAATGAATTATTTTTCTTTATAAATACAGTATAATCATGGACAATATCATTCAGATCGCAAGCATATGGCGAATAATCAAGAATGACTCGCATTCTGGTATTTCCCTCTTTCACATCCTCAGGAATGATAAAAGAACCTGTAGTAATCTCAGCGTCTTTACTTTTTTCAAAAATCATTTCCTCACTGCTAGAAAATTTTTTATCATGATTATAATCAATATAGACTGCATACGATTTTTGGCTGCTGTAACCCCATTCATTTATAAATTTGGGACTTGTGATCTTTATAGGTATTATTTCACCTCTCAACAAATCACTGGAGATACTGGTAAAATCTCCATAAGAAACATCAGCAAAATTATTTATAGAACCAACTTCTACCTTCATCTCCGTGATTTCTGCAGGTGTATCTGTTTCAATAGGAACGCAGTATTCTATTAATATTTTTTTTGCTTCTATACTCCATATTTTTTTCTCACCATTTTTTGAGGCTACTGTATAGTTTAATTCATTTGTGCTAAAATCTCTTGCTGTGCCAAGAGGAGGATCAATTGTAGAATTCTTTGGTATTATAATATTGGGAGTTATATTTTTTAAATCAACTTTAGAATCAACTTCAAAAGTGACATGTGAATTATTGTAATCAATCTTAGCAGATTTAAGTTGTTCACTAACAGAGAAATAAAGAATATCAGTTGCTGGCCCGTTTAGATTTAATTTTAGGGTCCAGAAATTGGTATTGTCATTGTTAGATTCAGCTCTAGACTCACCAGATAATAGATATTGACCATTAATTTCAAATACATGCAAAGCATAAAATTCAGTTTTAATGGGAAGTTTATTCTCCCATTCTATAATACCATTTAAACCAATTTTTAAAATTTCGGAACCATTTAATAATAGATAACTTCCATCTCTAGTGGCTAATATCTGTAGTATGTGCATATTAGGTTTGTCAGTATATATTTTTTGCCAGATGAATTCTCCATTAGCATCCAGTTCTGCGATCCAAGGATGTGCCTCGCTACCATAATATTTATGTGTACCTGTGATTAAATAATTGCCGTTAGTAGATTGTGCAGCTCGATAGACTTGTATATCTAAATACTTATCTCCTAAGCTTTTTTCCCATATTTTTTTTCCATTCATATCAGTCTTTGTCAAATAATTACGCGGTGTAGAGTAATCATAATCAATTCTTTGAATTCTTAATAATCCCCCGTCTGAGGTAAATATTGAATATCCAGTAACTGCATTTGAAAGATTATCCGTTTCATAAGTATATTTGCTGGATTCTACTATTGTACCATCATAGTTAAGCTTGATGGTCTCGTCAACCTCATAATTAGAATATTCAAAATAACCCTCGTGGTAGCCATAAGAACCGTCTATATAATATCCTCCTTGAGCCTTACTTAAATTTTCCATGCTTTCATCATATTGGTTGCCTAAAGTAGTATCCCATAATTTTATACCATTACCATCTACTTTTATTAGCCAATAATCAAAACTATCATTACTATTTTGTGATTTATCACCAGATTTGTTGCTATTAGAAGTACCACCAAGAAGATATCCGCCATCTGGAGAAATAACTATTTCACTTAAGATATCAGTACCGTCACCTCCATATGTGTTTTTCCATTCTAATTTGCCCAGAGCATTAATTTTTATTATAAAAAAATCTTCATTTCTATTACGGGAGTTATTCCCAACAGGGAATGAAGACCCGCCTAAAATAAATCCCCCATCTGAGGTCTGTAATGTAACTTTTAACTCATTACTTCTTTCGTCTTCATATTCTTCATACCACTCAACTTCTGGTAGTTGAGCAAAAGATAGACTCGCGGTTAGTACAGTAAATAATAGTAAAATTGGTTTCATATTGGTTAGGTTTTAATTAGACATAAGTCTGGCTGTTAGCACTTTTTTATAAGTGCAAATTAAATAGACAGATTATCGACAAAACGTGATACTCTTATAAGCTATGCGGAGGGATTAGCTAGTATATAGACAATTATTATATGGTATAGGGATCCATATTTGACTTGTGTTAAAAATATAAAAAAATTTAAGGTCTGAGAAATTTTTTACAAGAATAATTACATCTAATTATCATATTTGCAAATACTTACAGGTGAAAGTACGAAAACACTCGATTTTTACTGTGTTTTTATAACATGTGAATTAAGATATACCTTGAAGCACAATTCTTATATTTACCCGTTGAAAAATGGATATGACAGAACAGGATAAAATATTTATGCGCCGTGCAATCGCTCTTGCAGAAGAAGGAATGGATAAAGGCGCAGGAGGCCCTTTTGGTGCAATTGTAGTTAAAGACGGCAAAGTAATAGCAGAAGGTTATAACAAAGTAACTTCTACTAACGATCCTACTGCTCACGCAGAGGTAACTGCTATACGTAGTGCTTGTGAGGCCTTAAAATCGTTTCAGCTGGATGGATGTGTAATTTATACTTCTTGTGAACCATGCCCCATGTGTCTGGGTGCAATTTACTGGGCAAGACCAGATAAGGTATTCTATGGCGCAAATAGGGAGGATGCCGCAGCTATAGATTTTGACGATCAGTTTATTTATGATGAGATCGCAAAAGATATGGACGATAGACAAATTCCTTTCTACAAAGTACTTAGAGAAGAGGCTGTTCCCGTTTTCACGAAATGGAGCCAGAAAGAGGAAAAAACAGAGTATTAATCGTTTTTTACCGGTTAGAGCCCGGTTTTTGGCATAAAATCACCGATTTTTTACAACGCTAATTGTGACCAGCATTTGGCCAATGTGGCGCTGGCTATGCTCTGCAGCATGAAATAAAAGACCAATAACGGTTGACGGAAGCTTTATCCGACCAACAGTTCTTTCTTCCATAAGAATTGCTTCAGGTACTGTTTTGAATTTCGCTAAAGCTTCTTTTACTTTTTCCGCGAAAGCATC
The DNA here is from genome assembly GCF_047946655.1 of Leeuwenhoekiella sp. A2. GTDB lineage: Bacteria > Bacteroidota > Bacteroidia > Flavobacteriales > Flavobacteriaceae > Leeuwenhoekiella. Next base: position 3,234,985 of record NZ_CP172311.1, read on the forward strand.
TACTAGTTGGTCTACTGAAACATCAACAATTTTGCCTTCTTTTTTAAGGTAATCAAATTGATTTTCAGATAAATTTTCACCAGCTGCATAAGTAAGCATACGGTCTAAAACACCAGTTAAATGCTGCAAATGAAATCCTACAGAAGCTCTTCCTGCAGGTTTTTCCCATAAAAGTTCAGGGGGGAAATCTGCAGTATATTTATACATATCTTCTACCGCTTGTTTTAGCGCGTGGGCTGCTGGTTGTAGCAAAGCAGGAATTTCTGGTAACTTACCTCTTAACCAAACTTCTGGAAGACTATTTACATTATCTGTCATTGATCAAACTTATTATTTTGTACCGCACCTTTTGCCTGAATAGCTAATTTTATGTGCCCGAGATGGTGACTACAATGCCAGGCATAAATACCAATGTTTTCTTTTAGTGAAAAATGTTTGCCATGTTCAGGATGCACAAATGCTCTGTTGAGTTCTTCCGTTGCCAAAGATTTTAAAAGTATAGCCCAGCGCTGGTGCAAGCCTTCAATTATTTTTAGTGAAAGACTTGTATCTGCTAATGAAGAATCGGCTAATTGTGCCCATTTATCCTCTAAATAGGGCTTAATAATGGGAGAATCTTCCGTTAGCGAAAGTTTAAACCGAATAAAACTATTCATGTGGCTGTCTGCACAGTGATGAATAAGTTGCTTTATCGTCCAGCTTCCTGATCTGTATTGCCATTGCAATTCTTCTTCAGAAAGATCGTTCACAGCCAATTTCAACTTTAATGGAAAGGACTCGATCTCAAAAATCCATTTGTCTATTTCCTGAGCGGTAATTGTGACTGGTTTCACAAATTTACCAACAGGATATCTCAATTTTTCTAAAGCCATGTCTTCCATACTAAATCGTGTTTTAGTTAAATCTCATAGAACTCAAGCGGCAAATTATCAGGGTCTGTAAAAAAGGTAAATTTCTTACCTGTGATCTCATCTATACGCACGTCTTCTGTTTGTATACCTTTTTTCGCTAGAGCGTCAATTTCACTTTCAATATTATCTACAGCGAATGCTAAATGTCTTAAACCGCTCGCTTCTGGTCTGGATAGACGCGGCGGAGTATCTGGAAATGAAAACAATTCTATCACATAATTTTCACCCAAGCCTAAATCGAGTTTAAAAGAATCTCGTGCAGCACGATAGGTCTCTTTTAAAACCGAAAACCCCAAAACTTCTGTATAGAATCTTTTTGAAACCTCGTAATCTGTGCAGATGATCGCGATATGATGAATTGCTTTAATTGCCATGTTTTTCTAATTGAAGTTTTCTTTAATGACTGTCGTTTTTGATAACCGGTCGTGAAATCCATCTTTGACTACTATAAACGAAGTTCTGTCAAACGGAATGAATCTACAAAGTGTTCTTATAAAAATATCATTTAATGATGGTTTAGAACCGGTTTGAGTTACAACTTTTGTTTTGGTTAAAAATTTGCCCAGAGTACGTTGAAACTTAAATTCCATAACCACATAATAGATTATAAAAGAACCAAATATGCAAAGAATAAGTCCGCCGTTTATTATGTCAATATTCTTAGTACGAATAAAAAGGTCTAGTATTAAACTGAATATGAAAGTAAGAGCCAGCCATGCAATTGTGTCTATTATTAAGTGCGCCAGGCGAAACCATTTATTAACTGTGAGTTCCTGATTTATCAATATTTCTTGTTCTTTAATTTTAATTCTTCCCGCACTAATTTTCCTGAAGTTGTAATTTCTGAATCTGGCCAGCCGCCTTCTGCTGCGGCACCCGGTTTTAAAGCTGCAGCCAGTTCTTCTTTATCTGCAATAGACCAGTTGCACCACGAGATGTTATGATCGTCCAGATATTGCCACCATATTTTAGATTCTGCTTCATCAATTTCTTCATCTCCAGAAGCCTGTGTCGTACCAAATTCTGTTACAAAAAGCGGAACTTCATTCTCAAGCGCTTTGCTCGCTATGTCTCTAAGCCATTGTTTGTGAGTAGCTGCGTAATAATGCAGGGTGTATGCCACATTAGGATCATCAATTTTATTATCGATAACTTCATCTACATTTTGCGACCAATTGCGCGTACCACATACGATTATATTATCAGGATCATATTTACGTATTTCTGCAATTACCGTCTCGTGGTATGGTTTTAAAACTTCCGCCCACGATACATCAAGTGGCTCATTAAAAGTCTCATAGATCACATTAGGGTAATCACCATACTTTTTTGCCATCTCGCCAAAGAACTTTTTAGCTTCATCAACGTGATTTTGCGCTTCATGATCGTGCCAGTCTATGATCACATAAATGCCTTGCTCGATCGCTGCATCTATCACAGCCATTACTTTTGCTTTTTCTGCCTCAGGATTTGTAAGATAACCATCAAAATCTACTGCCATTGCGGCGCGAACTACCGTACACTGCCAGTCTTCTTTTAGCCATTTTATTGCGCTGGCATTGTAATATTTGCCAATCCACTGGCTCCAGAAAAGAGACATGCCACGCAATTGAACCACTTCATTGTTTTTATCCAGAATTTTAGTTCCTTCTATGTGCAGCGCGCCGTGTTCCTGAACTACGGAATTTACCGCAGGGGTTTGTCCCTCTATTGGGTTTTCAGCTTCATTTTTTGCTGTATCATTTTCTGTAGAATTTGAGTTGCAGCTTAATAAAAATGCAGTGAAAAGTAGTACTATGTATTTCATTTTGTAAAGGTTAATTTAAGTTTGTGCTGGGATTTCTACAATGATAATCCCTGTTGAGTTTTCTACTGTATAAGAATAATTAAGAACCGAAAAATCACTAATTTCATAAAATGAACAGCAATTTTCATTTTTCATTTGAGAGTTAAGAGCGATATCGATCTTAATTCCATTACCGGGATCTATATAGTATGTGCTTATATTACTATCCCAACCAAATTCATCGGCTTGTAATAGATTAACATTGTTTTCGGTGATGAATGTATACTGCAATTGCTTACCATTTTTATCAGTAATCTTAATATCATCGCTGTTCAAAGTACCGTTAGTATACAGGTTTTCACCGCTGGCCTTATCTACTATTTTAAATAAAAATACAGGCGGTGGAGTAAAACAGCTCATATCATCACAATCTCTGGTGTCACAGCTCATCAATGATAAGATCGCTATAAGAATTAGCATGTGTTTTTTCATTACTACTGATTATTTAATGCTGAAATATCGGGTTATTCTGGCTAAAAATCGACCGAAAACACGGTAAAATCTTTCGCTAAAAAGCGTGACATTGTTGAGGGAACGTGTATTTTTGAAAGCAACATGATACAAGATAAAAATGAGGATAGAATATGATATAAAGTTGGGTTTTAAAGACGTTATGATAAGACCTAAACGCTCAACTCTTAAAAGCCGCTCGCAGGTAAAACTGGAACGGGAATTTACATTTCTGCATAGTAATACAAAGTGGAGCGGTGTACCTATAATGGCCGCAAATATGGATACTGTAGGTACTTTTGAGATGGCAAATGCGCTGTCACAACAAGGCTTGTTTACAGCCATTCATAAGCATTATTCTGTAACAGACTGGAATGTTTTTTTAGCTAACGCGAAAGCGGGTATAGAAGATTACATTGCCATAAGCACGGGCACAGGATCTCAGGATTCTGAAAAACTTGTAGCGATTTTTGATGCTAATCCACAATTAAAGTTCATTTGTATAGATGTGGCTAACGGCTATTCTGAGCATTTTGTGAATTTTGTAAAGAAAACCAGAAAACAACATCCTCAAAAGGTGATCATTGCGGGCAATGTAGTTACCGGCGAAATGGTAGAAGAGCTACTTCTAGCTGGCGCTGATATTATTAAAGTGGGCATAGGTCCCGGTTCTGTGTGTACTACACGCGTTAAGACAGGTGTGGGTTATCCTCAACTTTCTGCGATCGTAGAATGTGCAGATGCTGCTCATGGCCTGGGCGGTCAAATTATTAGTGACGGTGGCTGCACAACACCCGGTGATGTGGCAAAAGCCTTTGGCGCAGGAGCAGATTTTGTGATGTTGGGCGGGATGCTTGCCGGTCATACCGAAAGTGGCGGGGAATATGTAGAACGTGACGGTAAAGCATATAAACAGTTTTACGGTATGAGTTCTGCTACCGCGATGGAAAAGCACGTGGGCGGAGTTGCAGAATACAGAGCAAGCGAAGGGAAAACGGTAGAGGTTCCTTATCGTGGTGATGTAGAGAATACGCTTCAGGATATTCTGGGTGGTATTCGCAGCACTTGCACATACGTAGGCGCAGCCCGTTTAAAAGAACTTACTAAGCGTACCACTTTTATACGCGTGGCAGAACAGGAAAATAAAGTGTACACCAAAGATTAAGCAGAATCAAACCTGCATAAAAACATAGAAAATCGGTCAATTTTATCTTAAAATCGGCCGATTTTTAATTCTACTTAAAAGCTTATTTGCAAGGCATTATAAAAGTAAACACTGTTTCCTGCGCAGTAGAAGCTACATTCATTTGCCCGCCGTGTGCATTAGCAATTTCTGAAGAGATATAGAGACCTAAACCCAGACCTTGTTTGTGCGAACTTAAATTTTGTCTGTAAAATGGTTGAAATAGATGATCCATTGCAACCTGTGGTATTTTCTCACCCTGATTTTTTACAGCGAGAGAAAACATATTTTTGGTACTTACGATCTCAACTTGTATAGGCTTATCTGGTGCGCCGTGCGTAATAGCATTGCCTAAGAGATTAGAGAATAATTGTGCAACACGCTCCCTGTCACAATTTACTTCGTAATCCAGTTGAATGTTTACATCTAATCTAGATTCTGGTGCCATGGCCTGAATCTCTTTAATAACTTGTTCTACGCTTTCAAGTAGAAGCTTGTTATTAATCTCTTTCTTTAATTGTATTCCTTCTCCTAAACGTCCTCTGGCAAAATCAAGCAAATTATCTATAAGACCTTCCATTCTAAAAGAAGTAGATTTTATAATCCCTGCATATTTTGTTGCCCGCTCGTCAAGATTCATCTTAAGAAGTAATTCTGCACTCATTCTGGTTGTACCCACGGGGTTTTTAAGATCGTGGCCCAAAATAGCAATAAATTGTTCTCTCAATTCAGAAGTTTCAAGCTCGTGTTTCAGTTTAGCTTCTGTATCTTCCAGTTCTTCAATCGCATTTAAATGAAACGAGATCAATTCTGCAAATAGCTCAAACATACCCGTTATTTCAGGTCTGTTAACTTTTGCCGGCTTAGGATCTATAGAACATAAAGTACCAAAGAATGACCCGTCTTTTTTTATAATAGGTACAGAGATATAACTCTGAAATTTATACATCGCCGGAGTAGGATGTTTACAATAGATATCATCTTTATCTACATGATCAATAACAATAATATCTTTAGACTGGCGTATGTCATTACATAATGTGGTCTCAACTTTTAACTCATCACCCGGTTTTAAGCCAAATGCTATCTGGTCACGAGTACTGCAGGTTACCCAGCGATCTTCTGTAACACGAGCAATGGCGGCAAAACCCATTCCGGTTGTACGGCATACTACATCAAGAAGTTGCGGTACAATCCCAATGCGTTGAATTTTTTTAATGTCTGATTTGAGTTGGGTACTAAGGTCTTTCAATGGTAATACAGAAATTGATTAGCTGTGGAATAGTCTGTATATGACTAAAAATTTTTGTTAAATATAAACATTTTTAAGCAAAATGTTATTTTCAAACTCTTTCTTAGGCAGAATTTTAAATTAGAAAATCCTGATTGTTAAGCTGCAATAAATTGAAAGCAAAATTAAATCATTTTTGACAAAACATAGGAACTTCAATACGTATTAAAGTGACTGGTAAGTTTAAGCGTTGAAGTATATTGATGCCGGGAGCGCTTTTAAGACAAAGATTTTGACATCAAAAAATATAATTTTAGCGAGATAAATCAAAATCTTGTTTCGGTTTAAAAGTATAGTAGCAAGAATAAGTTGCATTTCGCAAACGTTGATGCGGTGTAGCATTTAATTCCTAATTTGTAAATAAAGCAATTCTGTATATTAAAATACTACTCCACGTTTTTAGTAAAAACAAAATTATATTAAAAATCGGCCTTTTGAGGTCAAAAATCGCTAATTAATGCCCGGTTTTTATAATGAGATCATTTAAATAGAGATCGGCTTCGGGAGTATTTTCGGCAGGTGCCCAGCTGGCAAAACCTTTGTCGTTTTCTTTAATATAGGGCCCGGGTTTTACTTCAAAAATAACGGTGTCTTCGCTTAAAGCGAAAAAGGAATGAATCACATTTGGCTCTATATCTACACCAAAATTTAATGTGTTAGCAATCAGATCCTGATGACTTATTAAATTGCCTGAAGCATCAAAGGTCATAAAACAAATACCACCGCGCAACAGGATCACAGATTCACTTTTACCTTCGGCAGCGTGATTGTGCGGCCTGATGTAACTTCCCGGTTGTATCACATTAAGCATGCGATGCAATTTATCTGAAGCTTTCTTGTGATAGGGAAATATTATGCGTTTGCGTGCATTCTGTCTTGAAAGTACAATGGCCTCTTCTAATGTAATTGTATTAATAATGGTAACATCAGTTGTTGGCGGATTCATCGCTAAAGGTACAGGCTTCATGTTGCTTAATTTATCTAGAGCGAAAAGATAATAAAGATTCAGCTTTAATTAAAAGCCGGTGTAGAAGATGATCGTAATTGACTTTTAAAAACTAACGCCTCTCATTTATTTCCTGCGTGATGAATTCTGGCATGTAACCTGCAGAGAAATTAAGACCAGATTTTTCTTCCAGAGCCAGGATGTAATCGATCTGGAATTCTTTCGCGAAAAGCAATTCTTGTATTTTTTCTTTTAGTTTTTTGATCTCGTTCTTTCTCTTAAGCTTTTCCTTTTTAATAGTTGCAGACATTACAGCATGGTATTTAAGACCTTCAATTTTAGTTCCTATTTCTATATTTTTATTATCATTCATAACGATCAGGTTAATAATTAATAAATTCTATTCAGTAAAAATACCTGAAGACTACAGACGCTACTTTTATTTTAGGCAGAATGCAGAAAGCTATAGATGAATAAACTTTTGTACTAGATTTTACCGATTAGCAACTATGAGCTTTTTGGTGAAAACCATTGAATTTTTAGTAGACGCCTGTATCATGTATATACCATTGCTTAGGCCATCCAGAGATATAGAATATGTTTGCTTTGAACTAGAAAACTGAGGTGAAAAACTTAATATCTTTTGTCCTCTCAAATCATAAATATCCAGGTTTGTTAAAGGTTTATGGGCGTTTGTATAACTAATATCTAAAAATGACGAAGCGGGGTTAGGATATAGTTTGATCTCGTTTAATTTAGATGTGAATTCATTGACAGTTAATTGTTCTTTTGTTGTCGCATCTGCCGGACTAATTTTAATGTAATTTATTTTGGTATTAAATCCGCCCTCAGCATCAACCGTTAATCTGCCATCGTTAACCTCAACATTTTTAGTCCCGGTTTTAAATCGCGTTTCAGACCCTACAGCTCCATAAGGTTCATATGCATTTATAAGATTTACACCTTCTACATTTATTGAGTGTGACGGTGTTGTGCCGGGCCCGTCAATTGCAGCGTCGCCTACACTAACTTCAACCTGGTAAGTACCGTTTACAACTTGTATTTCCCATATGCCTTCTGTGGGGATTCCGCTAGCGCCACCTACATTATTATATTGTATATGTAGCAACGTGTTTTCTAATAATGAAAGTCCACTTTTATTGCGATTTCTGGTATTTTTTGAAAGATCCAGCGGCAGTAGATTTTCTTTACTTAGCCAGCCATACGCTGCGCCGTTTTCCCGGGTGGCAAAGCCAAGACCATAATCTATCAGATAACCATCTGGAGCTGTATCTGTACTAAGAGAGAAATTTATCATTGCCCAGCTAACCTCAGAAGTAGGAGCGGGAGCGTCTACGGGTATTACATTTATATAATTTATCTTGGTATTAAAACCGCCCTCTGCATCTATTGTTAATCTGCCGTCGAGCACTTCAACAATTGTAGTTCCTGTAGCAAATCTTGTAGCAGATCCCGCAGCACCAGATGGAACAAACGCATTAATTAAATTAACTCCTTCAGCATTAATTGTATGTGATGGTGTAGTTCCTGCGCCATCAATAGCAGCATCACCTACGCCTACTTCAACTTTATAAAATCCATCCTGAAGCGCAATTTCCCATACACCTTCTATTGTAACGCCACTGCTGCCGCCTACATCGTCGTATTGCATGTGTAAAAGGGTGTTTTTTAGTGCAGAAACGCCGATTTTACTACGATTTCGGGTGTTTTTTGAAAGGTCAACAGGTTGTAAAGTTACTTTGTTAAGCCACCCATAACTTGCTCCATTTCCCTGGTTTGCAAATCCCAGACCAGAGTCAGTCATATAGCCATCTGGTGGTGTATCTGTCGCTGTTGCGAAATTAATAAAGGCGGAAGCTATTTCTGGAACAGGAGCTGGCTCATCTACTTTTTTAATAGATAAGTAATCAATTTTAGTATTAAAACCACCTTCAGCATCTATTGTAAGTTTACCATCTGTAACCAAAACAATTGCTTTTCCGGTTTTAAAACGAGTGTTAGAACCGGGCGATCCTGATGGAATATAATTATAGATCACGTTGACTCCTTCGGCATTAATGGTGTGAGAAGGTGTTGAACCCGGGCCATCAATTGTGCCATCGCCAGCAGTCACTTGTATTTCATAAAACCCCGTAGCAAGATCGATTTCCCAGATACCTGTTGTGGCTGTTCCGCTGGTGCCGCCGGTATCGCCATATTGCATATGAAGCAGCGTATTATCAAGCGTTGATAAACTATTCAAATTTCTATTTCGCGTATTTTTAGAAAGATCAAGGGGTTGCAGATCATCCTTAGCCAACCATCCATATGTGTAACCATTGTCTTTTTCGCTATAAGCGGAACCCGTATCAGCCAGATAATTTTCAGGTACAGATGTGGCAGCATTTTGAAAATTAATATTGATTTCTAATTGCGTTTCTACCGGCGGTTGAGCATCATCTAACACTGTAAGTTTATACAACGCCGGCCTGCCGTAATCGTTCTTTTCACCAGAAATGTAGTAATTCAATTTGTAGATAGCTGCTACGCCTTCTATCTGAAATGAATTGCCGCCCAAATTAGAAGCTGAATATTTTTTTACGGTTCCGTTAGAAAATAATCCATCAGAATAGTCAAATAACTCCACCACAAAGGGAAAAATCAGCGAATATCCCGTTAAAACTATTTTGTGCGTAAGCGGATTAAAATCTGCTCCGGTTATTAAGCCGTTAGTATTGATCGTATCAATTTTATCTGCGGTGTAAGTGCCGGGATTTTTTGATACTTCATAAATATTTGTTTTCTGGTCTCCCCAGTTCTTGGTAAAAATGTACAAATGATCTTCATAGGCGATCAAAGCTTCAGCATCAAAATTGGTTGCATATTGACTTGAAGTAAAATCAGTTTGGTCTGTATAATTAAAGTTGATCATCTCTGCGGTAACCTTTTCATCAGGAGTATTAAGATAGTCCTGAATTGAAATTTTATAGATTTTCAGGTTTTTTCGAGTGCCGTTATTGTTTCCAAAATCCCCTACATAAATATAATTCTCGTCCTGGGTAATATCTTCCCAATCTACATTTGTCGCATTTGTAACGGTAACCGTTCTGTTTACATTTCCTGTGGTAACATCAATCTCATAAAGGGCCGCCTGGCCACCAGAATCATTGTGGGTGATTGTTTTTCCATTTAAAAACAGCAATCCTGATGTTTCATTAATGCTGTTTTCGAGTTGGGTTACTACGCTTATTTGCTGGCTAAAAATGAATAATGGAGTTGCAAAAAGGAATAGGAGGAGAGAGAATTGTTTCATGATAAGAACTACTATTTATGTCATCAGCTTGAGAATTTTGAGTTGCTGATTACGTAGTAAAAGGTAGTCATTTTTAACATATAAACAATTATCAGCCAGTTTATTGACTTAAATAGTTACTTTCCTATTCTATTACCGGCGGCTTTCTGTGATCCGTCCCTTGCTCATAAGCGTATGTAAGTTTAATAAGAGTTGGCTCGCTGAACATTCTGCCTAAAAACTGAATTCCTGCAGGCAAATTATCACCAGAGAAACCCATAGGAACAGTAAAAGCCGGCTGACCGGTATGTGGCGCGATTATCTGACTATTATCACCTTTATACTCTTCCTGAAAATTGGCGATATGAGCCGGTTTGTTGCGCCAGGTAGGATACACCAAAGCGTCAAGTTGAAGCGAGTCCATTACTTTTTCTATAGCTTCGCGAAAGGCAATGCGGCGCTCATCATGATAAGCATCGAGACAAGGCGTTTCAGGATGACCATATCTCCCTTCTTCGCTTTCTGCGGAAGAAGTAAGCCGTTGACGGGCAAAGTCTGAATTTGTACCAATTCGTATTACATCTTTAATTGTTTTGATCGTATCGTTTTTCACATACGTGGAAAGAAAATTCTCAAGATCAGTTTTAAAAGCAGAACACCATTGATCTTGTCGCAGTTCGTCAAAATCTGGAATCACCACATTTGGAATAATTTCAGCGCCCAACGAATCAATATCTTTCATTGCTTTGTTGAATAAAGTCACTATTTCAGGATCTGTATCGTCGCCAAAAAGATGGCTTAAAACACCGATTTTCGCTCCTTTTAGTCCGTTTTTTTGTAAGAATTGGGTATAATTTTCCGGTATATTTCCATCTGAATGCGCAGTAATAGAGTCTGTAGGATCATAACCGGCCATAACTTCTAGCACTTTTGTAGCGTCTGTAACTGTTCTTCCCATTGGGCCAACAACGTCATTGCGCAAATAAAGCGGAACTATCGCGCTTCGGCTTATCAAGCCCAAAGTTGTTCTAAAACCTACCAGATCGCAGTGCGAAGAAGGGCCACGTATAGAATTACCCGTATCTGTACCCAGACCTATCACGGCAAAATTGGCTGCAACTCCAGCAGCTGTTCCTCCACTTGATCCTGCGGGTACATAATCAAGGTTGTACGGATTATGCGTTGTTCCCGCCGTCGAACTTTCGGTATGCATAGGGCTGAAAGCCCATTCTGCCATGTTAGTTTTTGCCAGAATTATGGCACCGGCATCTTTTAACTTTTTAATGATAAAAGCGTCCTTTTCCGGAATGTAATCTTGTAACGCTAAAGAACCAGCCGTTGTGGGCAATCCTTGCACATTTATATTGTCTTTAACCAGAATGGGAATTCCCTGTAACGGTTTTAGATTCCCTGTCTCTTTAAATAAGGAGTCACTTTGTTTTGCGAGTTTAATCGCTTTAGGGTTAATGGCAGTGATGGCATTTGTAAACGTATCGAGTTCTTTTATTCTGTTGAGATATGCGTTTACGAGATCTTCGGCAGTGAATTCACCGCTTTTATAAGCCTCGTGAATTTTTGCAATGGTGAGTTCTTCTACATTTATTTCCATGTCAACCGACTCACTTTTACAACTTGTAATTAAGAGTAGGGTTAAAATCGTGAAAATTGCAGAGTATAGTTTTTTCATATCGTATAATTTTAGCAGCCGCACTCCCCATAAATTGATCTTGTCACCATAGCGCCAGTACTGTCTGTTATAGTAACAGTTCCTTCTTTATGCCATAATTCTGTATCGAGTTGCACAGAATCGGTTATTTCAAACTTCACTTCATAACCTTCTGTGTCATCGCCCAATTCTATGACTTTATTATCTACTGAAATATAAGCCGGGTTGCTTTCATAACTATCTACATAGATGAATTGCTGCGCTTTAAAATCGGTTTCATTTTCCGCAAAATAGCAGCTGCAACCCATAAAATCGGGTGGAAAGCCATCCATTTTTGTCAGATTTATGGTTTTGTCCTCGGTGCAGGAAAAGCAAACAATTGCAATAATCAGAATAAGAAGAGAGGGTTTAGTAGTTTTCATCTAAGCAAGAAGTAATGGTTGGTTTTTTAAAACAGAAATTTAAAAATTCTTTCTCAATGATGCAGCAGAACTAAAAACTAATTCCAAACATAAAACCGCCGTCACTGCTTCCATTATAAAAAGAGCGTACATAATCAACCCTAAGAAATCTGAATTTCCCAAAACCAAGATTATCTATTCCCACAGAAAGTTCAGAATAAGGTTTGTTATTTACAGTGCTTAAAAAATGCGCGCCACCTATCAGGTTAAAATTAAGTGCGCGCAAAGCGGGAATTTTGCCCAGAATAAAACCTTTAAAATTATGCTGAATGTGCCCTTCAAAATAGCTTTTATTGGTGCTAAAGTCATAGTAAGGCAGCAAATTAAACCGCTGTAAATAATCGCTATTAAGATTCACATGCGTCTGGTTGCCGCTAAAGTGTTTATAATCTACAAAGCTTATATTATCGCCGTGCGTAAAAGTTCCGCCTTTTAGGCTGTAGGAGAAACTTCCTTTGTTTGCCACATCAATTTGCTGTGTTAATCCTGCACCAAAACGGGTGAAATTATAATCACCATTTGATGCTGCAAAACCTTGCTCTACTGCAAGCGAAAGCATGGGATATTTTGACTCACCAATATTGAATTTCCCATCAGGGTAACTCATGTATTTCTGGTCAAAAGTGATATTCGCGACAAGATCGAGTTTCCCCAGATCGTGATTATCGATAGCGGTAGTATTGAAATCAGCCGGAGCCAGCGGATTATTAGAAGAGTACGCTATCTCATCTTTCGGAAAAACCGTTTGATCTGTAGTATTAAAAAGTCCCTGTCGCTTTTCATAACCGGCACGCGCAAATAATAGGATTCCATTAGAAACTTCTTCGCTGTAAGCTGCCCGCGCAAAAGTAAGGTCATATGCTTTTAGATAATTCCGTTCCCAAAAAAGCGTAGCCAGACTGTTTACCAATGGAGAAATAGGCTCTGTAGCATTAAATTGTTCTACTTTTTGTCCGCCGGCCAGACTCAGCGTGCTTCGGTTTGAGCGGTTAAATCTTTTTGTGATTCCGCTGGTGAATCGCAGTCGGTCATCATCTAGGCCATAGTTCGCTTTCGCGAAAGCGTAAAAACTACTTTTATAATCTTCTTCCCAACTGGAATACGAAATGCCGGCGCTGCTGTTAAATCCCTGAATGGTGTTAAAACTTGTTTGATCCAGCGGCCCATCGTAACTCAAGCGCCAGCGCTCGTACGTATTTGTATAAGAATAACCCATTATGGGATCTAAAAAACCGACTTTATTGTGCCTATTATCGACCGAATCAAAGTATTTTTTAGACTTGCGCACGATCTGTAAACTGTCTTTTAGCACATAATCTTTTCGCTCTTCAAGCGTGAGCGGGATTGGCCTTATCTTTTGCCAGTATAAGCTGTCTTTTTTATTGGCATTTTCAACAAAACTGAGCACTTCATTACTGAAATCTTTCTCATCAAATCGCGGACTAAAATCGTAATTGCTGTACACGGCAGAAAACCTCCCGTCGCCCTGAAAACTGAAAAGTTTGAACTTAAAATCGATGGTCTGCACTTTTTTAACCCAGAGATTTTCCTCCTCATTTAGCTGAAAAGTGTGCTTTATAAGCAGGTTTTCTATAAACGGAACCTGTATCGCAGCGCCGGTTGTATTGAGTTCTACACCGTATAATTGCCAGTCATCTTCTACCACATAAACGTAGCCGTTAAAGACACGATCGTTTGCGCGCCTGGGTGTGACCTTGATTTTATTTATCAATTTACTGCCTTCGTAAAAAGAACCTTCCAACTTGTAGCGGTAATAATTAAAAGCGTTGTTTGCGATAGGGGAGACGAGCTGCGTATTTATCTCGAGCGTGTTATCGTAAAACGAAAAATTAGCTTCACGGGCGCTATTAAAACTAAAACCATTATCGTCGCCGCTCACTTTGCTGGCGGTTATCTTTTCTTTAAAATCATCTGGAGCGCGGTAGGCGATTTTAGAAATAGTCTCGCTTAAATAAATAATCCCGCTGCGGGTAGAATCAAGACCGGGGCCAATATCTGTTATTTCCTGACCCAGTATTTTTTCTGGGAGATCTTTTACGCGATAAGTTCCGCGAGAGTAGAAATCTGCGGTGTAGGCTTTTCGCTTTTCAAGAATGCTTGCCTTGCTTTCTATCACTTTACGAATGATGCGATCTGCGGGATTTTCATTAGAATTTACCATTACTTCATCAAGCGAAGTAATTTCTTCTTCAAGCTCGACATTTAATGTAAAAGGAAATTCATCAACCGCAACATCTACATTTTTGGTCTTAAAACCCAGAAACTGAAAAACCACCGTATAATTTCCGGTTTTATCTATGTTTAAACGATAATTTCCAGTGTCGTTAGAGGTCGTACCTTTGCGAGAATTCTGAATGTAAATATTCACATACGACAAAGGTTCGCCTGTTGTAGAAGTAATTTCACCCGTAATCTGCGCCTGATTTTGAAAACTTAAGAGCAGGATGAAAATGAAAAGTAGTTTTTTGATCATGTTGCTAAATTTACAAGTAAAGACTTGAGCAACATTATAAAAGTTGCAGCCAAACCCTCTAAAGGGTTAATTTCCCCTCCCAATATTTATCGATGCCTCAAAATGAATAATGAATTTCCGACTCGTACATCTCGAGCTTGCGCCGAGGTTCTTGAATTATCGGTAAAATAAGGAGGAAAATCGGGTTAAAAGAAGTCGATTTTTAGCTAAAATCTAATTGTTGAATGCCTTTTTTATTCGGCTTAGATTACGCTTGCTGTCTCGATCTTTGATGGTTTCCCGCTTGTCGTATAATTTTTTTCCTTTCGCCAGAGCGATCTCCAGTTTTGCCAGTCCGCGATCATTAAGAAACATTTTTAGCGGCACAATTGTCAGTCCGCTATTCTTTACTTCTTTCTCAAGTTTGTTAAGTTCGCGACGGTTGAGCAACAATTTACGCGCACTTTTAGGATCATGATTAAAATAAGTCGCGTGAGAATATTCCTGAATGGTCATATTTATAATGAACAGCTCATTATTATTAAATTCACAAAAACTCTCTGCGATAGAGGCTTTACCTTCTCTAATAGACTTTATTTCTGTACCGGCAAGTTTGATGCCTGTGACATATTTATCGAGTATCTCGTATTCAAAGCGCGCACGCTTGTTCTTTATATTTATCGTGTTCTGATTCATAGGTTATACAAAAATACTATTTTTCGCTCACCTTAAGCAGAAAGTTAAAAAAGCAGCTTTCAAAATTTTAGATTTATGAAAACCAAACACCGCGGGTGGATTTACATTTTACTTTTAATTATTCCTTATATTTTAATTATAGCCATTTTTCAGCTGATAGGTTATGGTCTGGCGGGATATGAGTTTGGCGACTCTGCTGATAAAGAGAATGTTTTTAGAGAAGTTTATGGCTCTTATTTAACACTGGCCGCCACGTTACTTACTTTGTGGCTTTTTATGCGGTATGTAGACAGGCTTCCTTTTGTAGAACTAGGTTTTCAAATAAAAGACAGATTAAAAGAATTCTTCGTTGGCGTGCTAGGCGGCGGCGTAATTATGATCATAGGTTTCCTGATCCTGATCGCATTTAATGAGATAAATTTTACCAATTTTTTCTATGACGGAATTCAATTACTGCTGTCTGTCTTACTTTTTGTAAGTGTGGCGGTGCTAGAAGAAGTGCTGTTGCGGGGTTATATTCTGCGTAATTTAATGATCAGTTTTAATAAATATGTGGCGCTTGTAATCTCTTCATTGCTATTTGCGTCAATGCATCTGGCAAATCCCAATATGGATCTGTTTAGTTTTATTGATCTTTTTCTGGCGGGAATCCTTTTAGGAATTTCGTACATCTACACTAAGAATTTGTGGTTTCCCATTGGTTTACATCTGGGTTGGAATTTCTTTCAGTCGTTGCTTGGTTTTAATGTGAGCGGGCAGGATTTTTACTCGCTTGTAGAATTTAAGATCGCAGAAGCCAATACATTTAATGGTGGCGCTTTTGGTTTTGAAGGTTCTATTCTTTCTATAATTGCAGAAATACTGTTTATTTTTACGATCTGGTATTATTATTTTAAAAAACAGCCGACAAATACTTTAGAAAAAACAGCTCAATGATATTTAAAAAAGTAACCTTTCCCTTCCTTTTTATAGTAGCAATCGTAGTAAGCTTTACTTCCTGTAATTCAAATACTGAACAGAGCGAAGCTGTAAAAATCATTACAACAACTATACAAAAATCTGGTGGTGATATTGTAGACAATGCTAAAGTAACATTTCGCTTTAGAGATAAATATTATAGAGCCGTGAGACAGGAGGGAAGTTATCAACTTATGAGCTGTACAGATCCAGATTGCAGCAGCATTAAGGATGTGGTCACAAATGATGGTTTTACGCGTTTTGAACAGAGCAAAACTATTAAGCTTCCTGATTCTCTAAGTACAAGTTACGCAGGTTCTGTGAACTCTGTTCACTATTTTGCTATGTTGCCTTATGGTCTGGATTCACCATCTGTGCATAAAGAACTTCTGGGTGAATCTTCTATTAAAGGAAAGGATTACTACGAGATCAAGGTGACTTTTGATGAGCAGGGCGGCGGTGAAGATTTTCAGGATGAATATATGTACTGGATCAATAAAACCGACTTTACCGTAGATTATCTTGCTTATAATTATCAGGTTAATGAAGGTGGTACACGCTTTCGCGAAGCTTATAATACACGAGTTATAAACGGTGTGCGGTTTGTAGATTATAACAATTTTAAACCGGAAGAACAGTGCCCACCTCT
The DNA here is from genome assembly GCF_047946655.1 of Leeuwenhoekiella sp. A2. Classification (GTDB taxonomy): domain Bacteria; phylum Bacteroidota; class Bacteroidia; order Flavobacteriales; family Flavobacteriaceae; genus Leeuwenhoekiella. The sequence goes on from NZ_CP172311.1 coordinate 3,251,806, forward strand.
TAAAGATCTTGACTCTTTATTTGAGGAAGGTAAACTAGAACTGCTCTCTAAGATTGAACTTAAAGATATTACTGTTTCTTCTTGTCCCAATTGTTAAGATTCTTCAGTTCTGCTCGCGCACGACCATTTTTAATAGACACAACGTATAGATTTCCATAAACAGATTCGTCTATTTCTTTATAGCGCTCTTTGCCTATAAGTTTATTAGTGAGATAAGTAATTGTATTGCTATGACCCACGATCAATACGTTTTTACCGGCGGTCTCGTCAAGAAATTTTTCGCTGTAAAGCGAAGAAGGATTGTAATACGTAATTTCTAATCCGTTTTTTTCTGCGGTAGGTTTTGCAGTGCTGCGCGTACGGTTAAAATCTGTGCTGTAAACTGCATCAAAATCAACATTTTTTAAATGCTCTGCCCAGAATTGGGCTCTGGCCTCACCTTGCTCAGTAAGTGCGGGATCATTACCGGCAGAAGCTGTCGTGTCTTTATCTGCATGTCTTATTATATAATAAGTCGTGGTGCTTTTATCATTAGCAGTAAAATGTGCCTCGTCTTTTTTTACACCCGGCTTACAGGCAAAAAGAAGAATAGTAGACATGAGCAGGATCACTTTTTCCATAATAATATTTTAAAGTAGGCAATTTTAAGCAAAATTAACGCTGCCGCGAAAAACATTGGCATTTCTTTGGGGCATATTGAAAATTGTTTCTGGTAATTTAGAGTATTATAATTAACAATAAAAAATCAAATTATGAACAATCAGGAAATAGAAGGAAAGTGGAAACAAGTAAAAGGTAAATTCAAACAAAAGTATGGTAAGGTCACAGATGACGATTCTACTTTTGCTGAAGGTAAATTTGACGAAATGTTAGGCCGTCTTGAAGAAAAAACCGGCAAAACAAAATCAGAACTTCGTTCTGAAATTGAAAAAATGTAATTAGCATAATATAATTTTATTTTCAAAACGTTTGATAAAAACCTCTTTTGGAAATTGAGAAACCGTTTTATCTATATGATAGAACGGTTTCTTTATTTTAATACCTTAAATATGGTAATTTTGCCGCCTTATGCGCAGCATTCAAAATTTTACGATTGAAAATATCGATGCGATCAAGCTTCAGCTTTTGCTCTGGGCGCAGCAGTTTAATGAAGTTTGCCTACTAGATTCAAACAATTCTTTAGATAAATACAGCAGTTTTACATTTCTTCTCGGCGTTGATGCAAAAAGTTCGTTGCATGCCACTTCAAAAGACAATTTTGACGCTCTTGCGCAATATAGATCTCAAACTGAAGATTTTATTTTGGGCTTTTTGGGTTACGATCTTAAGAATGAATTAGAAGATTTGCAGTCTAATAATCATGACGAACTCGATTTTCCTGATCTCTTTTTCTTTCAGCCTAAAAAGTTGTTTCTTATTCACGAGAATATTCTCAGTTTTCACTATTTGCCTGAAGTTGCTCATGAAATTAAAACCGATTGGCAATCGATAAAATCGACTAAAACAGCGCAAAAATCGGATAAAAAAGCTGAAAATCTCAAAGTAAAACTGCGTATTCATAAAGATGATTATCACGCTCGGGTTACAAAAATGCTTGATCATATTCATCGCGGTGATATTTATGAAGCCAATTTTTGCCAGGAATTTTATGCAAATGGTAAAATAAATCCAGTGGCTACTTTTAGGCACTTAAATGCCATTTCTTTGGCACCTTTTGCCAGTTTTTTCAAGTTCGACGACAATTATTTGCTATGCTCATCTCCAGAACGTTATTTAAAAAAGGTGGGTGATAAAATTATAAGTCAGCCCATAAAGGGAACAGCTCCCAGAAGTGAAAATAAAGAAGAAGATTCCGCTTTCGCGAAAGCATTAGAAGCAGACCCCAAAGAGCGCACCGAAAATATCATGATAACAGACCTGGTGCGCAACGATTTGTCAAGAACGGCCTTAAAAGGAAGCGTGCAGGTTGAAGAATTATGCGGGGTTTATTCATTTAAACAGGTGCATCAAATGATTAGCACCATAACATCGCAAGTACCGGAAAATATTGATCCTGTCGAAATACTAGAAACCACTTTCCCCATGGGCAGTATGACCGGTGCGCCTAAACTTTCAGCGATGCAAATTATAGAAGAACTGGAAGTCTCAAAACGCGGATTATACAGCGGTTCTGTGGGATATTTTACGCCACAGGGCGATTTTGACTTTAATGTGGTAATTCGCAGTATTTTGTACAACGCGCAGAAGAACTACATTTCTTTTTCAGTAGGTAGCGCAATCACCGCACAATCAATACCGGAAAAGGAATATGAAGAATGTTTGCTGAAAGCGAAAGCTATGCGTGAGGTTTTGGAGTAGATTATCGTTAGGTCGCATCAAGAAGTCTGAACAGCAAGTGCGATGCTGAAATGAATTCAGCATGACGATGTCTTTGGCGCAATATTTTTTTACTTCGACAGGCTCAGTATGACATAGGATTTCATATTTGTATTTTCGTTTAACTTCCCACTTCCCACTTCCCACCTTCAACATATTTCATTTCCCACTTCCTAAATCTTTTTTCTCTTGTATCTTTGAGCAACAATGAAAGAAGCCTTTAAAAATCACATAGAGCAGCGATTTCCGTTTTTGCAACAATCTAAATTTTTAGTTGCCGTAAGTGGTGGTCGCGACAGTGTAGCATTGGTTTATTTGCTGCATGAACTGCGGCTTAATTTCGCTATTGCCCATTGTAACTTTAACCTGCGTGCTGCAGAAAGCGACGGTGATGCCGTGTTTGTAGAAGAGCTGGGTGAGAAATTTGACATCGAAGTTTTCACCCAGCGCTTTGATACCGAAGGTTTTGCTGCAGCAGAAGGCATTTCTGTACAAATGGCAGCGCGCGAATTGCGGTACGCCTGGTTTGAAGAGCTTAGCAGTTCGCTTAATTACGATTATGTTCTAACGGCTCACCATGCTCAGGACGATCTGGAAACCTTTTTGATCAATATAAACAGAGCTTCCGGGCTTGATGGCTTAACCGGAATTCCGGTACAAATTAATCGGATTTTAAGGCCATTTTTACCGTTTTCGCGAAAGCAAATCGATCAATTTATTTCAGAAAATAACATAGAATGGCGGGAAGACAGCAGCAATTTTTCAGATAAATATTTGCGTAATCATATTCGGCATCATGTGATTCCGCCACTTGAAGAAGGTGCTCCGCAGTTTTTAGAGCAATTTGCCAAAACTCAAAAGCACCTGCAGGAAAGTGCTACTTTACTTCAGGATTATACAGCGCTTTTATATTCAAAAATAGTAACTGAAACTTTTAAAGGTTACCAACTTAATATTTCGGCTTTAAAAGAAGTGCCAAACACAAAAGCGGTGCTTTATCAATTGCTCAAGGATTTTGATTTTACGGCTTGGGATGATATTTATGAGTTGTTAAATGCGCAGTCTGGCAAATACATTTCGTCAGGAAGTTACCGGTTGATTAAAGACCGTGACTTTTTACTGCTTACAGAAGAAAAAGGAGGAACCATAAATACCTTTAAGCTTGATGAGAACGTTAATCATTTTGAGATAGAAAATATAAACCTCTCAATCGAGGTGGTTGATTCGATTTTGAACGTTGAAAATACGACAGCGATTTTTGATAAAGAAATGTTAAAATACCCGCTTATCTTAAGAAAATGGCAGGAAGCCGACTATTTTTATCCTTTTGGGATGCGCGGGAAAAAGAAGGTGAGCAAATTTTTTAAAGATGAAAAATTCTCAACCTTAGATAAAGAAAATACCTGGTTACTTTGCAGCGGCAAAGATATAATTTGGGTGGTAGGTCATCGTACAGATGAGCGTTATAAAGTGAAACCGGGCGCCCAAAATTTGCTAAAATTTACAGCAACTTATGTTTAAACAATTTCTTCTTGCATTTCTTCTTATTGGGAGTTATGCCATACACGCACAATCATTTACACAAAAAGGGAAGATCTACGACCCGGTAGAATGGGAGGGAAGTGTAGAGAAAATTTCAGATACCGAATACAATCTTATTTTTAGTGCCGAAATAGAAAAAGACTGGCATATTTATTCTCAATTTACTCCAGATGGTGGTCCGTTGCCATTTGAATTAGAATTTCTGGGTCAGCCTGATATTTACAATCTTGACGGCCCCACAAAAGAAAGTGAGACGATAACAGAGTTTAGCGATGTTTTTAATGTTGACGAAATTTTCTTTTCAGAAAAGGCCATTCTAACCCAAAAAATCGCCTTAAAAGACCCAAAAACCTCTTTTGTAAAGGCACAAATCTCGTATCAGGTTTGTAAAGATGTCTGTATAAATCAGGAATTTTATGTTGTTTTTGACCTTAAAAGTGAAAAAGCAACGATTTATAAGGATTATTCTGAATTTGAAGCTTATGGCGCCGAAGACAAAACTAATTCGGTCAAAGTAGCAGCGATTCCTTCTCCTGAAAAAGTGAATGAAAAGCATGAAAAACGCGGATTATTAACGCTTTTTCTGGTTTCATTTTTAGCCGGACTTACAGCATTATTAACGCCATGCGTTTTCCCAATGATTCCCATGACGGTGAGTTATTTTACAAAACGCAGCACAGATAAAATAAAAGGAAAGCGCAACGCCATTCTTTACGCGATTTTTATCGTGGTGATTTATGTTTTACTGGGTACGATTGTCACCGCAATCTTTGGGGCAGATGCGCTTAATGCCCTGGCTACAAATGTCTGGTTTAACCTAATTTTCTTTGCGCTTCTTATAGTTTTTGCCAGCTCATTTTTTGGTGCTTTTGAGATCATGTTGCCTAATTCCTGGGCAAATGTGGTAGATAAACAGGCAGACCGCGGCGGTATTGTAGGCATCTTTTTTATGGCGCTTGCTCTGGCAATTGTTTCTTTTAGTTGTACAGGACCTATTGTAGGGACTTTGCTGGTTGAAGCTGCATCAAAAGGAGGTATCGCGCCCATTATTGGTATGCTGGGATTTTCGTCGGCAATTGCGATTCCTTTTGGGCTTTTTGCTCTTTTCCCGGGTTGGATGAATTCGCTGCCCCGTTCTGGCGGGTGGCTTAATTCGGTTAAGGTGGTGCTTGGCTTTTTGGAACTGGCTTTGGCTTTTAAATTTCTTTCAAATGCAGATCTTGTTTTGCAGGCGCATTGGCTGGAACGTGAAGTATTTATTGCCATCTGGATCGCTGTTTTTGGCGTTTTAGCGCTTTATTTATTTGGGAAGATCAAACTTCCTCATGATTCTGATCTAAAACACATTTCGGTGGGTCGTTTAGTTTTTGGCCTAATCGTTCTCACATTTACGATCTATTTAATCCCCGGGCTTTGGGGAGCACCTCTAAAACTTATTAGTGGTTTCCCGCCGCCTATGAATTATAGCGAGGCTCCTTATGGCGTAGGCTACACAAAAACTTTAGGTGGAATTGCTTCAGATGATGATTTTCCTGAACATGCAGAATTAGGTGCTCATGACATTGTCGCTTTTACAGATTACGATGCAGGTTTAGCTTTCGCGAAAGCTAATAAAAAACCGGTTTTACTCGATTTTACAGGTTATGCGTGCGTTAATTGCCGTAAAATGGAAGAGCGAGTTTGGGGAGAACCGCAGGTTTTAGGCAAACTTAAAAATGATGTAGTCTTGATTTCGCTGTATGTTGATGCGCAGGAAGACTTGCCGGAAACTGACCAATATACCAGCAAAACCACCGGAAAACGTATAAAAACCATAGGTAATAAATGGAGTGATTTCCAGATAAAAAATTACGGTGCAAACGCCCAGCCTTATTATGTGCTGCTCGATCTTGATGAAAAACCCCTTCTCGACCCAATAGGATATACTCCAGATGTTGACACGTATGCCGCCTGGCTTGATGAAGGAATAACCAAATTTAAAAACTGATATGAAAAATTACTTGAAACTTCTGGTCTTGTTTGCCATTGTTTGCTGCTTTAACGTACAGGCACAGGATCTTGAATTTGTCAAATCTCATTATGACAAACAAGAGGTTAAGATCAAAATGCGTGACGGGATTTTGCTGCACACCACGATCTATTCTCCTAAAGATAAATCTAAGAAGTACCCAATCCTGATGATGCGTACTCCTTATAGTTGTCAGCCTTATGGCGAAAATGTCTATAAAAATCGCATTGGGCCTAATAAATATCTGGTAGAAGAAGGTAATATTTTTGTGCAGCAGGATGTGCGCGGCCGGTGGAATAGCGAGGGAACGTATGATAATATGCGCCCTTATATTCCTAATAAAAAAGGTAAACAAACTGATGAAGCGAGTGATACTTATGACACTATAGATTGGCTGGTAAAAAATGTAGATAACAACAATGGTAATGTGGGTATCTGGGGAATTTCATATCCCGGTTTTTACGCGACTTATGCATTGTTAAGTGAGCATCCCGCGTTAAAAGCGGTTTCGCCACAAGCTTGCATTTCTGATTTCTTTTTTGACGATTTTCACCACAACGGGGCGTTTTTAGAAAGTTACTGGAGAGCGATTTCTTTGTTTGGTTATATGAAAGATGAGCCTGTAAAAGAAGCGTGGTACAAATTTCCTGATTTGCCTAGCGAAGATCAATATCAGTTTTTTCTTGATGAAGGGCCTTTGACAAATCTTGACAAATATTACAAAGAAGACAATATTTTCTGGCAACAGTTTAAAGATCATCCTAATTATGATGAGTTCTGGCAAAGCCGCGGAATCATTCAGTATTTAAAAGATATTAAACCAGCGGTTATGATCGTAGGCGGACTTTTTGATGCTGAGGATTTATATGGCCCGTTTAATACGTATGAGAAAATTGAAGAAACCAGTAAAAATTATAATACCATAGTTTACGGCCCCTGGAGTCACGGTGACTGGGCACGCGATAATGAAAGGCAAGCGATAGGAAATGTTTATTTTGGCGATAATATCTCACGTGATTTTCAGCAAAATGTAGAAACAAAATTCTTCAATCACTTCTTAAAAGAAGGTGGTAAAGGAGAAAGCGGTTTGCCCGAAGCCATGATGTATGACACCGGTAAACGCGAGTGGGAAACGTTTACACAATGGCCACCAAAAGCTGTTACTCAAAAGACTTTCTATTTAGGAGAAGATCAGGAATTAGCAACCGCAGCAGAACCTGATTTTGAGAACACCTTCATCAGCGATCCACAAAAACCGGTACCCTATTCTGAAGATATCAAGATGGTGTTTACTCCGCGCAAGTACATGACAGACGATCAGCGATTTGCAGCGCGTCGCCCTGATGTTTTGGTTTACGAAACAGAAGTTCTTGATGAAGATATGACGCTAAGCGGCGATATTATGGCAAAACTACAGGTTGCAACAACCGGTACAGATGCAGACTGGGTGGTGAAAGTTATAGATGTTTATCCACCAGATGCGCCAGATTATGAAGAGACGCAGAAGTATCTTAAAATGGGTAATTACTTCATGATGGTGCGCAGTGAAGTTATGAGAGGTCGCTTTCGCGAAAGCTTTACAGATCCCAAACCTTTTGAGCCCAATACAAAAACTCCGGTTACTATAAAATTGCAGGATGTAAATCACACCTTTTTAAAAGGTCATAAAATGCAAATACAGGTACAAAGCACATGGTTTCCGTTGATTGATCGAAATCCACAGACATTTGTGCCTAATATCTACAAAGCAAAAGCTGAAGATTTTAAAAAACAAACACATACCATTTATGGAGATTCTGCAATAGAATTTTCTGTACTTAAACCCTAAATATTGGCCTATGCAGAAGTCTGTAAAAATCTATTTTCTTGCTTGTTGTACCGCTTTTTTAGGATGCCAGGAAGAGGAAAAAAAGAACTATTCTGAGCAGGAAATCGCCGCACAGAGCGAAAAACTGAACTCTTGGCTTGACGCGCAGTTTGAAGAAGAAGTAGCAGATTCGCCGCAATTTCAGACTTCGCTGGGTAGAAAAACTAATTACGATAAGTGGGATGATATTTCGTCAGAAAAATTGGCAGAAGATCTTGATCGCAATAAAGAGCGTCTTGAATATCTAACGACGACTTTTGATACGGTTGCTCTAGACAGCTCTGCGCAGTTGAGTTATAAGATCTACAAGCTGAATCTGGATAATGCAATTGAAGATTATGAGTACCGTTTTTATAATTATCCGGTAAATCAAATGTTTGGGTTGCATACAACGGTGCCTACGTTTTTGATGAACAAACATCGTATAGACAGTCTTGAAGATGCTGAAGCGTATATTATGCGCATTAAGCGTGTAAAACCGCTTTTTGAAGAATTGCGTAACCAGTTAACCATTCGCGAAAGCAACCAGATCGTACCGCCTAAGTTTGTTTTAAACAGAGTTCTGGAAGATTGCCAGAATGTTATAAAAGGTCAGCCTTTTGATGATTCCAGCGAAAAAATGCCTGTTTTAGCCGATTTTGAGGCAAAAATAGCCGATTTAGATATTGACAAGGCTAAAAAATCTGAGCTGCTAACCGAAGTAAAAAGTGCACTCAAAGATAGTTTGCAGCCGGCTTACGAAGAATTGATAGGTTTTCTTGAAAATCAGGCGCGAAGGGCAACTTCTGACGATGGCGCGTGGAAATTTCCGCATGGTGAAGATTATTATAACAATGCGCTAAAACGCGTTACTACTACAGATATGACCGCTGAAGAAATTCACCAGCTGGGACTTTCTGAAGTAGATCGTATACACGCAGAGATGGAAGCCATCATGAAAAAAACAGGTTTTAAAGGAAGCCTGCAGGATTTCTTTGAGTTTATGCGCAGCGATCCACAATTTTATTATGAAGATTCAGCCGAAGGAAGAGCGGCGTATTTGGCGAAAGCTACATCTATCATTAATACTATGAAAGGACGTCTTGACGAACTCTTTCTGGTTAAACCCGAAGCAGATATTGTTGTAAAGCGTGTAGAACCGTTTAGAGAAAAAAGTGCAGGTAAGGCATTTTATAATTCGCCGGCTGCAGACGGTTCACGCCCCGGAATTTATTACGCCAATTTATATGACATAAAAGCAATGCCTAAATATCAAATGGAAGCTTTGGCTTATCACGAAGGTATTCCCGGGCATCATATGCAAATCGCAATCGCACAGGAATTGAAAGACATTCCTGAGTTTAGAAAATATGGTCATTTCACGGCTTATACTGAGGGTTGGGGTTTGTATTGTGAATATATTCCGAAAGAAATGGGATTTTATGAAGACCCGTATTCAGATTTTGGTCGCCTGGCTATGGAATTGTGGCGAGCTTGCAGACTGGTTGTTGATACAGGTATACATGAGAAAAAGTGGACCAGAGAGGAAGGAATCACTTATTATCGTGAGAATACACCCAATGCAGAAAGTGATTGCGTGAAAATGGTAGAGCGGCATATAGTAATGCCTGGGCAGGCCACAGCTTATAAAGTAGGAATGAATAAAATTCTCGAGCTTCGCGAAAAAGCGAAAAAGTCATTAGGTGATAAGTTTGATATTAAGCAATTTCATGAAGTTGTTCTAACGCAGGGTGCAGTACCACTTTCTGTTCTTGAAGAACAAGTAGATGCTTATATAGCGAGTAAAAATTAAAAAAGACTCATAAAATGAAAAACCTGTGAATTTTATTCACAGGTTTTTTTATGGCTAATATTCAATTCTTCTAAAAAAGGTTAATTCCGCAAAACTTGCCTCAGAGTTTTATTACTATAATCAGGATCCTCTTAAAATAGAAAAACACCCCGCTCACGCGGGATGCCTTTCACCCCTAAATCATTAATTTCTCTAAAATTTAGTTACCCCTAAAAACTAAACTTTAAAAGCCTTTAAACTTTTAGTTTATCAGCGTTATAAAAGTATAGTAATAGGGAAGATCAGAAAAGGGGGTTTTTCCCTTTTTTTATAATTATATGTTAATTTATTGAGGTGTTTTATTCGACAAGCAGTTTTAAATACTCGATTTTTTCAGAATTTATGATTTTGAGCAGATATAGACCCTTTTTTAGAAAGTCTATATTGAACTGGTTTTTACCTCCTTTTTCGGCGTCAACTTCATGTATTAATTTGCCTGACAGATCATATATATCCAGATGATCTACAGCTTTATTTAGGTTTAAAAAACCAGAAGCAGGATTAGGGTATAGTTTTAAAGCCGCACGACTGGGAAACTCAGGTGTGGTTATATCTAATTTACTTTGCTCATTGGCGTACACTTTAAATTCGCCAGGCTGTAGATTAATAAAAGATGTGGTGCTGCTTACTTCAATATTAGAATTGTCTATTAGATCAAACCATGTTCCCGTTTCCTGAAACTGCGGATTTATATTTTGCGTAACAATTCCAAAGTTACCAATTACAGTTACATATTTAATTTCTGTGCCTGTAGCTTCTGCATTTGTGAGATGTATTGTTTTTAGGCCATTAGTACCAGCAGCAGAAATAGAAAAGTCTGCGGTTTTAAATATGGGTTCCTTTTGTTTATAAGCTATTAGTTTGCTCCAGGTATCATAAACTGCCTTACGCTGTGGGTTATCTAAGTAGTCCCAACCATCAGGCTTAATACTCAGTTTGCATTGATCGCTGCCATAAGGAGTAGGAAGGGAGCCATCTTCACAGGTAAATATGCTCACATCATAACCTAACTCACCAAACTGCCAGATCATTTTAGGACCGGGGACAGTAAAGAAAAAAGCACCTGCAGCCTGCATTCTGGCTAGAGCTGTGTTTTCAGTTTTTACATTATAGTTAGAATTAGAGTTCCCAAAAGCCAGATTTTTATACATTAATCGTTCTTCATCATGACTTTCCATGTAGCCCATTGCTTTAGGCGTATTAAATCCCTTTTCTTTATATGAAATACCGTTAATGTTAGAATTGCTATATCCCATTGTGGCTTCATTATAGGTTTCTGTCTGTTTATCCCATAACATGATTCCCTTACCTTCTGTCGCGCGATATGAAGCCCATTCTTGTTCTTCTGTTGCGCTACCCCCATTGCCTAAATGTTCAAAAATAATGTAGAAATCGTCATCTGCCGCCCACTGCATATCTGCATATTCTTTCAGAACTGCCACACGATCTGCATTATAAGCATTGGTACAACTTTCGCTTCCTAAGCAATTTTGAGTAAAACCTTTAGTAAGGTCCCAGCGAAAGCCATCAATTTTAAATTCATTTATCCAATATGTACTGCTTCTTTCTACATAAGATTTTGTTGCAGCAGATTGATGGTTGAAGTCATTAAAGACACTATAAGAATGAGTTGCAGATTGATTGAAGAAGGGGCTGTCTGCACTTGGGCTTCCTGCGGTACCACCATTATCTGTATTGTAAAGTCTGTAGTATGGATTTTGTCCTGTTGCATGGTTATAGACAACATCCATAATTACGGCAATTCCGCGTGCATGACAAGAATCTATTAACCTTTTAAAATCATTACGCGTACCGTAAAACTTATCTAATGCCATATGAAACGACGGATTGTAGCCCCAACTGTTGTTGCCGTCAAATTCCTGAACCGGCATAAGCTCAATAGTATTTATGCCTAAATCTTGCAAATAATCAAGCCTGTCTATTACATCCTGATAATTATGGTCATCGTCAAAATCTCTTATTAATATTTCATATACAACCAGGTCTTCTTTATAAGGTGGTGTAAAACTGGTGGTTTGCCAGTCATATTCTGTTTCGGTTAAAGAGACCCATGAAACTGCTTGTGAAGTTTTACCTATGGGGTACGCAGGAATATATGTGTATGAAGAAGACTCAATATATTGGTCGTTATACTCATCTAGTATTAATGTAGAGTAGGGGTCTGCAATGTTGATGGTGTATTCTACCACATACTGATACTCGAGATCAGTTACAGGATTTTGGCTTAGATCAACCGTTATCCAAAATCTATCTGTTGCAGAATCTTTCTTCAATAAGTAAGTGTTGTCTATAGACCAGTCATTATTATTAAAGTTACCTATAAGATGAACAAATTCTTTATCTGGAGCGTATAAAACAAATGTCGCTTCATTAGGATTTGAAGAATCGTAATTAAAACCATCTTTCATATTGCCCGGAACGGGTTCTTCTATTGAAGTTGGGTTAACGAAAGCACTAAAAGTATAAGTAACCGTATTAGCGGTACCTGGTTCGGTAATATTTAATTGAAAATCTGTATTCTCTGTTATGCTGTAATTATAATTGTAAGTAGTTATGGAGTTCTGCGTATTGACGCTGTTTCCGTTTGCTATAAGTTGAAAATTTGCCGGAATGCTACTTGTGGCAGCTACTGCGAAAACATCGCCAGATGCAACTATATTTTCATTTTGAACCGGAGCATCAAGGGTCACCTGAAATGTGCCTACTTCTTTTGTAATATCCTGCGATTTTTTATCTCCCGTACCATCTTTGGCTTTAATAAGAAAGCCTATTTTCCCAATGTCCTCACGATTAAAGAACTCCTTAGGAACAATTGAAATGCTGTAAGAATCCATCGTGCTGTTATAAGTTAGCTTGTTTAATTCGTTAGAACTTGTCCATGATCCATTAGAAGGACAATCCTGAATATTTTCATCTTTAAGATTAAATGACCACGCCCACAAGTATAGTGTATGGTTTGTAATACCCCATGTTGATTCATTTATACTATTACCTGAAAAAGATATGGTAATCTCATCACCTTCATTAAATGAGGATGGTGTGATCTCATAGGTCACCGTTTGTTGTTGTGCTTTCGCGAAAAGCGAACACAGGAATAGCACAGTAAAAAGTAATGTTTTTTTCATATTCTTTATTTAACCAAAAAGGAGCTGTATTTCTACAGCTCCTTTCCTATTTTAATATAAAGTAAGCTGTTCTATAAATTATTTGGCAATCATAGAATAAGTGGGAGCTGCTGCATCTGTAAAATCGAGCATGATATCAAATGTACCAGCAGTTGTGATTATGTCATCACCATTAGCGTCAAGAACATTGTTTGCACCAGTATCACCATAATTTACAGCCCAATCTTCGTTAATTCTAAACTTTACAGCACCATCAAGCAGCGTCACGTTTTGAGCCATCCAGATGCTTTCATGTATTTCTGTGAAAAGAAAATCAGGACCTGCATTTCCCCAGTCGTTATACCCAGACCCAACAATGCCATATAGTTCTGCCGGTTCTATTGTATAACTGTTATTAGCCAGATCTAAGGTTATAGCGTTATAACCGGGTGTTGTGATTATATTATCACCGCCGTTATCAAGAGTACCATCTACGCCAGTGTCACCGTAATTAAGACCCCAGTCATTATTTAGTCTGAACTTCATTTCGCCCTCCATCAATTTTACACCACCTTTAAATGTATTAGTAGTATAATCATAGTATAGTCTGGCATCGGGACCATCATTTCCCCAATCATTGAATGCAGAGCCTACAATACCCCATGAATAATTTTCTAAAGTGTAGGTATTATCGTTAAAATTGAGAGTGATTTTATAATCGCCAGCGGTAACTACAATATTATCACCTGTATCATCTAAAGTTCCATCAGCGCCGGTGTCACCATAATTTACAGCCCAATCGTTATTTTCTCTAAACTTAATTTCGCCATCCTTTAAATTAGCATAAGCTACAAATACATTTTCTTCATTTGTTGTGTAGAAAGGCAGATCAGGACCAGCATTACCCCAGTCATTTGCTGCAGAGCCAATGATTCCCCAGTTAGAAATACTAATGCCAGAACCACCGGTTAACTCATCTTCTACTAAAGAAATATTTAAAGAAACAGCGTCAGATAATGAACTCTCACCATTAGTAGCTTCAGGCGTGCCTACAAAAGCTTTTACTCTAAAATAGACAACACCCATATTATTAGGTTCACCAGCATCATTAGTTGTTGTAGGATCTGTATCTAATTCTAATAAAGTAGCAAGACCCATTAATGTACTTACTTTAATGGCTATATTATTTTCAGTCAATGTTCCCGAACTATAATCGATAGTTTCAAATTCTGGTGTAACAGACCCTTCAACCTCATAATTTATTATCGTAGGAGCTCCAAAATCGGGTTCATTCCACACAAATCGTTCTGCAGTATTGCCAGATACGGTACTTGACAGTAAATATTCATCTGAAAAAGAATTAGTAAAATTTACAGAATCTACAGGCGCTTGTGCCGTAAAAACAAGGTAGTCTTCTTTCTCACAACTCATAAAACCTGCGGCGAGAATAGTAAACAGAATGAAAAGAGGAAGTTTATTTAGTATTGTTTTCATAATATATAAATTTTAGTAGCCTGGATTTTGAGTCAGATTTGTATTTATAAGTAAAATATTGTCTGGTAGAGGAAACACATTGCGATAGTCTGCCACAGCTTTACCATTTGAGGCACCACCTTTAAAAGGCCATAAATAAGAACTTGTTACAAATTGATTATAGCGTATTAAATCTGTACGTCTTAAGCCTTCCCAATGTAGTTCTCTTGAGCGCTCATCAAGTACAAACTGTGCAGTAAGATTAGATTGATTAATGGTAGTTGCTCCAGCTCTGTTTCTTAATTGATTAACAAGGCCAGTAGCTGTTGCTACATCACCACCGCCGCCTTTTACAACAGCTTCTGCATAGTTAAGATAGACCTCTGCCAATCGTATAAGCGGTAGGTCTGTGTCTGCAAAATTACCGGAAGCATCACTTCCCTGAACTCCGTCAACGTCTACATTTTTAAATTTACCCATTGCATAACCATCAGAAAATGTATTAGCAATAGTGTTGATCTCATAATTTTGTCCTTCAGTAAAAAACTGAGCTCTTTGATCGCTCCATGCTGTAGGATGACCATCATCATCCTGTGCAGTAGCTGCATAGTCAAATTTTTCTACCAGGGCTTTAGTACATCTGTAACCAGCCCAGCCGCCATTAACACCATACTCAACCGGGTCCATATCACCACCTATGGGAGCATGTACCAGAAAAGTTGTACCTCCATAAGTTTGAGATTTAATTCCGTCAAAATTGAGAACAAAAATAAATTCGTTTTGAGCCCCGTTTGAATTGTTATCTGCAAGGAATAATTCATCATAAGCTGAACCATTTCCATTACCGTCAACTGTATTTATTATGTACGAGCTTTGTAAAACCTTCTCAGAATATTGAAGAGATTCTGCATATCTGTCTTGCCCTGTATATACACCGGCATTTAAATATAATCTGGAAAGCATGGCCCAGGCTGCTACCTGATCTACGCGACCATACTCATTACCCTGACTGGGTAAAAGATGATCCTGTATTTCTAAAAGTTCACTTTCTACAAAATTGAAAACTTCCTGTCGTGTATTTTGTACAGGCAGATCTGTTGTGATCTCTGTTACCAAAGGTACATTTGCAAAAAGATCCATCAAATTGTAGTAAGCGTATGCTCTTATAAAGCGAGCTTCTGATATGTATGAATCTACTTCTGTGTCCTGTGGCAAGTCTGTGGCATTAGCAATAAAAGAATTACTAAATGATACCACTTGAGCCAGACGATAGTACATCGCTGTAGTAAAATCGTTGCCAGATCCCCATGTCATTTCATGTAAATTAGGCAACCCGGGATCTCCCCAGCTTACCACGCAATGATCTGTAGTTAACTCATTCAAATTGTAAAGCATACGTGAGAACTGTGAGAAACCCTCATCTACACCCTGAATATCTGCTTGTCCTGATGGGCCCTGTTGACCGGTAAGTGCAAGACTGGCATACACTTTTGCTAAAGCGCCTTTAGCTTCAGTCTTGTTTTGATAAACATCTACCTCAGTAAAAAGGTCAGGATCTATAGGAGTTTGATCTAAATCTTGCTCACAGCCTGTAAATACTATTTGCAGGAGCAGACCGATAAATAAATAATTAAGCTTTTTCATTATTGTTTTTTTAAAAATTGAGGTCTACACCCAATACAAATACGCGAGGTCTTGGATAAAAGTTATTATCAATACCTCCGGTAATCTCAGGGTCCAGGCCACTGTAGTTTGTAATGACAAATACGTTATTTGCTGCTGCATAAAAACGCATTGGTTGGCCTGCAAAACCTTCCTGAAAAGTGTAACCTAAGGTTATATTATCTAATCTGAAGAAGGAAGCATTTTCTATAAAGTAATCACTTAACAGGTTAGTTTCTGTAAACTGTCTGAATCCTGTATTTAAATAATCTGAATGTATATTATTTATTACTCCGTCATTTTGGAATACAGTATTAAGCGATGTAGAACTGGCTATGTTATTATAAGAATAATTACCCAGACTTGCTCTTGATACCACAGAGAGATCAAAGCTTTTGTACCTCAGGTTTGTACTTAATCCCATGAGCACATCAGCATACGGATTCTTATATAAATAGCGGTCACTAGAATTTATTTGACCATCATCATTAAGATCTGCATAGGCTCCCTCTATAGGTTTACCTGCTTCATTATAGATCTGTTTGTAAACTAAAAATGTGAACGGGGCTGCTCCCACCTGATGGCGTTGCACAGTATTACCTACACCACCAGAAATCCCACCTACATCCTGAGCATCTGGAAGACGTGTGATCTTGTTCTCGTTATACGAAATATTGTAATTGATGTTCCACTCAAAATCTTCGGTTTTAATGGGGGCTAAATTCAGTTCAAATTCGAGCCCTTTATTTTCCATATCACCTATGTTTGCACTTATTGTATTTCCAAAATTTGTAAATGGATCTACAATTGTACTTGAAATAAGATCTTTGGTTTTTTTGATATACCCGTTAACAGAACCCGAAATGCGACCATCAAGAATGCTATAATCTACACCAAGGTTTAAGGTATTACCTATTTCCCATTTAAGATTCTCATTTATGGGTTCTGGTCTGTATGTCTGGTAAAATGAATTTCCTAATTGATATTGAGCAGTTGTTGTACTTGATACGTAACGCGTTAAGAAGTTGTAATCTCCTAAACCATTTACGTTACCTACTTCTCCATAACCAACTCTTATTTTCAATTCATTAAAGAATCCATCTGTCATGAAATCTTCATTATGAATATTCCAGGCTAATGCAGCAGAAGGAAAATATCCCCATCTGTCGTTAGGATTCAGTTTAGAAGAAGCATCTGCTCGCAGGGTTGCTGTAACTAAATATCTGCCATCATAATTGTAGTTTACTCTTCCAAAATAAGATAAAAGCACATTTTGAGATTTGTCTATAAATCTCTGGTCAATAGACGCATCTTCATTAAGACCACCTTCTGCGTCTACGATGCGCTTATAATTACTTGAAAAGTTGTCAAACTCAAATCGCTGGTATGAATATCCCGCTGTTGCGTCTATACTGTGAATTCCAAATTCTCTTTTGTAATTTAAATACGCGTCAAAAAGATAATTTTTAGCATTCTGAGTATATAGATCTCTTGCACCATCAAAACCTGTCTCTGCAGTTGGAATATTGTTATCTGTAACTTTAGAACCTTCACTGTCTGAAACATCATAACCACCGTTAACTGTAGCTGTTAAACCATTAACCCAAGGTAACTCATAGTCTACTTTTACATTTCCTACAAAACGTTTTACTGTCGCTTTATCATGTACAAGATCAAGAAGAGCAAGTGGGTTAGTAGGAGCAAGACTAAGTTGTCTTGTTCCTGCTGCATTAAGCCAGGTGTAGTAACCCACGTCATTCCCATTTGCATCTGTATATGCATAAAAAGGTGAATTTACATCGTAAACCGGCTGGGTAGGATCAAAAGAGGTAGCTGCACCAATAGCGTCACGATTTGCAAATTTGTTTTCAGTATGAGCCACACGAGCGTTAAGCTCAATTTTAAGATGATCATCAAGAAGTTTAGGAGTAAGATTTACCGCTCCTGTTATTCTCTCAATGTTATCACCTTTTAATACTCCGCTTTGATCTGTATAACCTAACGAAGTACGTAATGGTACTCCTAATACTGCTCCTGTAGCGCTTAATGAATGATCACTGCCAAAGGCCGAAGTATATATTTTATCCTGCCAGTTTGTATTTTGATCACCTAAAAGACTAATGTAATCTTCATTACCGCTTGCATTTACTACTCCTCTAAACTCACGAGCTGTTAGAACATCAACTGTATTGATAGGATTGTAAACAGATGTTACTCCTCTGTAATTGAATTTAAATTCTCCAGATTTTCCTTTTTTGGTTGTGATAAGAACAACACCGTTAGCCGCTCTCGCACCATAAATAGAAGTAGCAGATGCATCTTTAAGCACAGTCATGGCTTCAATATCATTAGGGTTGATAAGATTAAGCGGGTTTCTAGTACCACCTACACCGCCATCATTAAGGGGTACACCGTCTACTACAAATAAGGGGTTTGAGTTCAGGTTAAGAGAACCAATACCTCTTACGAGAACATTCGCGCCCTCACCGGGAGCACCACTACCACTCACGATAGATACACCGGCAATTTTACCTTGTATCAATTGTTGTGGTGACACTACAGGGCCTTTATTAAAATCTTTTGATGTTACAAGATTTACGCTTCCTGTAAGGTCTTCTTTTCGTACAGAACCATAACCTACAACAACCACTGCATCAAGCTCGGCTGTGTTTTCTTCAAGAGTAACATTAATAACGGACTGACCTGTAAACGAAATCGTTTGAGATTTAAAACCTAAATAAGAGAAAATCAATTGTTCTCCTGCATTTACCGTGAGACTGTAGTTTCCGTCAAAATCTGTAGTGGTACCATTAGTAGTATTTGCTACTATGACATTCACTCCCGGTATAGGTTGTTGCAATGTTGCATCGACCACTTTTCCTGTAACTGTATTTTGCGCAATTGATAAAAAAGGCATCAAAATACACAGGAAAAATGTTCCTTTAATTAGCATTTTCATAAATAATTGTTGAATTGTCTAGATTTAAATAATTGTGACTTTTTTCATTTGAGGCTAAATGTATATAAACTGCGTGTTAATTATAGAAGCGAGTTGCACAATGGGCGTTACTATAACGGTTTCGTGTTGACAAGTTTTTGTAAAGGCATGGTTTATGATAACGTTTGAAACCTCGATCTGGTCGTACTTTTGATTTATTGTAAATTGTCGACCATTATGAAGAAGAAAATCACCCTTAAGGATATTGCTAAAGAGCTCGACGTTTCAGTTTCTACAGTTTCAAAGTCTTTAAAAGATAGTCCCGAGATAGGTGATGATACCCGTGAGAAAGTTAAAGCTTTCGCGAAACTTTACAATTATAAGCCTAATAATATTGCGATAAGTCTCAAAAATCGCATGACCAAGAATATCGCTCTAATTATCCCGGAAATCGTCAATGATTTCTTTGCTTCAGTAATTCATGGTGTGGAAGAGATAGCAAATAAAAACGGGTATAATGTGCTCGTCTGTCTTTCTAATGAATCTTTTAGAAAGGAGGTTGTCAATATTGAAACTCTCGCAACCGGTGGCGCTGTAGACGGTTTTATAATTTCACTTTCTAAAGAAACTCAACTTAAAAGCGATTTTAATCACCTCATTGAGGTTGAAAACCAAGGTATGCCTTTAGTTATGTTTGACCGTATCACAGATCAGGTCTTGTGCGATAAGGTGATCATAGATGATGCGCGGGGTGCATATAATGCAGTAAGTCATCTAATAGAAAAAGGGCGCAAGAAAATTGCACTCATCACAACTGTAGATTATATAAGTGTAGGGCATTTGCGTACGCATGGTTATTTTAAAGCACTTTTAGATCATGGTATGGATTTTAATCCTGATCTGGTCGTTCGCATAGAAGAAGTAGAATCTTGCCAGGAACCTATAAGAAAGCTTCTAGATTCACAAGAAGTAGATGCTGTTTTTACGGTTAACGAGTTGTTTGCCGTAACGGTAATGAAGGAGATTAAAAGTATAGGTAAACAAATACCAAAAGATATTGCAATCGTGGGCTTCTCTGATGGTCGCTTGCTGCAACATGCAACACCGGGTATAAGCACGGTAAGTCAGCATGGTGACGAGATGGGTCGCGTGGCTGCACGTATGCTAATTAAAAGATTACAGTCTGAAAAGGAGGAAGAAAGTTTTAGCACTCGCGTGATTAAAACCACCTTAATTGAGCGGGAATCTTCCATATAAAGAAAATGTAACTATATTTACCCCGACTTTTTTCATTTCACAAACTTTTATAAACCACCTTGTATTGAGGTGAAATATGCTGTGTATGAAAAAAACTATCCTTGCCATTACATTACTAATTTCGTTTATATCTTTTTCCCAAGTCAAAAAAACAGAGCCGCCTAACTGGTGGGCCGGGATGCAGTTAAAGCAATTGCAGATCATGTTTTACGGCGATAATATAAGTGAGTATACAATAGAAACTTCTCCAGAGATTACTATTCTTAATGTTCTAAAGACAGAAAATCCTAATTATGTTTTCGCCACAATTTCTACTCAGGATTTAAAGCCGGGAGATTATCAATTCTCCTTTCAGAAAAAAGGTAAAACAGCTTTTTTTAAAACCTATATCATTAAAGAAAGAGATGCTGGTTCTGCCCGGCGTGAAGGCTTTAATAGCAGTGATCTCATTTATTTGTTGATGCCAGACCGCTTTGCAAATGGAGATAAAAATAACGACTCAAATAAAGATTTATCAGAAAAAGCAGATAGAAATAACAAAGGCGGGCGACACGGTGGCGATATAAAAGGTATTACAGATCATCTTGGTTATCTTCAGGATCTGGGAGTGACAACCGTGTGGAGTACTCCGCTCTGCGAAGATAACGACCCAGGATATTCATATCACGGTTATGCACAAAGCGATGTGTATAAGATAGACCCACGTTATGGTACGAATGAAGATTACAAGAATCTTGCAGATAAGCTGCATCAAAGGGATATGAAACTGGTAATGGATTATGTGACCAATCATTGGGGTGCAGAACACTGGATGATAAAAGATCTACCCACCTATGACTGGATTCATCAGTTTCCCGGTTATGCTAATTCTAACTATAGAATGACAACCCAATATGATCCTCATACTTCTGCTATAGATAAGAAATATTGTGAAGAAGGTTGGTTTGTACCCTCTATGCCAGATCTTGATCAGAGCAATCCTTTGGTTTTAAATTATTTGATCCAAAATGCTATCTGGTGGATAGAATATGCGGGTCTTGATGGCTTACGCGTTGACACGTATTCTTACAATGACAAAGAAGGTATTGCAAAATGGACGCAGGCAATTATGCAGGAATATCCCCATTTTAATATTGTAGGCGAGGTCTGGTTGCATGATCAGGCGCAAATTTCGTATTGGCAAAAAAATAGTAAAATTGGTCAAATTCAGAGTTATAACAGCCATTTACCCAGCGTTATGGATTTCACACTGCACGACGCAATTAGCGTGATGTTTGACGAACAAGCTTCATGGGACGGCGGAATGATGAAAGCCTACGAGAATTTTGTAAACGATTTTCTATATCCTGCGACCGATAATTTGCTTGTTTTTACCGAAAATCACGATACACAGCGTATTAATACACAACTTAAAGGAGACTTTAATAACTATAAATTAGCAACGACTTTAATTGCTACAACACGAGGTATACCTCAAATTTACTATGGTAGCGAGATAGGTATGCAGGGCGATAAAGCTAATGGTGACGGCGATATACGTCAGGATTTTCCGGGAGGCTGGGAAGCTGATAAGCAAAACGCTTTTAAGGCAGAAAGCAGGACAGATGAACAGGCAGCTTATTATGATTTTACAAAAATGCTTTTTAACTGGCGCAAGAACAGCCCCGTGATTCATACGGGAAAGCTAACCCAATACATACCCGAAAATAATGTGTATGTTTATTTTCGTTATAACGAAAGTAAAACCGTCATGGTCATTTTAAATAACAATACTGAAGATCAAACTATAGATATGACCCGTTTCTCTGAAAATTTAAAAGGCCGTACAACAGGAAATGAGATATTGACAAAAACGGTAGTTTCATGGCAAAAAACGCTCAAAATACCGGCAAAAACGCCTTTTATATTAGAACTTTAAAAGATAATTTTTGCGGTAATAAGCAAAATTGTCTTCCTAATAGTTGATCTGCTCTAAATGCACTTTCAATAATGAAAAAACTTATTGTTACTTTACTGGTTGTAATGACACTCCTTAGCTGTAAGAACAGCGAGGAACCTCAAAAAATTAGCCCAATGCAAACCGAAAAACCACACAAAAAGGAAGTTGTTTATCATGTTTTTACCAGACTTTTTGGTAATAAGAATATAACCAATAAACCTTGGGGTACGATTGAAAAAAATGGCGTAGGGAAGTTCAATGACTTTACAGATAAGGCACTTCAGGAAATTAAAGATCTGGGTGTAACTTACATCTGGTATACTGGTGTTCCTCACCATGCAGTGATTACAGATTATACTAAATATGGTATTTCTAATGATGATCCAGACGTGGTAAAAGGTCGCGCCGGCTCGCCATATGCGGTTAAAGATTATTATAGCGTAGATCCTGATCTTGCTGTAGATCCTGAAAAAAGAATGGAAGAGTTTCAGGCATTAATTGAGCGTACACATAAAAACGGACTCAAACTTATTATTGATATTGTGCCAAATCATGTTGCCAGAAAATATGAAGGAAAGAATAATCCCGAAGGTGTTTCAGATTTTGGAGCAAATGATGACACTTCTGTAGAATATGCCAGAGATAATAATTTCTATTACATCCCGGGAGAAGCTTTTCAGGTTCCGCAATGGCAACATAATTATCGGCCTTTAGGGGGTGAAAATCGATCTGAAATAGACCAAAAGTTCGATGAAAATCCGGCAAAATGGACAGGTAATGGTTCGAGTAAAGCACAACCCGATTTTAATGACTGGTATGAGACCGTAAAAATAAATTATGGTGTAAAACCCGACGGAAGCTACGATTTTGATCTCCTTCCCGGTGATTATGCAGAGAAGGATTACGCCGCACATTTTGAGTTTTGGAAAGATAAAAATGTACCAGATTCCTGGGAGAAATTTCGAGACATCGCTTTATACTGGACGGCAAAAGGAGTAGATGGTTTTAGATATGACATGGCAGAAATGGTGCCGGTAGAATTCTGGAGCTACATGAATTCTTCCATAAAAATGAAAAATCCTGATGCTTTTCTTTTGGCTGAAGTTTATAATCCGCAGATGTACCGAGACTACATAAATCGCGGGAAGATGGATTATTTATACGATAAAGTAGAATTGTATGATACCATAAAGCATATCATGCAAGGTCACGGCAGTACAGATTATATTGCATCTATCGTTCAACAGCAGGAAGATATTGAGCATAATATGTTACACTTTCTTGAAAATCATGATGAGCAGCGTATTGCAAGTCCTGATTTTGCAGGCGACGCGCGCAAGGCAATGCCGGCGATGGTAGTTTCTGCAACTATAAGCACATCGCCTACTATGATTTACTTTGGTCAGGAAGTAGGTGAGCCGGGAGCAGAGCATGCTGGTTTTGGTAGCCCAACGCGCACATCTATTTTTGATTATATAGGCGTTCCTCACCATCAGCGATGGATGAACGATGGTAATTTTGACGGTGGTCAATTATCTGATGACGAAAAAGAATTACGCGATTTTTACAAACGCCTGCTCAATATTAGCCTTAAAAATCCTGCTTTTGAGGGTAAATATGCCGATATTCATGCACATAATCGCTACAATACAGAATGGTATAACGATAAGGTTTACTCGTTTGTACGCTGGAATGAAGATGAAAAACTCATCATAGTTTCAAATTTTGATGCCAATGATACGTTTGGCTTTGATCTGGAAATCCCCGATTATATCATAGAGCAATGGAAATTGAAAGACGGTTTATATTCCGTTTCAGATCTTTTGTATGGCAAAATAAATGGCGAACTTAAAGTTGAAAGTGGCCTTGGTAAAATGCGTGTAGATGTTCACCCGCTGCAGTCTTTTATATTTCGGGTGCAATAAAAAGTAAAAACCTGTTTCTTTGTGCTATGTAAGACTAACAACTAGTTTGATAACGACTATAGCTACAAAGATAATTATGAGGGAAATAGAGGTTAAGCCTTTTGATTCTTTGTTGTAAAATGTTCCCATGTTAGTTGATTTTAAAGGAAGAATGCCATTTAGGGGACGAAGGATAGTTAGCTCATTCTTCAATAATTTGAATAATTTGGGTTAATTTATTAGTAGATGTTTATCGACAGAAAAGGTTGCGTCTACAAAGCATTTATTTTAAAAATTTATTTAAATAATAAAGAGCCTGCCTAAATATCATTGTAAATAATTTTTGATTACATATAAGATTTCTTTTCTTTGAGAGACAAACACTTATATGCTCACAAAAGTTTATGGCTCTGCGGTATTTGGCGTTGAAGCAACGACCATTACAGTAGAGGTTAATATTGACAAAGGGATAGGTTATCATCTTGTAGGTTTACCAGATAATGCTATTAAAGAAAGCAACTACCGCATAGCCGCTGCTCTGCAGAACAACGGTTTCAAAATTCCGGGTAAAAAGATCACACTTAATATGGCACCCGCAGATATGCGTAAAGAAGGTTCTGCTTATGATCTTACGCTGGCGGTGGGAATTCTTGTGGCGAGCGGACAAATAAAAGCAGATGATCTTAACGATTACATTATCATGGGCGAGTTATCTCTTGACGGAAGCCTGCAACCTATTAAAGGAGCGCTGCCTATTGCTATTAAAGCGAAAGATGAAGGTTTTAAAAAATTTATACTTCCACTGCAAAACGCTAAAGAAGCAGCGATCGTAAAAGATCTTGAAGTTTTTGGGATAGAAAATATATCGCAGGTCATTTCATATTTTGATAAAGACGAACCGCTTGAGCGTACAACTGTAGATACCCGAACGGAATTCTACAACAATCTTGAGCATCCTGAATTCGACTTTGCAGATGTGAAAGGACAAGAATCAATCAAACGCTGCATGGAAATTGCCGCAGCCGGTGGTCACAATATTATTTTAATTGGTCCACCGGGAGCAGGAAAAACAATGCTAGCGAAGCGTTTACCGTCCATTTTACCACCTATGACTTTACGCGAAGCGTTAGAGACTACAAAAATTCACAGTGTTTCCGGGAGAATGCGCGAGCATGTAGGCTTGATGGCACAACGGCCATTTCGTAGTCCACACCACACTATTTCAGACGTTGCATTAGTTGGAGGCGGGGCCTACCCGCAGCCGGGAGAAATTTCGCTGGCTCATAATGGTGTTTTGTTTCTTGACGAGTTACCAGAATTTAAACGCACGGTGCTTGAGGTAATGCGCCAACCGCTTGAAGATCGCGAAGTCACCATTTCTCGGGCACGTTTTACAGTTACCTATCCCAGTAGTTTTATGCTTGTAGCGAGTATGAACCCCAGCCCGGGAGGCTATTTTAATGATCCCGATGCTCCGGTTGTAAGTTCGCCGGCAGAAATGCAGCGCTATTTAAGCAAAGTTTCCGGACCTTTATTAGACAGGATCGATATTCATATAGAAGTAACTCCTGTGCCTTTTGATAAATTGTCTGATGAGCGCCGGGCAGAAAGCAGTGTTAGCATACGCGAAAGGGTGAACCGTGCCAGACAGCTGCAAACAGAACGCTTCCGCGAAAGTGATCATATTCATTACAACGCCCAGATGAGCGTAAAACAGATCAGGAAACATTGCGCGCTTGATGAACCGTCAAAGAATCTTTTAAAAAATGCGATGGAAAGACTAAATCTTTCCGCAAGGGCTTACGACCGTATTTTAAAGGTTTCACGTACGATAGCAGATCTTGAAGCTGCTGAAACTATACAAGGTCATCATATAAGTGAAGCGATACAATACCGCAGTCTAGATCGCGATGGTTGGCTGGGGTAAATTCTTATTTTAATTTAAGAAATTTTATTATGTTCATTATCAAAGAGTAAGTATCTTAAATTAAGAATTAAACCTGCTAAAAAAAATTGCTATGAAAGATCCTAATTTAACCGCCCTTATTACCGGGGCATCCAGTGGTATAGGCAAAGCTCTTGCACATGAATTTGCTTCACATAATTATAATCTTATTCTGGTGGCGAGAAATAGGGAAAATCTGGAAATGCTAGCTGCAGCAATTAAAGATAAATACAGTATAGTAGTTATAGCTGTTGAAAAGGATTTAGCCCGTGATGCGGCTGCACAAGAACTTTATGATGAGATTAAATCACTTAATTTAA
Organism: Leeuwenhoekiella sp. A2; assembly: GCF_047946655.1. Lineage (GTDB taxonomy): Bacteria > Bacteroidota > Bacteroidia > Flavobacteriales > Flavobacteriaceae > Leeuwenhoekiella. The sequence goes on from NZ_CP172311.1 coordinate 3,277,993, forward strand.
TTGTAAATGTTCTGGTAAATGACGCGGGAATAGGACAAAGAGGCAATTTTGTAGATATTCCGGCAGAAAAAGATGCTGAGATAATTCATTTAAATATTATTACGCTCACGCATCTTACTAAACTGTTTTTAAAAGAAATGGTCGCTAGAAATGATGGTAAGATTTTACAATTGGGATCTATAGCAGGGTTTCAACCTGGCCCATTGCTTGCAGTTTATCACGCCAGTAAGGCTTTTGTAGTATCTTTTTCTGAAGCTTTAGCCACAGAGCTAGAAGATATGGGAAGTGCTGTAACCATTACCTGTTTATGTCCCGGCCCTACAGATACCAATTTTTTCTCAAGAGCAGATATGCAGGAAACAAATGTTGTGCAACATAAAGAGATACTTATGCAAGCACCGGAAGAAATTACCGCAGGTGCCTATAAAGCATTAATGAGTGGGGAGCGCATATATATTCCCGGAGCCTCTAATAAGGTAATGACTTTTATTAGGAGGGCAATACCTAAAAGTTTGCAGTCAAGAATGCAGAAGAAGTTTTACGAAACCAGCGAAGAATAGCATAATATCAGGTTTTTTATACAAGAAATCGCGGGTTTCCACCGAGATTTCTTTCACAATCAGCCTACTTTTTCATTCTTATCAAACAAGAGAGCAAACGCCATATAGTTTGTTCAATCTTATCAATTCTTCAATTAAAAGAGCTCGCTTTTATAATTTTTCAATAATTAGCTTTCATATTTAGCTGAGTAATAAATATGTACTTCATTAACATATTCCTAACAATTACTACAGAACTTTATTTATATTTAGCTAGTTTTTAATTAAAATTATATAAAATGACAAACATTCGTTTTAGACCGGTAGCAATTATGTTATCGTTTTTGTTTGTAGCATTTGTATCCTGTGACGACAAAATAGGGGATAAGGATGAGGCAGACGCAAATTTATCAATCGACTACGACAAGTATGAACTGGAAAATGGTCTTAATGTTGTTCTTCATCAGGACGACTCAGACCCTATCGTTTCTGTAGCAATACAGTACGGTGTGGGCTCAAACCGTGAGAAAAAAGGCAGAACTGGTTTTGCGCATTTATTTGAACATGTTCTGTTTCAGGAATCTGAACATGTACCACAAGATCAATTCTTTAAAAAAGTGCAGGATGCGGGTGGTACTCTTAACGGTGGTACCTGGACAGATGGTACCATTTATTATGAAGTTGTCCCAAACAATGCGCTTGAGACAATCCTTTGGTTAGAGTCAGACAGAATGGGTTTTCTTATTAATACCCTAACAGAATCTGCTTTCGCAAATCAACAGGAGGTTGTACAAAATGAAAAACGCCAGCGTGTAGACAATAATCCGTACGGGCATACAAGCTGGGTGCTAGATAAGAATTTATATCCTGATGGGCATCCATATAGCTGGCAGGTAATAGGCGAACTTGAAGATCTTAAGAGCGCAACTATTGATGATGTGAAGGAGTTTTACGACAAATTCTACGGTCCTAATAATGCGACTCTGGTAATTGCCGGTAATTTTGATGAGGCTAAAACAAAAGAACTTGTTGAGAAGTATTTTGGCCCGATTAAAAAGCATGGCGAGGTAGAACCATTAGCGGTTCAAAACGTAACCCTTGATGCCAGCAAAAAACTGTATTACGAAGATAATTTCGCTACAGCGCCACAATTAAATATGGTTTGGCCCACAGTTGAGCAGTATACAGATGATGCTTATGCTCTTAACTTCTTAAGTGAAATACTTTCTGAAGGTAAAAAAGCACCTCTGTATAAAGTACTCGTAAAGGAGAAAGAACTGGCTTCAAATCCGCGTGCGTTTAATAACGCTGAGCAAATTGCAGGAAACTTCCGCATTATTGTAACAGCAAACTCTGGTGTTGATCTTGATAGCGTTGCAAGCGGTATTAATGATGCTTTTGCTCTTTTTGAAAAAGAAGGTGTAAAAGATCGTGATATTGAGCGCATAAAAGCAGGTCTTGAAACCGATTTTTATAACGGAATAAGCAGTGTTTTGGGTAAATCATTCCAATTAGCACAGTACGATGTATTTACCGACAACCCAGGTTTTATTACAGAAGATATCAATAATATTAAGGCAGTTACAAAAGAAGATGTAATGCGTGTGTACGAGAAGTACATTAAAGACAAGCCTTATGTGATGACCAGTTTTGTACCTAAAGGTCAAAAAGAATTAATAGTAGATAATTCTGAAGAAGCTCAGGTTGTAGAAGAGGCGATCACAGAAAATGTGCAAACGGAAATTGCAGATGCAGAAAATGATTATGAAAAATCTCCTACCACTTTTGATCGCGATACGCCACCGGCAATAGGAGACACGCCTAAACTTAAAATACCAGATTCATGGAAGGCTGAGCTAGATGACAAAATGGAAGTTTACGGTATCGAGCAAACTGAGTTACCGCTTGTAAACTTTAGCCTTGTAATAGAAGGTGGTCACCTGCTTGATGATCTTTCTAAAAATGGCGTTGCTAACCTGATGACAGATATCATGATGGAAGGTACGGCTAACAAAACTCCTGAAGAGCTTGAAGAAGAAATAGATCTTTTAGGAGCAAATATCAATATGTACACTACAGATGAGTCTATCGTAATACGCGGTAATACGCTTAAGCGAAACTTTGACAAAACAATGGCTCTGGTTCAGGAAATCCTTTTACAACCACGTTGGGATGAAGAGGAGTTTGCTCGTATTAAGACCAGCACCATTAACGGTATACAACGTGCTGATGCAAATCCTAATGCAATAGCAGATCGTGTTTATAATAAAGTACTTTATGGTGAAAATCATCCTTTTGCTTACCCTACATCAGGAACTGTAGAATCTGTTGAAGCGATAACAATTGATGATTTAAAGAATTTCTATGAGAAAAATTTCTCTCCATCTGTGAGTAGATTCCATGTTGTGGGAGACATAAACGAGGAAGAAGCCCTTGCTGCTCTTGACGGACTAGAAGAAAACTGGCCAGCAAAAGATGTTGAGATCCCAACATACGAAGTAAGTAATGATCGTGATAGAGCTTCATTATATTTTGTTGATGTGCCTAATGCTAAACAATCTGTTATAAATATTGGTTATGTAGCCTTGCCTCGCACAGATGCAGACTTTTTCCCTGCAGAAGTTATGAATTACAAACTAGGTGGTTCATTCTCTGGTAATGTAAATCTTATTCTAAGAGAAGAGAAAGGATATACATATGGTGCGCGTTCTGGCTTTAGCGGTTCTACGATCCCGGGAACTTTTACGGCTTCTTCAAGTGTAAGAACAAATACCACAGGAGAATCTGTAAAAATATTCAAAGATGAGATCGCAAAATATAAAGACGGAATCTCGCAGGAAGATCTTGATTTTACTAAAAATGCAATGATCAAGTCAAATGCCAGACGTTTTGAGACACAAGGTTCTTTATTAGGAATGCTTCAGGAGATGAGTGCTTATGACCTTGATCCTAAGTATATAGAAAATGAAGAATCTACTGTAGGCGCAATGACACTAGAGCAGCACAAAGCATTAGCAAACAAATATCTTGATGAGTCTAAAATGGCTTACCTTGTTGTAGGTGATGCAGCTACACAGTTTCAGCAGTTTAAAGATATGGGCTTTGATGAGGTTAAACTTCTTGATAAAGAAGGAAATGAGGTTAAATTATCTGACGTGAAAATGTAATTAGTATATATTTTAAGTTGTTAATTCATTAAAAGGCTTGTCATTGCGACAAGCCTTTTTTTATACGAATAAGCCGTTTTTCCTTCATTCTGGCCCGATTTTCATTTATATTTAAACCATTAGCACATTTATGCGTAACCCCTTTAAAAATATAGGTCCCGGCGCTTTAGTAGCCGCAGCTTTCATAGGTCCCGGTACAGTTACAGTTTGCACACTTGCAGGAGTACAGTTTGGCTATGCACTTTTATGGGCAATGACACTTTCTATTCTTGCCACCGCTGTATTACAAGAAACCGCAGCTCGTATAGGTTTAGTTACGGGAAAAGGACTATCTCAGGTTCTGCGGGATGAATTAAAACAACCGCTTTTGCGAAAACTTATGCTGGCTCTGGTTCTCGCAGCAATTGTTGTGGGGAATGCAGCTTACGAAGCAGGTAATATAAGCGGCGGAGTTTTAGGAATTCAGGCTTTAGGATGGCAGGGAATCTTAGACATGGGGAGCTTTAAACTAAATATTTTAAGCATTATTTTAGGCGGTATAGCCTTTGCTTTGCTTTGGATAAGTAATTACAAAGTATTAGAACGTGTTCTACTGGGTTTGGTAATTATAATGAGCCTGTCATTTGTAATTACAGCAATACTAACAAAGCCGGACTTTATAGCCATATTGAAAAACAGTTTTGTTCCTTCTCTTCCCGGGGAAAGTATTCTTACTGTTGTGGCACTTGTGGGGACAACGGTAGTACCTTATAATCTCTTTTTACATGCTTCTTTGGTAAATCAAAAGTGGAATGGTGCAAAAGATCTTTCGCTCGCCAGAAAAGATACTTATATCGCAGTAGTTTTGGGTGGTCTTGTATCAATGTGCATAATAATAGCAGCCAGTGCAATTAAATCATCACAAGTTACAGGAGCCGCAGATCTTGCACAAAGTCTCGAGCCGCTATACGGTGAGGCTGCGCAATACTTCATTGCGATTGGTCTTTTTGCGGCCGGGATTACATCGGCGATCACAGCGCCATTGGCTGCAGCTTATGTGGCTCAGGGTTGTCTGGGTTTTAAAGGAGGTTTAAAAAGCACTAAATTTAGAACTGCATGGATGCTTATATTAGGTCTGGGCATTGTGTTCTCAACATTTGGTGTACAACCCATACAGATCATCAAATTTGCCCAAATAGCTAACGGATTGCTATTGCCCATTATAGCAGCTCTCCTTATCTGGCTTGCTAACCGCTCCTCAATTCTGGGGAGTTATAAGAATACTACAACTAAAAATATTTTAAGTCTTATAATTCTGGTAATAACGATCATTTTGGGTTGTAAAAGTATTTTTAAAGTCTTTGAGTTGATCTAACAATGGAAATGAAAGCAACACAAAAATATATAGATATCAATTGTGATCTGGGCGAGGGCATAGGCAATGAGGCAGATCTAATGCCGTTTATAAGTTCGTGCAATATTGCCTGTGGCGGTCATGCCGGCGATGAAGAAACAATTAAAAATGTTATCGCTCTGGCGAAAGAAAATAACGTGAAAATAGGTGCTCATCCGTCATTTCCTGACCGCGAAAACTTTGGCAGAGAGGAAATGAAAATCGGTGAAAAAGAGCTAAAAAACAGCCTGTATGATCAAATATCGCTGGTGCAAAATGAATGTAAAAAGCAGGGCTTAAAAATGCATCACATTAAGCCACACGGGGCTCTTTATAATTTGTGTAATGTGGATGAGAAATACGGTAAAATAGTGCTCGATATTCTTTTAGAATTTTACCCAAATATTCCACTTTATGCTCCTTATAAATCTGTCATAAGTGAGCTTGCAAAAAATAAGATCAAAGTGCATTTTGAAGGTTTTGCAGATCGTAATTATGAAGCTGATCATACACTGGTTTCTCGTAAAAAAGAAATGGCTTTATTAAAGAAAAAGGAGGAGGTATTAGATCATGTTTTGAGTATGATTTTGCATAATGAAATAAGGTCTGTTTCAGGCAAAATAATTCACACAAAAACTGATACTATTTGTGTGCATGGTGATACGCCTGCGGCTGTAGAAATGGTTAAATTCTTGTATAAAAAACTTCCTCATCATGGTGTGCAAATCAAGTAGAAAATGAAAGAGCAGCCTCAAATATCTATGCTGGGAGAGCGGTCTATTTTATTACAATGGTCGTGGAATTTCTCAGAAGAAAACTTATATTGGTTGCTTGAAGTACGAAGATTTATAGAGAATAAATTGATTAAATCAAAAGTTGAGGTAATTAATACATACAACTCGTTATTAATTATTTACGATTTTGGTATAAACGTTGTCTATGATGATTTTATTGTACTAAAATCGACTAATTTTAGTACAATAAAGAATGAAGAAGCTAAATCCCGACTTTACAACATTCCGGTTTGTTATGATGCACATTTTGCTTTAGATATTGACTTTTTGAGTGAACAGAATAAACTATCAAAAAGGGAAATAATAGACCTGCATACCGCCCCAGAATACATACTTTATTTCATGGGGTTTCTGCCCGGGTTTTTATATCTGGGAGGCATGCATAAAAAGCTTTCTGTACCGCGTAAAAATGAACCTCGTTTAAAGATAGAAAAAGGGGCTGTTGGCATCGCTGAAAATCAAACAGGGATTTACCCAAAATCAAGTCCTGGCGGGTGGCAAATTATAGGTAATTGTCCCTTGAATTTTTTTGATCCCAATGCTGAAAACCCAAGTCCTTTTTCTGCAGGAGATCTCATTAAATTTTACGAGGTAGAAAAGGAAGAATATGATGAAATTTCAGAGCTTGTAAAATCGGGCAAATACACCTTAAAATCGGAAATAAAATGAGCGATTTTATCGAGGTTTTATCACCGGGTTTTTACTCAACTATTCAGGATTTAGGACGATTTGGTTATGCTAAATTTGGTGTTCCTCAAAGTGGAGTGATGGATTCATTTTCGGCAAAGAAAGCAAATCTGTTGCTTAATAATAAACAAGACGCTGCCGTTTTAGAAATCACCATGACAGGACCTGTTTTAAAATTTCACGCGACCTGTTATTTCGCTTTAAGCGGAGCTAAATTTTTAACAGAATTGAACGACGTGGCTATTGAAAATGACAAAGCCTACTTCGCGGCAAAAGGTTCTGTTTTGCGATTTAAAAGTATAGTAAACGGCTTTAGAAGTTATCTCGCTATCAAAGACGGATTTTTAAGTGATGTTAAACTTGAAAGTCGCAGTATGTATGACGGTATCACAGATACGGTAAGGCTTAAAAAGGGCGATCATTTGTCTGTGCAAGCTCAGGAATACAAAAACCAGAAAAGTGCCAGAGTAAGCTTTCGCGAAAGCGGAATTTTTAAACCGGGAATTGAAGTTTTCACAGGACCGGAGTGGAAGCAAATCCCCGAAACTATAAAACAACGTTTTTTATTAGACACATTTACGGTTTCAAAAACAGGTAATCGTATGGCAATTCAGCTTGATGAAAAGCTGCCCAATAACATGCAGGGTATAATCACAGGGCCTGTTGTGCCGGGAACGGTACAGCTTACCCCTGCAGGAAAACTCATTGTTTTAATGCGCGATTGCCAGGTGACCGGTGGTTACCCGCGTGTTTTACAACTAACCGAAATGGCGATAAATACGCTTGCCCAGAAAAGACCGGGAGATTTAATAAATTTTAAATTCAAGTAAACTTGAGTCTTCTAAAGCGTCGCTAAGCAATTGTATAGAATCGCCCCTGCCCAGCATAAAGTCTAAACGTTGTGCTTCTTCGCCCAGTTCATGATTGCTTAAAAAGGAGGTCCAGAGTGAATGGATGAATTCGGGGTATTCTGTTTCTTCGGGGCTGTGAATAAGGCCCATATACTGCCCGCGTTGTACAAGACGTAAAATATTGATTTTGCCGTATTCCAATATTCTTTCCATTTATTTTTTAATTAATTAATTAGAGGAGTTTAAAATGGTGTCTTTCTTAATTTGAATAAGAAAATCAAGCAATAATAAGGCATCGCAGCGTCATAAATTATACGATTAGACCAACTGAATAGATTTAACGCTCAAGCACATATTTTATTGATTAATTGCAATTAAGAGTGCGGGTGATTTTACTGCGGTTGAGCGGGGAATTTGCCCCTATTTACCTGATGGGTACTAGTGATAGGCAGATTTTAGAGTACTTTTATTGTCTAACCTTCATAAACCTTTTTACATGAAAACTTATTTGATTAACCATGGCAATAAATTGATAGTATTCTTTGTATTTATAGCTTTAAGCGCATGTACAAATGGCCCAAAATCTGATGCAAAAACAGATCCGCCTAGTGGTGTTATAAGCAGTAAGGAAGCGATGGTGCTAGACGAGACATATACGCGCACTAGAGTGCAGGCTATAGATTCTGCCATTGGTAAAAAAGATAATCGTTCAAGCTGGTGGTCTGTTCAGGAGTTAAAAGATTATATCGCTTACGCGGAAGAACAGGCAAATGAACAAGGCTATAAACTAGAAGGCCTGCGAATTTATCAGGGAGCGTATCCTATGGATTATCCAGATCAAAAGGTTGCAGGTTATAGTACTGTTTTTATTGTGCCTACGGGTGTTAAAAATGATAAGCAGACTGGTAGCTTTTTTAATTTTAGCATGCAGGGATCAGATATTACATCAATATCGCCTTTAAACAGAGGTCATCAGGGAAACCCGCCACAAGCGAGCTATCCTCAATAATAAATCATAAAACAGCAATTGATGGAAGAACTGAGTTCTTACTCTCAATATTTAGAACTGATAGCAGCGGTAATAGGTATTATTAAGTACAACCATTTTAAGCACACAAAATTAAAATATGTACTGTTTTTTTTATGTTACGTAGCACTCAATGAATTTTTTGCCGGTATGTGTTATCCCGTATTGGGGATTCCTAATTACATACCCTATAATATTTATTATTTAGTTCATTTTGCATTTTTCTTGTGGTGGTATAGCAGTTTAATGTTTACAAGGTCAAGAAGAAATATTTTACTGATTTTATTGCTTATTTACACGATTTTCTGGCTAATTGACGCGATTTTTATTCAAAACTTCTCTTATGAATTTTTGAACAACAGTTATACGCTGGGCGCTGTTTTAATTACAGTTGCTGCGTGTTTCTATTTTATAGAAATGCTAAATCGTGATGTGGTAATGCATATTACAAGTTCACCCTATTTCTGGGTTTCATTTGGTTTACTTGTTTATTGTGTTACCTATCTTCCTTTTGAGGTCGCAATAACCTTTATGGTAAAAGAGAATCTTGCCATTTGGAGTGTTGTGCTCTTTATTATTAACAGTCTTCAATACTGTTGTTTTGCAATAGCTTTTATAAAAACCCATAAATCATATACAGAACATCTAATTCACCCCAATGAGTAGTCAATTCATCTTAGCGTTAATAATTTTAATAGCTATTGTTCTTTTTTTAGCAGTATTAGTTTTGAGTGCCGTATTAATTTATCTCAATGCAGAAAAGATAAAATACATTAAATGAAAGTAGAAGAGGTAATAAATTCTGAAGAATTACAAGTGCTCATAGCGGCCAGTTCTGTGGTTTTGCTCATATTGCTAATTACTGTGGTGTGTTTATTCCTCATATTTCAAAAGCGTAAACTTAAATTTATAGATGAGAAGAATGCTGCAGAAAAAAAGTATATAGAGGAGGTAGCTCGTACACAGATTGAGATTCAGGAGAATACGCTAAAGAATGTAAGTTGGGAGTTGCATGATAATATAGGTCAACTACTTTCTGTGGCTAATATGCAGCTTAATATGCTACAGGCAGATCTTAAAGAAGTTTTACATATTACCGAAGTAAAAAGTCTGGTTGCTCAGTCGCTTCAGGAAGTGCGTGCTTTGTCTAAAAGTCTCAATAACGAGGTGCTTAATAATGTAAGTTTAATTGAAAGTATTGAGAACGAACTCAGCCGTTTTGAGCGTATAAACTTTCTTAAAACCGAACTCAAAATTGATGGTACTGTTTGGGATATACCCAAAAATGACCGGGTTGTTTTATTTAGAATCGTGCAGGAGTTTTTTGCAAATGTTATTAAGCATGCAAAAGCAGATCTGCTTGTAGTTAATCTGAGTTTTTCTCAGGACATACTACAAATTGATATGCATGATAATGGGGTGGGTTTTGATATGGACACAATATCTAAAAATTCAGGTTTGCTCAATATTAGCAGTCGCGCAAAATTAATAGGGGCTCAGCTTGATATAACTTCTAAGCCTAAAACAGGTACTTACCTTAAAATGAAGTACTTGAGGAGCGTATAAAGTTTAAGTTCTAAAATAAATTAACAAATCTTTAAAAGAATTAGTAAATTTAGGGTAGTAATTCCCCCGGTTCCTTTACGTACTGAAGAATAATTTAAAATTATGAAAATCAAAACTATAGGTATAGTAGACGATCATGTGCTCTTTGCCCAATCCCTTCAGGGTCTTATCAATAGTTTCGAAGGTTTTGATGTGCTATTTATGGCAAAAAATGGTAATGATCTGATCAATAAATTAGATGTCGCAGGCAAGGATCCTGATATTATTTTGCTTGATATCAATATGCCTGTTATGAATGGTTTTGAAACCATCGCCTGGTTAAATAAACATAAACCACATATAGATGTTCTTGCATTGTCTATGGATGATGATGAAAATACTATAATCCAAATGCTGCGTTTAGGTAGTAAAGGGTATTTAATTAAAGATATTCATCCTGAGACTTTAAAGATGGCGTTAAATGAGGTTATAGAGAAAGGTCATTATTATTCAGATCATGTTACGCAGGCTCTTCTTGATAGTGTGAACAATAAAGGAAAAGATACAGATGCAGATAACTTTTCGTCACGTGAACTTGAATTTATGAAGCTCGCATGTTCTGATAAGACCTATAAAGAGATTGCAGACGTCATGTGTCTTAGTCCTAAAACGATAGATAATTACAGAGATACACTTTTTAAAAAGCTGGAAGTGCGAAGTCGCATAGGTCTGGTGCTATATGCGCTAAAAAATAAAATAGTAAGAAATCAATGATTTAGAATAACTTATAAATACAATAAACCTTCTGTAGAAGCAGGAGGTTTTTTTATGGAATAAAGCCTTGACAAAATCGGTCATTTTGATACTAAAATCGGTCAATTCTGATTAGTTTTTGGCACTGGCTTTAGTAGAATTTTTAGTATTAATTAATTGAAATTCAGTAAATTAAATAGAAGTGTTAACGATTGACCTTTAATATCAATTTCAAATCAAAGACAAGAACAAGAATCAATTATATAATTTCGAAGTAGAATAACATTTATGGAATTAAATAAATACAGTAAAGCAGTAACTCAGGATCCTACACTGCCGGCAGCACAGGCAATGTTACACGCCATCGGTTTAACAGATGATGATTTAAAAAAACCTTTAATAGGCATTGCAAGTACAGGTTATGAGGGTAACCCTTGTAACATGCATCTTAACGACTTAGCAACTTTCGTAAAGAAAGGAACAGAAAATGCAAATTTGGTCGGTTTGATTTTTAATACCATAGGTGTAAGTGATGGTATTTCTAACGGAACTCCGGGTATGCGTTTCTCGCTGCCTTCAAGAGATCTAATCGCAGATTCTATGGAGACTGTGGTCGAGGCCATGAGTTATGATGGTTTAGTTACAGTTGTAGGCTGTGATAAAAATATGCCGGGAGCTTTAATGGCGATGTTGCGATTAAACAGACCGTCTATTTTAGTTTATGGCGGCACCATTGCCTCGGGTTGTCATAACGGTAAAAAATTAGATATAATTTCGGCTTTTGAGGCCTTTGGTCAAAAAGTAGCGGGTACGATAGATGAGACAGAATATAAAGAAGTAATTCATAAAGCTTGCCCTGGTGCTGGTGCTTGTGGTGGTATGTACACAGCAAATACAATGGCTTCGGCGATTGAAGCTTTAGGGATGTCTTTACCTTTTAATTCATCAAATCCTGCTGTAAGTGACGGCAATATTAAAGAACAGGAATCTATTAGGGCGGGAGAGGCTTTGCGCTTACTGCTTGAGAGAAATATTAAGCCTTCAGATATTGTTACTAAAGAATCTTTAGAGAATGCCTTCAGACTGGTAACTGTGCTGGGTGGTTCTACAAATGCGGTGCTTCACTTTTTAGCTATTGCGAAAGCTGCGCATGTAGAGTTTACTCTTGATGATTTTAAAAGAATAAGTGACAATACGCCTTTATTAGCAAACCTAAAACCAAGCGGTAAATATTCAATGGAAGATTTACACGGCGTGGGTGGTATTCCCGGAGTTTTAAAATACATGTTAGATAATGATATGCTTCACGGCGATTGTCTTACAGTAACCGGTAAAACCCTGGCCGAAAATCTTAAAGATGTTCCTAATCTTTTAGAAGATCAGGATATCATAAGTACCCTTGAAAGCCCAATAAAAGATACAGGACATATAAGAATACTTTTTGGTAATCTGGCAACAGAAGGTGCTGTTGCAAAGATCACTGGTAAAGAAGGACTTTATTTTAAAGGTCCGGCAAATGTGTTTGATAGTGAGACAGCAGTAAATATTGGGATCAAATCTGGTGAAGTAAAAAAAGGTGATGTTGTTATCATTCGTTATGAAGGTCCTAAAGGAGCACCGGGAATGCCAGAAATGCTTAAACCTACATCTTCAATTATGGGAGCTGGTCTGGGAAAAGAGGTTGCTTTAATAACAGATGGTCGTTTCTCTGGTGGCTCTCATGGTTTTGTGGTGGGTCACGTTTCGCCAGAAGCACAAGTAGGCGGTAACATCGCTTTGGTGCAAAATGGCGATATTATCGCTATTGACGCCGAAAAGAATACGATTAATATCGAAATTTCTGATGAAGAATTAGAAAAAAGAAAACAAAACTGGCAGGCTCCCAAATTAAAGTTTGAGCGTGGCGTGCTTTATAAATATGCAAAAACAGTTTCGTCTGCATCTAAAGGCTGCGTGACGGATGAATTCTAGAATTGGCTTATGGAGACACAAACAATTAAGTTACAGGCACAGGATACACTTGTTACCGAAAGGTTAACAGGAAAAGAGGCGATCATAAAATGTTTGCTTGCAGAAGGAGTCGATATTCTTTATGGATATCCAGGCGGTGCCATTATGCCTGTTTATGACGAGCTTTATAAATACCAGGATCAATTGCATCACGTGCTTACACGTCATGAGCAAGGCGCAACACATGCCGCTCAGGGTTATGCGCGCGTGAGTGGTAAAGTAGGAGTAGCGATAGCAACTTCTGGTCCCGGGGCTACAAATCTTGTTACAGGAATTGCAGATGCGCAGATTGATTCTACGCCTATTGTTTGTATTACAGGACAGGTAGCTTCACATCTTTTAGGTAGTGATGCCTTTCAGGAAACTGATATTATTGGTATTTCAACTCCGGTTACAAAATGGAATTATCAGATCACAAAAGCTTCTGAGATCCCAAAAATATTAGCGAAAGCTTTTTACATCGCAAAAAGCGGTCGCCCGGGACCCGTGCTTATAGATATTACAAAAGATGCTCAGTTTGAGGAGTTTGATTTTGTGTATCAAAAGTGTACAGGTATTCGCAGTTATAAGCCTATTCCTGTTGTTAATAAAACGAAATTACAGGAAGCTGCCCACTTGATTAACAATGCTAAAAAGCCAATGATCGTTTGGGGTCAGGGCGTTATTTTAGGCAAAGCTGAAGAAGAATTCAAAGCTGTTGTTGAGAAGTCTGGTATTCCTGCAGCATGGACGATTTTAGGGGTTTCTGCAATACCTACAGATCATCCTTTAAACGTAGGTATGGTAGGTATGCATGGTAATTATGCGCCTAATATGCTAACTAATGAGTGCGACGTTCTTATTGCGATCGGGATGCGTTTTGATGACCGGGTGACTGGTGATCTTAATTCCTACGCAAAACAGGCTAAAATCGTTCATTTTGAGATAGATCCCGCCGAAATTGATAAGAACGTAAAAACTGATGTTGCTGTTCTTGGGAATAGCAAAGATTCTCTTGCGGCTTTATTGCCGTTACTAAATGAGAATAAGCACGATGAGTGGCATCAGCAGTTTAAAGATATGTATGCTACAGAATATGATCAAATTATAAAAGATGATATTCATCCTACTAAAGAGGGTCTTACTATGGGCGAGGTTTTAGAAGGTATTAATAAAGTGAGTGGTGGCGATGCTGTTATTGTTTCAGACGTAGGTCAGCATCAAATGATCGCCTGCCGCTATGCAAAATTCAATAAATCACAAAGTAACGTTACTTCCGGTGGTTTAGGAACTATGGGTTTTGCGCTTCCTGCAGCAATAGGTGCAAAAATGGGAGCTCCGCAAAGACCTGTTGTTGCGATTATAGGTGACGGCGGTTACCAGATGACAATTCAGGAATTGGGGACTATTTTTCAGACTAAGGTTCCAGTGAAGATCGTCGTATTAAATAACGAGTTTTTAGGAATGGTGCGCCAGTGGCAACAGCTGTTTTTTGATAAACGCTATGCTTCAACTAATATGATCAATCCAGACTTTGTGACTATCGCAAAAGGATATCATATAGAAGCTCAAAAAGTAACTAAAAGAGAAGATTTACCAGCTGCAATTGAAGCTATGATGGCTTCAGAAGATGCTTACTTTCTTGAAGTTATGGTAGAAAAAGAAGATAACGTATTTCCTATGATCCCATCGGGAGCTTCGGTTTCAGATATTAGATTAAGTTAGTTATGAGCGCAACAAAAACATTTACAGTTTCGATTTATACCGAAAATAATATCGGTCTATTAAATCGTATTTCGGCTATCTTCCAGAGAAGACATATTAACATCGAGAGTTTAAACACTTCTATTTCAGAAATTGAAGGAGTTTCACGCTTTACCATCGTAATTAATGTAACCGAAGAACAGATCAAAAAGATAATTGGTCAGTTGGAAAAACAGGTAGAAGTAATAAAAGCTTTTTACCATACAGATGAAGAAACAATATTTCTTGAGGCTTGTCTTTTTAAAATAAAATCAGACCTTTTGTTTGAAGAGCGCCAGATTCAGAATATAATTAAAGAAAGCAACTCTAGAATTGTCACTGTAAATCGTGAATTTTTCGTTCTTGAGAAATCAGGCAAACGCAGCGAGATCGAATTATTATATCGCGAACTTAGCGCTTTCGGGATTATGCAGTTTGTACGTTCTGGCAGAATCGCGGTTACAAAAGACGAAATGAAAATATCGACTCTTTTAGCCGAATTTTCGGTCGAAAGTGTGTAAAAATCGGCTTGAATAGTAAATATTTAATGAGGTAAGCCTCAACAAAAAAACCTGTAAAAGGGCAAATAAAACAATAACCTAATACCAAAAAAGTCCCATCATTTTGGGCAAAAGATTATGGCAAATTACTTTAACACTTTATCCCTAAGAGAACAACTGGCACAGCTGGGGAAGTGCCGTTTTATGGAGGCAGCAGAATTTGAAAGTGGTGTAGAAGCTCTTAAAGGAAAGAAAATTGTAATCGTGGGTTGCGGTGCTCAAGGCTTAAATCAAGGTCTTAACATGCGTGATTCAGGTCTTGACATTTCTTATACATTGCGTGAAGCGGCGATTAAAGAAAAACGCGCTTCTTATAAAAATGCGACAGATAATGATTTTGTTGTTGGGACGTATGAAGAACTTATCCCAGATGCTGATGTAGTTTTAAATCTTACTCCAGATAAGCAACATACAAATGTTGTAACGACTATAATGCCTTTGATGAAAGAAGGTGCTACGCTTACCTATAGTCACGGTTTTAATATTGTAGAAGAAGGTTTGCAGGTGCGTAAGGATATTACCGTAATTATGGTAGCGCCTAAATCTCCTGGTTCAGAAGTACGTGAAGAGTATAAAAGGGGCTTTGGTGTGCCTACATTAATTGCTGTGCATCCTGAGAACGATCCTAAAGGTGAAGGTCTGGATCAGGCAAAAGCTTACGCCGTTGCTACAGGAGGTCACAAAGCAGGTGTGCTTGAATCTTCATTTGTCGCTGAAGTAAAAAGTGATCTAATGGGTGAGCAAACCATACTTTGTGGTGTGTTACAAACCGGTTCTATCTTGTCTTTTGATAAAATGGTAGAAAAAGGAATTGAGCCTGCTTACGCGGCGAAATTGATTCAATACGGTTGGGAAACGATTACTGAAGCTTTAAAGCACGGTGGTATTACAAATATGATGGATCGTCTTAATAATCCATCTAAAATCAAAGCTTTTCAGCTTGCAGAAGAACTAAAAGAAACTATGCGCCCGCTTTTTGAGAAGCATATGGATGATATTATGTCTGGTCACTTCTCTAAAACTATGATGGAAGATTGGGCAAATGATGATGCTAATCTTTTAAAATGGAGAGCAGAAACCGGTGAAACAGCTTTTGAAAAAACTGAAGCTACAGATGCAGAAATTAGCGAACAAGAATTTTTTGATCACGGTACATTGCTTGTCGCTTTTGTAAAAGCAGGAGTAGAGCTTGCTTTTGAAACTATGACAGATGCCGGTATTATTGAAGAATCTGCTTATTATGAGTCACTTCATGAGACTCCGTTGATTGCAAATACCATCGCTCGTAAAAAATTATTTGAAATGAACCGCATCATTTCAGATACTGCAGAATATGGTTGCTATTTGTTTGATCATGCATGTAAACCTTTGTTGAAAGACTTCATGACAAAGATAGATACAGATGTAATTGGTAAAGCTTTCGCGAAAGGAAATCAGGTTGACAATAAAGAGTTGATCGCAGTAAATGATGAGATACGCAATCATCCTGTAGAAGAAGTAGGAGCGTGGTTACGTGAGTCAATGACTGCCATGAAAGAAGTAAGAACCGTTACCGAGAAAGAAGAATCGGTTTTAGCATAAATTGTAAAGACCAAATATGAGTAACACAAAGACCACATATTTCCCGTCGCTCGAATCTGTTAAAGAAGCTGCAGAGACATTAAAAGAAGTAGCCCTGGTTACACCTTTGATGAAAAGTTTAAGTTATTCACGTGAGTTTCGTGCAAACGTATTACTTAAACGTGAAGATTTGCAGCAGGTACGCTCTTATAAAATTCGTGGAGCGTTCAACATGATAAATTCACTTAGTGAAGAAGATCGACAGAAGGGAATTGTGTGTGCGAGTGCAGGTAATCACGCTCAGGGCGTAGCTTTTGCCTGTGCTAAACTTCATATTCTGGGTACTATTTATATGCCTGCACCTACTCCTAAACAGAAGATAGAGCAGGTTAATATGTTTGGCGAAGATTACGTAGAGATCGTTTTAACTGGCGACACGTTTGATGATGCTTACAAAGCAGCAAAAGAAGCCTGCGATCTACAAGGTAAAATATTTGTACATCCGTTTGATGATGAGAAAATTATAGAAGGTCAGGCTACGGTAGGGCTAGAGATAATTGAGCAATCACATGTAGAGATTGATTATGTTTTTGTTCCTGTAGGTGGCGGCGGACTGGCTTCCGGGTTAAGTACGGTTTTCCATTTGCTTTCGCCAAATACAAAAATTATAGGAGTTGAGCCGGAAGGTGCGCCATCTATGAAAACATCAATCATGAATAAGGAAAATACAACCTTATCTATGATCGAGAAGTTTGTTGACGGTGCGGCTGTACAGCGTGTGGGTGACCGCAATTTTAATATCTGTAAAGAATATCTTTCAGAAATGGTAACCGTGCCAGAAGGTAAAGTTTGCCAGACCATACTTGATCTCTACAATAAAGATGCGATAGTGGTAGAACCAGCGGGTGCGCTTACTCTCGCTGTTCTTGAACAATATGCTGAAGAAATTAAAGGCAAAAATGTTGTCTGCATTGTAAGCGGTAGTAACAACGATATTACACGTACCGCAGAAATTAAAGAACGCGCTTTATTGTATCAGGGACTAAAGCATTATTTTATTGTGCGTTTCCCGCAAAGAGCGGGAGCTTTAAGGGAGTTTTTAGCCGAAATTATGGGTCCTGAGGACGATATTACGTTCTTTCAATACTCTAAAAAGACGAGTAGAGAAGATGGTCCTGCTGTTGTAGGAATCGAAATTAAACGTAAAGAAGACCTTGAGCCTTTGATTAATAGAATGAAAACTCGTAATTTTTACGGAGAATATTTAAACGATAAACCCAACCTTTTTGAATTTTTAATTTAACGAAATGGACCAACAACTAACCGATCAAAAAATACCTTCTCAATTTAAAGTAAAACCCATAGAACAGCGTGAATATCTCGTTGATGGTAAACTTGTAAGCTGGGACGGTAAAACCGCTGATGTTTTTTCTACAATTCGTACAGAAGTTGATGGTACATATGCTCCTACACATTTAGGATCTGTTCCGCAATTGGGCGAAAAGGAAGCATTAGAAGCTCTTGAAGCTGCTTCAAACGCTTATGATAAAGGTCAGGGCTTGTGGCCTACAATGAAGGTTGAAAGCCGCATAAAATGTATGGAGGCTTTCGTTGAAAAAATGAAAACCAAGCGAGAAGAGGTTGTTAATTTTTTAATGTGGGAAATTTGTAAAAATTATCCCGATTCTCAAAAGGAGTTTGACCGTACAGTTGAATATATCTACGATACCATAGAAGATTACAAAAATATGGATCGTGACAGTGCAAAATTCCATAAGCAAGATGGAATTCATGCACACATTCGCAGAGGTCCGTTAGGTGTTGTTTTGTGTCTTGGGCCTTATAATTATCCACTAAATGAAACTTTTTGCCTGTTGATCCCTGCATTAATCATGGGAAATACGGCAATTTTTAAACCCGCTAAACACGGTGTTTTATTAATATCACCACTTCTGGAAGCTTTCCAGGAAAGTTTTCCTCCCGGGGTTGTAAATATAATTTACGGTCGTGGTCGCGAAGTGGCTTCACCCATTATGAAGACTGGTAAAGTTGATGTTTTGGCACTAATTGGTCACAGTTCATCAGCAAATGCTTTACAAAACCTACATCCTAAAAAGAACCGTTTGCGTTTAGTTTTAGGTTTAGAAGCTAAAAATCCTGCTATAATTTTACCCGATGCAGATCTTGATCTTGCGGTTTCAGAATGTATCGCAGGTACGCTATCTTTTAACGGTCAGCGTTGTACTGCTTTAAAAGTGGTTTATGTTCATGAAAATATAGCTGAAACTTTTAACCGTAAATTCTCTGAAGCTGTCGACGCTTTAAAATTTGGATTACCCTGGGAAGATGGTGTTAAACTCACTCCGCTTCCAGAACCTGATAAACCCGCTTATATTCAGGGATTAATAGATGATGCGCTTGCAAAAGGAGCTGAGATTATCAACGAAAAAGGGGGTGAAAAGACCGATAATTACATCTATCCGGCGGTTTTATTTCCGGTTTCTAAAGATATGAAGGTGTACCAGGAGGAGCAATTTGGCCCTGTAGTTCCTATTTTAACTTTCAAAACTATTGACGAGCCTTTAGATGACATGGCAGAATCTAACTATGGTCAGCAGGTTAGTTTGTTCGGTAAGGAGGTTAAAACTTTAGCCCCACTTATTGACACATTGGTAAATCTGGTTTGTAGAGTTAACTTAAATAGTTCTTGCCAGCGTGGTCCTGATGTGTATCCTTTTACCGGTAGAAAAGATTCTGCAGTAGGTACACTAAGTGTTCACGATGCTCTGCGTTCTTTTTCTATTAGAACATTTGTGGCTTCAAAAGACAATGAATATAACAATGCCATTCTTAACGAACTTCTGGACACTAAAAAATCTAATTTCGTAAGTACAGATTATATTCTTTAATGCTTAATTAATATTTCAAGCAATTGATTTTTAGGAAGAATTGATTTCTATGGATAGAAATTGAATTTTAATACTATTTTAGATACATTATAAAAAAAATGTTCTACATTCGTTTTATGATTACTAATGAAAATAAATTACCGGTAACTCCCAGTAGGCGCACACCACGTCCTCGTCGTTGTGCGCGTATATAATTGCCCATCACTCAGTTACCAATATTTATTTTTAATTCAATGTTTTCTTTTCCTTTTCATTTTTTAGCTTTTAGTATTGACCATAATAATGGCAATTCTAATTCATTTAGGCTATGCCGCCGTCGCCCCATAGGGGTGCAAAATTTAATGAAACTAAGGTGAGTCCGGTTTCTTTCACAACGGTAAATCAAAATCTTTTTATTAATTTTTCAATTACAGCATTATGGATATTGTAATTGCCAATAAGTCCCATGCGGGATATGCACAATTAATTTGTGATACAATAGCAGAATCGGCCAAAGTTCGTGGTACCGGTATAGCTAAGCGCACACCTGAATATGTCATCACTAAGATGGAAAACGGGAACGCTATCATCGCTTTAGACGGCGATAAATTTGCAGGCTTCTGCTACATAGAGGCCTGGGGTCACGGCAAATTTGTGGCAAATTCAGGACTTATTGTTCACCCTGATTATAGAAGTCGGGGGTTGGCAAAGGACATCAAAAAGGTGATTTTTGAGCATTCGCGAAAGAAATATCCAGACGCAAAAATTTTCGGTATAACAACCGGTCTGGCTGTGATGAAGATCAATAGTGATCTGGGTTATCGCCCTGTTACTTTTTCAGAACTAACAGATGATCCTACTTTCTGGAAAGGCTGCCAGACTTGTCGCAACTATGATATTCTGCAACGTACAGAGCAAAAAATGTGCTTATGCACAGGCATGTTGTATGATCCTGCAAAAGAGAAAGAAAAAGTAAAGACCGAACAGGAAAATAAAGTCAACAGCAAAAATTTCACGCGATTAAAAAGTATAAAAGAAACCTTGTTTCTTAAAAAAGAAAAAGTAAAAACTCATGAATAAGCTTGTTCTGGCATACAGTGGTGGTTTAGATACTTCTTACTGCGCCAAATATTTATCTAAAGAAAAAGGTTTTGAAGTACACGCCGTAAGTATTAACACCGGCGGATTTTCACAGGAAGAAATTGACGAAATCGAGCAAAAAGCACTAAAAATCGGTGCAAAAAGCTATAAAAACGTTCAGGCTGTAGATACTTTTTATAATAAGGTTGTGAAATATCTTATCTACGGGAATGTTTTAAAAAACAACACCTATCCGCTTTCAGTAAGTGCAGAGCGTATCATTCAGGCGGTTGAGATAATCAACTACGCAAAATCTATTGGTGCAAAATATGTTGCTCATGGTAGCACAGGCGCCGGTAACGATCAGGTACGTTTTGATATGATCTTTCAAACGCTCGCTCCTGAAATTGAAATTATAACTCCTATTAGAGATTTAAAACTTTCGCGTGAAGCGGAAATTGAATATTTAAAAAGTCAGGGCGTAGAAATGGCCTGGGAAAAAGCTAAGTATTCTGTAAACCGCGGACTTTGGGGAACCAGCGTAGGTGGAAGCGAAACACTTACTTCACATAAAGGTTTACCGGAAGAAGCGTATCCTTCTCAAGTGCAAAAGCACGAAAAGGAACAGGTTGTTCTTACTTTCACTAATGGCGAACTTACCGCTGTTAACGGCAACGAAGATACACCGGTAAAAAATATCGAGATACTACAAGAACTTGCTTCACAATTTGGTATTGGTCGTGATATTCATGTGGGTGATACGATAATTGGTATAAAAGGTCGTGTAGGTTTTGAAGCCGCAGCTCCTATTATCATTATAAAAGCGCACCATTTGCTCGAAAAACACACGTTGACCAAATGGCAAATGCAGCATAAAGATTACATGTCAAACTGGTACGGCATGCATTTACATGAAGGTCAATATCTTGATCCTGTGATGCGTAATATGGAAGCTTTTTTAAACGACAGTCAGGCAAATGTGAATGGTGATGTTTATGTGACGTTAAATCCTTACAGGTTTACTTTAGAAGGAATAAAATCTGATAATGACTTGATGAATGCCTCTTTTGGCGCTTATGGCGAAATGAACAAAGGCTGGACGGCAGATGACGCGAAAGGATTTATAAAAATTCTGGGAAATCAGAACAAAATCTATAACCACGTAAACGCTGAGAAATGATCAAAGCAGGAATCATAGGTGGAGCGGGATATACGGCTGGCGAACTCATACGTATTTTGCTGAATCATCAATATGTGGAGATCGATTTTATTTACAGCACTTCTAATGTGGGTAATGCAGTTAGTAAGATTCATCAGGATTTATTGGGCAGTACAGATCTGAAATTTTCAGGTGAGGTAAATGCGGCTGTAGATGTTGTTTTTTTATGTTTAGGACACGGAAATTCAAAAGCTTTTTTAGAAGAACATCTTTTTCCTGAAAGTACTATTGTTATAGATCTCAGTAATGATTTTCGCTTAAAACCAGATGCACAATTTCAAGGTCGCGAATTTATTTATGGTTTAACCGAATTAAATAAAACAGCGATTAAAGAAGCGGGTTCTATTGCAAATCCGGGTTGTTTTGCAACAGCGATTCAGCTTGCATTGCTTCCGCTTGCAGATGCAGGTTTAATTAAAGATGATGTGCATGTAAATGCGGTTACCGGTGCGACCGGTGCAGGAACTTCACTTTCTGCTACTACGCATTTTACCTGGAGAGATAATAATTTTTCGTATTACAAACCCTTCACTCATCAGCATATGGGTGAGATCAATCAGTCGGTAAAAAGCTTGCAGGGAAATTTCGCTAAGGAAATCCATTTTTTGCCCAATAGAGGCGATTTTTCCAGAGGAATTTTCGCAACAGCGTACACTTATTTTGACGGTGATCTTGAAGAGGTGACTTCTATTTACAAGAAATTCTATGAAGACGCTCCGTTTACCTTTGTTTCAGAGGACGAACTTCATTTAAAGCAGGTGGTAAACACAAATAAATGTCTAATTCATTTGCATACGCACAACAACAAATTATTGATCAGTAGTGTGATGGATAATTTATTAAAAGGCGCATCGGGACAGGCAGTAGAAAATATGAATCTTGTTTTTGGACTTCCACAAACCGAAGGATTACAACTAAAAGCATCCTATTTTTAAACAAAAGCTCCTCTCCTAATTTAGGAGAGGTGTTTCGGCAAAGCGGAAACGGAGAGGTAAAGAATAAATATTTTCGCTTTAGCGAAAAACCATCCTTTAAGGGTGAGGAAACAAAATAAACGACAATGAAAATAGCCATAATTGGTACCGGTAATCTGGGTCTTGCCATTGCAAAAGGTTTGGTTACAAATAATGCAATAACGACATTATATCTTACCAAAAGAAATCCGGCAGCCATTGAAGAATGGGCGGAGTATAAAAATGTATTTGTTACTGCAGATAATGTGGAAGCGGTGCAAAAGTCAGACATTATCATTTTTGCTGTTCAACCCAGCCAGATAGAAAATATTCTTCAAAGCATAAAGGGAGAATTGACAGACAAACATGTTTTGATCTCAACAATTACTGGTTATCAGATCAACCAAATTGAAGCTGTTGTTGGTCCCGATCAATTTATCATTCGGGCGATGCCAAATACTGCGATTGCTGTAGGTCAATCTATGACCTGCCTAAGCAGCAACGAGAAAGGCATGAAACGCATTAAAGTTGCTGAGGCTATTTTTAACCGTTTAGGGAATTCCTTGATTATTCCTGAACACTTGATGCAGGCTGCAACTGTGGTTTGTGCAAGCGGGATTGCTTTCTGGATGCGCCTGATACGTGCAACAACTCAGGCGGCAATACAAATGGGTTTCGACTCAAAAGAAGCTCAGGAACTTGCTATGCATACTTGTAATGGAGCTTCAAGTTTGTTGATTCATTCCGGTAATCATCCCGAAGAAGAGATTGATCGTGTAACCACACCACGAGGTTGTACCATAGAAGGTTTAAATGAGATGGAACATAAGGGACTGAGTTCGTCATTAATACAGGGAATGGTCGCTTCGTACAACAAAATAAGCAATATAAAACTGGAGCAAAAATGAGTTTATTTGATGTTTATCCACTTTATGATGTAACTCCGGTTAATGCAAAAGATGTTTTTGTTTATGACGAAAAAGGAGTCGAATATCTTGATTTATATGGCGGTCACGCCGTTATTTCTATAGGTCATGCACACCCTGAATATGTTGCAAATTTATATGATCAGGTACAAAAAATAGGTTTTTACAGCAATGCGGTTCAGAATCCGTTACAGGAAGAATTGGGTGAGCGTTTGCCTGCTTTCGCGAAATGTGATGGTTACCAGTTATTTATGTGCAATAGTGGGGCAGAAGCTAACGAGAACGCTCTAAAGCTTGCTTCTTTTGCTACAGGAAGAAAAAAAGTGGTCTCATTCACCAATAGTTTCCACGGAAGAACTTCTGCTGCTGTAGCCGCTACAGACAATGCTAAGATCGTTGCTCCCATTAATGCTCAACAGGAAGTTGCTTTTCTCACTTTGGGAGATTTGGAAGCGCTTGAAAATGAACTTTCAAAAGAAGATATTTGTGCTGTAATTCTCGAATTTATTCAGGGAGTTGGCGGACTTGATGAAAGTACCGCGGCATTTTATGAAGGCGTAGATGCACTTTGTAAAAAGTATGGTACAATGCTTATCGCTGATGAAGTTCAGGCTGGTTTTGGGCGTACAGGAGCGTTTTTTGCCTTCCAGGAGTATAATATTGAGCCCGAAATTATTTCGATGGCAAAAGGTATGGGCAACGGGTTTCCTGTTGGCGGGGTTTTAATTCACCCTTCCATTAAGCCTGAGTACGGAATGCTGGGAACAACTTTTGGCGGCAATCATTTGGCGTGCAGAGCTGCGCTTACTGTTCTGGATGTTTTAGAAAAGGAAAACCTGATGGAACACGCCAGAATTATGTCTGAATATTTTTTCGCGAAAGCGGAGCATATTCCACAAGTCAAAAAAATAAAGGGCCGCGGATTAATGTTGGGATTAGAATTTGATTTTGAAGTGGGCCCGATGCGCAAGCAACTTATTTACGATCACCACATCTTCACCGGAAGCGCAAAAAACAAAAATCTATTGCGGATTTTACCCCCTTTAACGATGAAAAAAGCCCATTTTGACCGGTTTTTTGAAGCCTTGGAGCAGGTTTTAAACTAACGTCAATCTGAAACTGAATTGTAACACTGAGCCTTTCGAAGTCTTATTTAGGCTTTAGAATAAAATTTGCAAATATGTCAGGCTGAGCTTGTCGAAGCCACATTAAATATCAATAATGAAAAAATACACCGAACTTACAGACATAGAAGATTTGCCCGCGCTTATCGCGCAGGCTCGTGAATTAAAGAAAAACCCGTTTGCTTTTGAGCATTTGGGCCATCATAAAAGATTAGTGATGTTGTTTTTTAATAGCAGTTTACGTACGCGTTTAAGTACAGAAAAAGCAGCACGTAGTCTGGGTATGGAAGTAACAGTAATGAACTTCAATAGCGATGCCTGGAAACTCGAGTTTGAAGATGGAACGGTGATGAATGCAGATACTTCAGAACATATAAAAGAGGCCGCGCAGGTGATTTCGCAATATGCAAATATTATTGCCGTTCGTGCTTTCCCTACGTTGACAGATAAAGAAAAAGATGAATCTGAATATGTGATTCGCAGTTTTGTAAAATACGCTTCGGTACCGGTTGTAAATATGGAAAGTGCTACGGCGCACCCATTGCAGGCGCTTGCAGATGCAATTACAATTACTGAAAAAAATACGGTTAAGAAACCAAAAGTCGTTTTGAGCTGGGCACCGCATCCTAAAGCTTTGCCGCAAGCTGTGGCAAATTCATTTACAGGAATGATGCAAATGATGGATATTGATTTTGTGATCACGCATCCTAAAGGTTATGAATTGAGCCCGGAAGTTGTAAAAGATTCAACAGTAATTTACGATCAGGAAGAAGCGCTAAAAGATGCAGATTTCGTTTACGTGAAAAACTGGAGCAGCTATTCAGATTACGGTAAGATCACAAATACTGACGAAAATTGGATGATTACCAAAGAAAAATTGGGCGAAGCAAAATTTATGCACTGCCTGCCGGTAAGGCGTAATGTAATTGTAGAAGATGCTGTTCTTGATAGCGATCATTCTTTGGTTATAGAACAGGCAAATAACCGGACTTTTGCGGCTCAGGTCGTTTTAAAGCAAATTCTGGAAACCGCACAGTCTGGCGAAATATTAAAATCTCATAAGTTAACTTCTCACATGTAATATGAAACCTGTACTGAATATTGTAAAAATAGGCGGGAATATTATAGAGAAAGAGGAAGATTTGCAGGCATTTATAGCCGATTTTGCTCAGTTGCCGGAACCTAAAATTCTGGTTCATGGCGGCGGGAAACTGGCCACACAAATGGCAAACGAACTAGGGATTGAGGTGAAAATGACTCAGGGAAGGCGAATTACAGATGCCGAAACTCTTGATGTGATCACAATGGTTTATGGCGGTAAAGTCAATAAAAATATTGTAGCACAGTTGCAAAGTCATTCCTGTAATGCTATCGGTCTTTCAGGAGCAGATGGCAATACGGTGCTTTCGGTTAAAAGGCCGGTGAAAGAAGTAGATTTTGGCTTTGTGGGTGATGTGGTAAAAGTAGATGATCAAATTATAGATTCATTGCTTAGTGCCAAACTTACTCCTGTTTTTTGCGCGATCACCCATGATGGTAACGGTCAGTTATTCAATACTAATGCAGATACGATTGCTTGTGAGATAGCCCGTGCATTTGCAGAAAAATACGAAGTTGTACTGTATTATTGTTTTGAAAAAGCCGGTGTTTTACTTGATGTTGAAGATGAAAGTTCGGTTATTGAAAGTATAGATACAGATACTTATAGAGATCTAGTCGCTCAAAAAATAGTAGCAGACGGGATGCTGCCCAAACTTCATAA
This sequence comes from Leeuwenhoekiella sp. A2, assembly GCF_047946655.1. GTDB lineage: Bacteria > Bacteroidota > Bacteroidia > Flavobacteriales > Flavobacteriaceae > Leeuwenhoekiella. Next base: position 3,304,532 of record NZ_CP172311.1, read on the forward strand.
TTGTTTTTATGCATTAGAAGGCGGTGTAGATCAGGTACGGTTAGGAAAACCTGAAATGCTCAGTAATAATAACATTCCGTTCACCAAATTAGTTTTATGAACATAACAGAATTGACTCAAAAAGCAATCGATCTGCTGCAAAATTTAATTTCGACGCAGTCTTTTTCGTCAGAAGAAGATAACACCGCGACGCATATAGAAAACTGGTTTAAGGAATACGGGATTCCCTTTACAAGAACTGTAAATAACGTTTGGGCAACAAATAAATATTTTGACGAAAGCAAACCCACGCTCTTATTAAATAGTCACCACGACACCGTTCAGCCTAATAATGGTTACACAAGAGATCCTTTTAGTCCGGATATTGAAGATGGAAAATTATTTGGCTTGGGAAGTAATGACGCAGGCGGTTGTTTGGTTTCATTAATTGCAACTTTCACTAATTTTTATGCCGAAGAAAATCTGAAATATAATCTGGTTTTAGTCGCTTCCGCGGAAGAAGAAAGCAGCGGCGCAAATGGTCTTAATAGTATGCTAAAGGTTATTCCGCCTGTTGATGTTGCGATTGTAGGCGAACCCACATTAATGAATTTGGCTGTAGCCGAAAAAGGATTGGTTGTTTTTGATGCTGTTGTAAAAGGAACTCCGTCACACGCAGCACATCCCAATACTGATAATGCGATTTATAAAACGATTCCTGTTCTGGAATGGTTCAGGGATTTTAAATTTGAAAAGATTTCGGAAGCTCTGGGTGAAGTCAAAATGACTGTAACGCAGATCAATGCAGGGAAACAGCATAACGCGGTTCCGGCAGATGTGAGTTTGGTTATAGACGTTCGGGTAAATGATAAATATACAAATCAAGAAATAACCGACTTATTACAGCAAAAATCGCCCTGTGATGAGCTAAAACCTCGTAGTCTGCGGTTAAATTCCTCTAGTATTCCAGTAGATCATGAACTCGTAAAAGCCGGAATAGCATTAGGAAGAACCACTTACGGCTCACCTACTTTGAGCGATCAGGCAGTTTTAACTTGTCCGTCACTTAAATTAGGTCCAGGTGATAGCACACGCTCGCACAGTGCAGATGAATTTATTTATGTGCACGAGATAGAAGAAGGGATTGATTTATATATTAAACTTTTAAGTAAAATATTGTAATGGAATGGGAACCTGCAAGGTCTCCAAGACCTTGTAGGTTTATATAATTGTAAGTTTTAGCAATCAAAATTGAAATGGGAAAGACCTACAAGGTAGACAAAACCTTGCAGGTCGCCAAGTCGTTTTGAAGAGGAACGATTTTTAAATCGTTCACTTTTATAAATAAACAATAATTATTTTAGGCTTAGAATAAAATATTGAAAGCGTCATTCTGAATTTATTCCGATAGCTATCGGAACAGAATCTCAAACTGCTCATAAAAATATTATGGGAACCGGAAATACCTTAGGGAATCTAATCAACCTGCAAGGTCTCAAAGATCTTGTAGGTTTATATAATTGTAAGTTTTAGCAATCGAAAATAAAACAGGAAAGACCTACAAGGTTGATAGAAACCTTGCAGGTCAACCAGTCATTTCAAAGTTGGTACAACTGAGAAATCATCTATTTTTACACAGAAACAATATATTAATAAATTCCCCTCCGTTGAGAGTGGTTAGGGGAGGAAAAAACAAATTATGAAACTCTGGGATAAAGGAATAAGCATCGACGATAAGATCATGAATTTTACGGTAGGCAACGACCGCGAGATCGATATGCATATCGCAGCGTATGATGTGCAGGCAACGACGGCGCATGTGAAGATGCTTCACAAAATTGGAATTCTTGATAAAAGCGAACTTGAAAACCTCCTCCCAGAGCTAGAAAAGCTCGCCCAGAGTATAAAAAATGGCAGTTTTATTATAGAAAATCACTTTGAAGATGTTCATAGTAAAATTGAAGCCGAATTAACCGCCGCTTTAGGCGATACCGGAAAGAAAGTACACACCGCACGGTCTCGCAATGATCAGGTACTGGTGGCGCTACAGTTATATTTTAAAGATAGTTTACAAGGTATAAAGGCGCGTACCATCTCCCTTTTTGAAACCTTGATGCAATTGGCAGAAACGAATCAGGAAAAGCTTTTGCCCGGTTATACACATTTACAGGTTGCTATGCCCAGCAGTTTTGGACTTTGGTTTTCTGCTTACGCGGAATTACTGATTGATGATTTAATCATGCTGAAAGCGACCCAACAAGTTGTAGATCAAAATCCATTAGGTTCTGCGGCAGGTTATGGGAGTTCGTTTCCTATTGACCGCGAATTCACAACTCAGGAAATGGGTTTTAACACGCTTAAATATAATGTGGTCGCAGCACAAATGGCTCGTGGTAAAAGTGAGCGAACGCTTGCCGCAACTTTAGGCGGACTAGCAAATACTTTAGCGCGTTTCTCAATGGATATTTGCCTGTATATGAGTCAGAATTTTGGTTTTATAAGCTTTCCGGAGAAATTAACCACCGGAAGCAGCATCATGCCTCACAAGAAAAATCCGGATGTTTTTGAGTTAATTCGGGGGAAATGCAATAAAATTCAGGCGCTTTCCAGCGAAATGATCTTAATTACAAATAATCTTCCCAGCGGTTATCACAGGGATTATCAATTGCTAAAAGAAAATACCATCAGCGCTATTGAGACTATGAAAGATATTCTTGAGATCTTTGATTATTCAATCGCTCAAATAGAAGTGAAAGACATTGACCTAACAGATGATAAATACAAATATCTATTTACGGTTGATAGTATTAATGATTTGGTTATGCAGGGCAAATCTTTTCGCGAAGCATATCAAATTATAGGAGGTCAGGTTCAGGAGGGTAGTTATTCCCCTGAAGCCGGGAAAAAGCATACCCATGTAGGGAGTATTCATAATCCGGGTTTTGAACAAATTAAGGACAAAATGAGATCTCTGGTAAAGTTATAACTGCGTTGTTTTTAATTAGTTTCTTTTAACAAAAGCCTAAGAATTAGGTATCTGTTTTTTCATCATTTTAGATAAAAGTAAAACGTGATGAAAAAGGAAGATCTTATTCCCGCATTTGGCAGCAAACTCCGCACAAACATTGTGACTGTACCTGAGATTATCAATGAATGTTCAGGAATTCGGGTCTTTGGGCAGCTCTTAAAATCTTTTCTTTTTAGTACAGATATCGCGATTATAAGAAATACAAATGCCAATGCTATAATTGCGGTATATCCATTTACTCCTCAACCTATTATAAGTCAGGCTTTGATTACCGCTGCAGATAAACCTATTTTTTGTGGAGTAGGAGGAGGTGTGACTTCAGGTTTGCGATCTGTAGAATTAGCCCTTCATGCGGAATTTCAAGGTGCTTTAGGTGTGGTGATCAATAAACCTGCAAGCAATGATTTAATAAAGGAGTTAAAGCAGAAAATTGATATTCCCGTAACAATTACGGTAGTTTCAGAACTTGATGATATTGAAGGAAGACTTGAAGCAGGAGTAGACATATTCAATGTTTCTGGTGGTGAAAATACTTCTCAAATTATCTTAAAAATACGCTCGATCGATAAAAATGTTGCCATAATTGCAACCGGCGGAAAAACTGAAGAGACAATAGCTCAGGTTATTAAGGCAGGTGCCAATGCTGTCTCATATACACCGCCTTCTACAGGAACTTTATTTAAAGAGATTATGAAGAAGTATAGAAGTGAATGCTAGATTATGTTGTAGTTGTATTCAAATGCCCTCAATACTTACGCAAACTAGTAGATGAAAATTGGCAGACTTTTTCAAGACTTCAGGAAATATCTAAATTATTAACCGATTTTGACCGTACAGACGCAATTTTTGGCATCTGTAGACGGATTTTTCGATTCCGAAAATCTGTAAATTACGGACAGAAATGGGTGGTTTTACAATTCTTACCTTTTCGTAATAGTTAAATATCAGGAGAAATCCGGGCAGAATTCTGCGCAAAAAATTATAAGGAGAACACATTAAGATGCTTCTATATCCATAGCAATATTTCAGATCTGCATACTCTGTAATAATTTATCTTTTAAATCTTTTTAGTAAATTAAGGCCTATATAAAAAAGTAATAGTTTTTTATTATTTCTAAATCAAAAAGATAGATAAAAACTATCGACTTAAATATTGTAAATTCGTGCTTTAATAACAAAAATCGACAATAATGGAAGATAAATCAAATTCGCTATCCGGAACTCATAAAGTGTGGGAGGTTAACGAATCTTCAGCAAAGTGCCCATTTTTGAATGACAAAATGGATCATGTTGCTGGTGGAGGCACAAGTAATAAAGATTGGTGGCCTAATCAACTGAACTTAAATATACTGCGTCAAAATTCAGATAAAGTTGATCCTATGGACAAGGATTTCAATTATGCTGAAGCATTTAAAACATTAGATTTACAGGCAGTAAAAAATGATATTTACGGATTAATGACTAACAGCCAGGAATGGTGGCCTGCAGATTACGGGCATTACGGTCCTTTCTTTATTCGTATGGCATGGCATAGTGCAGGTACGTATCGTATACAAGACGGTCGTGGTGGTGCCGGTTCAGGTTCTCAACGTTTCGCACCTTTAAATAGCTGGCCAGATAATGCTAACCTTGATAAAGCTCGTTTACTTCTATGGCCTGTTAAAAAGAAATATGGTAAAAAATTATCATGGGCAGATTTATTGGTTTTAGCTGGTAACTGTGCACATGAGTCAATGGGATTAAAAATGTTTGGCTTTGCCGGTGGTCGTGAAGATGTATGGCAGCCGGAAGAAGATATCTACTGGGGTTCTGAAACAGAATGGCTGGGTAACAAAGAGCGTTATGCAGAAGGAGATTTAGAAAGCCCTCTTGGTGCTGCCCATATGGGATTGATCTATGTGAATCCTGAAGGACATAATGGTAACCCTGATCCGCTTGAGTCTGCTCATTATATTCGTGAGACTTTTGGCCGTATGGCAATGAATGATTATGAGACTGTAGCATTAATTGCAGGCGGTCATACTTTTGGTAAAACTCATGGTGCCGCAGATCCTTTAGAATATATAGAAGAAGAACCCGCTGCAGCAGGAATTGCAGAGCAGAATTTGGGTTGGAAAAATAAATTTGGAACAGGTAAAGGCGCAGATACTATTACCAGTGGTATTGAAGGTGCATGGACAAATACTCCTACTAAATGGAGTCATACTTATTTTGAAAATCTATTTGGTTTTGACTGGGAATTAACAAAAAGCCCTGCCGGAGCTTTTCAATGGAAACCAAAAGATAATGCAGGTGCAGGTACGGTTCCAGATGCACACAGGCCAGACGTAAAGCATGCTCCTTTCATGTTGACAACAGACCTTTCTTTAAAAGTTGATCCTGCTTATGAAAAAATATCAAGACACTTTTTAGAAAACCCTGAAGAATTTGCAGATGCTTATTCTCGTGCCTGGTTTAAACTAACGCATAGAGATATGGGCCCTATTGAAAGATACCTGGGTCCTGAAGTACCACAGGAAGAATTGATCTGGCAAGATCCTGTTCCTGCGGTTGATCATGAGTTGATAAATGAGCAAGATATTGCTGCTCTAAAAGAAAATATTTTGGCTTCAGGCTTATCAATAGCAGAACTTGTTTCTACAGCATGGGCATCAGCTTCTACATTTAGAAATTCAGATAAACGTGGTGGTGCTAATGGTGGTCGCATAATGTTAGAACCACAAAGAAACTGGAAGGCTAATAATCCTGATAGATTGAAGAAGGTAGTTGATACACTTGGTGGTATCTATAATGATTTTAATAGTTCTCAATCTGGCAATAAGAAAGTGTCTATGGCTGATCTTATTGTTTTAGCAGGTTGTGCCGCAGTTGAGAAATCGGCTAAAAATGCTGGTTACGAACTAACAGTACCTTTTGCGCCTGGCCGTACAGATGCAAGTGCAGAGCAGACTGATATAGAGGCTTTTGAAGCACTTGAGCCTCATGTAGATGGTTTCCGTAATTTTGCAAAAAGAAAGTACAGCGTAGCGACAGAAGCACTTCTTGTTGATAAAGCTCAGTTACTTAATTTGACTGCACCAGAAATGACTGTTTTAATTGGAGGTTTAAGAGCGCTAAATGCAAATTATGATGGTTCTAAGCACGGTATATTTACAGATCGTCCTGAAACACTTTCAAATGACTTCTTTGTAAACCTACTTGATTTTGGAACGACATGGAAGGCAACTTCTGAAGATGATGAATTATTTGAAGGTAGAGATCGCGCTACTGGTCAGGTGAAATGGACAGGTACTCGTGTAGATCTTATTTTTGGTTCAAATTCAGAATTGCGTGCACTTGCAGAAGTATATGCATCTGATGATTCTAAAGATCGCTTTGTAAATGAGTTTGTTGCAGTTTGGAACAAAGTGATGAACCTTGATCGTTTCGATTTAAAATAATTAGAAACTATTTATTTACAATTAAAAGGGAGCAATTGCTCCCTTTTTTTATACCAATCAAATTGTAAGAGAAACGCGATACTAAAAAGGCGTGATTTTAGTTATCTTTTAAAGCCTATGGAAAATTTTGTAAAAGACGATTCTATTATTCGAGAGATATGGGGAAAAAGCGATACTGTTCTGCTAATTTTTGCGGGAGCGGCGGCAGAATTTGCTTTAAATAAAGCGGTTGATTGGCTCTACTTCACCGGGAAATTGCCTGCAGATCCGTTGGGGCGTTTGTTCTCTACAGTTACCTATGCGAGAAAAATAATCTTTGCAGATAAAACAACTTCATTAAAGAGTATTGATTCTATCTATCATATACATAAAGCTGTTGAAAATTCCCGAGAAAGTAAAATACCAGACTGGGCTTATCGAGATGTGCTTTTTATGCTTATTTATTATTCCATAGCTTCGTTTGAGGTGCTGGAAAGAAAATTAACTTCGGAAGAAAAAGAAGAGATTTATAATGTGTTCTTCAGAGTGGGAGAGCGGATGCGCTTAAAAGATCTGGCACCTAATTATCAATCATGGCTTGTTCAGCGAGAGGAGCATTTAGCAAATGATCTGGAGAAAAGTAAATATACTAAAGATCTCTTTAAACAATATAAAAAGCATTTGGGAACGGTTAGATACTTTGTACTGATTGAAGGACAAAAGTTGATTATTCCGGACAGAGTAAGAATATTACTAGGACTTTCCAAAATATCTTTACTTAGTTTTATATTGCCTTTTTATAAATTGAGCAGGTTCTTGCATCTTGATAATTTGATCAAAAAAGTATTGTTACCGAAGAAATACGAAACAGAAATAAATGAAATAAACGTGGTGGTGTGAAAAATTTAAATAAAAAATGCGACTCATAATGAACCGCATTTTTTATATTCTAGTATTCTAATAGATATCTAGATTATCGTACTCTGTCCCATATGAACATTCCTAAAATTTACATTAGTATCTTCAGGATGTGTAATATAATCGGCTATAAAGTCACCTACTTTTGAGGTAGGAAATGCTTTTTCCGGATTAATATCTTTGGTTGTAATTCCTAGTTCCAGTGATTTTTCAACTGCTTTTTCAACTATCTCAGCCTCTTCGTTTAAATTTAAATGTCTTAAAAGCATCGCTGCAGACAGAATGGATGCCAATGGATTTGCAATATCTTTTCCTGCTCCTTGAGGAAACGAACCGTGAATAGGCTCAAACAAAGCATTCTCCAGACCTACCGAAGCTGAAGCTAACAATCCTATCGATCCACCAATAACGCTGGCTTCGTCACTTATAATATCTCCAAATAAGTTTTCCGTAAGAATTACATCAAACTGACTCGGGTTAAGAATCATTTGCATTGCTGCATTATCTACAAAAAGAAAATCTAATTCTACATTAGCGTATTCTTTACTGATTTCAGTAACTGTTTTACGCCATAAACGCGAAGTTTCAAGGACGTTAGCTTTATCTACCAGCGTTAACTTTTTTCTTCTTTTTTGAGCTTCTTTAAAAGCAAGATGTGCGATTCTTGATATTTCCTCAACTGAATATGAACAGCCATCACTTGCGACTTGCCCGTCATCGCTTAAATGTTTATCACCAAAATAAATACCGCCTGTTAATTCGCGATAGATCGAAATATCAGTTCCTGAGATTATTTCTCTTTTAAGCGGTGAGTTATCAATCAATCGCTCGTATGCCTTAACTGGTCTTATATTACAAAATAATCCAAGTGATTTACGCAAACGTAATAAGCCTTGTTCGGGACGTACTTTAGCAGAAGGATCATTGTCATATTTGGGATGGCCAATTGCACCAAATAAAATAGCGTCGCTTGCCTCACAAATATCTATAGTTTCTTCAGGTAAAGGGTTACCCGTTTCATCAATTGCCACAGCACCTACAAGAGCTTTGGTATAGATAAAAGTATGGTTATATATATCAGCAATTGCATCTAAAGCTTTTTTTGCCTGGGCAGTAACCTCAGGACCAATGCCATCACCGGGAAGAAGTGCAATATTGTATTTCATGGTAATAATTAAAAAAACAGATTAGGGAACCCTATAATAGGTTCCCTAAAGTTATAAAATTAAATGTAAAGATATTTTATTTATACGGACTGTAATTGCTCGAAGGCCTCTATTTTTTCTTTTTTACTTATCAGAAAATCAATGTCATCGTATCCATTTATCATGCAAACCTTTTTGTAAGGATCAATATCAAAAGGCATGACACCAGCAGGAGAATGTAAATTCTGATTTTCAAGATCTATTGTGATCTCGGTTTCTGGATTTTCCTGAATAGCAGCTAGTAATTTAGATAAATAATCAGGTGTAACCTGTATTGGTAAAATCCCGTTATTTAATGCATTTCCTCTGAAAATATCTGCAAAAAAGCTGCTAATTACTACTTTAAACCCGTAGCCAGCCAGAGCCCACGCCGCATGCTCACGACTCGATCCACAACCAAAATTATCACCAGCTACGAGAACAGATCCTGAAAAAGTATCATCGTTTAAAACGAAATCTTTATTTTCTGATCCATCTTTATTATATCTCCAGTCTCTAAATACATTATCTCCAAATCCCTGTTTGTCTGTAGCTTTTAAAAAGCGCGCAGGAATGATCTGGTCTGTATCTATATTCTCAATAGGTAATGGAACTGCTGTATCTGTAAGTTTTATAAATTTTTCCATTAGTTGAGACTTTTAGTAATATCTATAATTTTACCTTCTACCGCAGTAGCGGCTGCCATTAACGGGCTTGCAAGAATTGTTCGCGCACCTTGTCCCTGACGACCTTCAAAATTTCTATTTGAAGTAGAAACGCAGTATTCACCTGACGGTATTTTATCATCATTCATTGCCAGACACGCGGAGCAACCAGGCTGACGTAAGGCAAAACCGGCCTCTGTAAATATTTTATCGAGTCCTTCATCAACAAGTTGCTTGGCGACCTGTCTGGAGCCGGGAACTAGCCATGCATTAACATTAGGCGCTTTCTGCTTTCCTTTAACATAATTTGCAGCAATTCTAAAATCTTCAATTCTGGAGTTTGTACAACTTCCTATAAATACATAATTAATAGGTTTATTAATCAAAGATTCACCTTTATGTAATCCCATATATGCAAGGGATTTCTCAAGATTAATATCATTTCTGTCTGGTATGCGCCCTGTTACTTTGATTCCCATTCCCGGGTTTGTACCATAAGTAACCATAGGTTCTATATCTGCCGCGTCAAATGAATATTCCTGATCAAAAACTGCATCGTCATCTGTAGGAAGCGTTTTCCAATAAGCCAGTTTTCTGTCCCATTCTGCTCCTTCAGGTGCAAATTTGCGCCCTTTTACATACTCAAAAGTGGTTTGATCTGGCGCGATCATTCCGCCTCGAGCTCCCATTTCTATACTCATGTTACACACAGTCATACGACCTTCCATAGACATCTCTTCAAAAACATTTCCTGCATATTCACAGAAATATCCTGTACCTGAATTAGTCCCGATTTGAGAGATAATATAAAGAATTACATCTTTTGGCAGAACTCCGTTTTTCAGTTTGCCATTTACGTTTACGCGTAATTTTTTTGGCTTAGTTAGTAAAAGACATTGACTGGCAAAAACCTGTGCTACCTGGCTAGTACCAATACCAAAGGCAATTGTACCAAAAGCACCGTGAGTAGAGGTGTGGCTATCACCACAAACCATGGTCATTCCCGGTTGTGTAACTCCTAATTCGGGAGCCATAACGTGTACAATACCATTGTATTCATGACCTAAAGCGTAAAGCGTTATGCCGTGTTTCTCACAGTTTTCTGAAAGTTTTTTAAGTTGATTTCGCGAAAGCGCATCCCGTACCGGTAAATGTTGATCTACGGTAGGTGTGTTGTGATCTGCTGTTGCCACAATTTGGTCTGGGCGAGCGATTGGTATTCCGCGTTCTTCTAGTTCGGCGAAAGCCTGTGGACTAGTGACCTCGTGAATTAAATGTTTGTCTATGTAAAGTATTTGTGGGCCGTTTGATACGGTGTCTACTACGTGAGCATCCCATACTTTATCAAAAAGTGTTTTTCCTGCCATTTTATAATATCGCTGAGCTAAAAAATCTACTGATTTTTGAACTCTAAAACGCGTTTTTTAAATGCTTTTAGCCGATTTTCTACCCGCCTTGAGCAAATTATTTAAGCTATTGCTGCTGTTTGAATATTTGTAACTCGCATGATCTCGTGAATATCATCATCAAGAATCTCTTTTTTGCGGTCTGCAAAGTTCAGAAATTCTTTGTAAACTACATCAAGTTGTATCTTAGTAAGTTCATAACCTACCTTTTTAGAACGGTAGGCTAGGGCAGCGCGACCGCTACGGGCAGTAAGTACAATTGCACTTTCTGTCACACCTACTTCTTCAGGATCCATGATTTCATAGGTTTCTCTATTCTTGATCACTCCATCCTGATGTATACCAGAACTGTGCGCAAAGGCGTTAGAACCTACAATTGCTTTATTAGGTTGAACCGGCATTCCCATTTTTTCACTCACCATGCGGCTTGTGTCATAAAGTAATCTTGAATTTACATTTGTATCAAGATCAAGATAAGGGTGCTGTCTTAAGATCATTACCACTTCTTCAAGCGAAGTATTTCCTGCACGCTCTCCTATACCGTTTATTGTGCATTCTATTTGTCTTGCGCCATTCATCACCCCGGCAATTGAGTTGGCAGTTGCTAAACCAAGATCGTTATGACAATGGCAGGAAAGTATTGCTTTCTCGATGCCTTTTACGTTCTCTTTAAGGTATTTTATTTTAGCGCCATATTCTTCAGGAAGACAATAACCTGTGGTGTCTGGTATATTTAATACCGTAGCACCCGCTTTTATTGCGGCTTCACAAACTCTTGCCAGATATTCATTTTCGGTACGGCCGGCATCTTCAGCATAAAACTCAACATCTTCTACAAATGTTTTCGCGTAAGCTACAGCATCAATAGCACGTTGAATAATAGCTTCACGATTTGATTTAAATTTATGCAGAATATGAGAATCACTTGTGCCTATACCAGTATGTATACGAGGTCTTTTTGCATATTTAAGAGCTTCTGCAGCCACCTCAATATCTTTTTTAACTGCACGGGTTAGACCACAAACCGTTGCATTTTTAACCAGTTTTGCAATTGATTCAACAGATTTAAAATCACCCGGACTAGAAACCGGAAATCCTGCTTCTATAACATCAACGCCCAGAAGATCCAGACGTTCTGCTATAACTAATTTTTGTTTAGTATCTAACTTACATCCGGGAACCTGTTCTCCATCACGTAAGGTTGTGTCAAAGATCTGGACTTTATTATCACTCATAGTGGTTTTTTTCTCAATTTAAGTGTGAATATATATATTGGTAGTAAATTTGGTACAACCTTAAAGAAAAAGCCTACGATGTTTAAGGGTTTTTATTGATTTTTATATAGTTGATATTCAGTTATTTATGCGTAAAATCATTACAACAGCAAATGATACAAAAGATCCGCTCTTTACGTTAGTGAAGTCGCTTTCAAAATCTGAAAAGCGTCAATTTAAACTATACGTGGGCAGACTTGAAGGCAATGCAGAATCAAAATATTTGCAGCTCTTTAATTTGCTTGACAAGATGAATATTTATGATGAGAGCGAAATCTTAAAAAAAGGAATTGTCAAGAAACAGCAACTTTCTAATCTTAAAGCGCATTTATACAAACAGGTTCTCATAAGCCTGAGGCTGAGTCCTGCTCATCAAAATATAAGAGTTCTTATACGAGAACAACTCGATTTTGCCACTGTTTTATATCAAAAAGGACTTTATCAACAAAGTTTAAAGTTGCTTGATAAAGCAAAACAAATGGCGATTGAGAATGAAGAGAAAAACGTCGCTTACGAGATTGTTGAGCTTGAAAAAGTTATAGAATCACAATATATCACGCGTAGTATGAGCACGCGTGCGGAAGAACTTTCTCATGAGGCCGAAGTGCTGAGTCAACAGAATATGATGACCAGCAAATTGTCTAATCTTTCGCTTCAGCTTTATGGTATAATGCTAAAAATGGGTTACGTGCGCAGCGATGAAGAAAAGCAGGAGATCACGACCTATTTTAATGAGCATTTACCCGATTATGATATCAATTCGCTGGGTTTTCGCGAGAAGCTGTGGCTGTACAAAGCTTATTTGTGGTACAGTTTTTTAATTCAGGACTTTATTTCGTGCTTTAAATATGCAACTCGTTATGTAGAGTTATTTGATGAAAATCCTAAGATGATAGGTCGCAATCCCGTATTTTATTTAAAAGGGAATCACTATCTGCTGGAGTCGCTTTTCTACCTGAAGCACCACACAAAGTTTAAAGAAGTTCTTGAAAATCTATTAGAAAAATTAAAAGATCCTGACTTCCCAAAAAGTGATAATCTGGAGACTCTGGAGTTTCTTTATGTTTATTCAAACAAGCTCAATATGAAGTTTATGGTTGGTGATTTTACCAGCGATGATCATCTTGTTGACGAAATTTTAAAACGTTTAAAGTCCCTGGGAAATCATCTTGATGAGCATCATGTAATGGTTTTTTATTATAAAATAGCCAGTTTGTACTTTGGCGCCGGGGAGCATAAAAAATGTATTTTCTTTCTCGAAAAAATAATTAATAATAAATCATTAAAGTTGCGAGAAGACCTTATGTGTTTTGCACGCATACTTAATCTTGTGGCACATTATGAAGCGGGAATGGACTATCATCTTGAAACATTATTGAGAAGCACTTATAAGTTTTTGATCAAAATGAATGACATGCACGAGGTGCAAAAAGAGATGATCAAATTCCTTAGAAACCTTGGAGATATTTTCCCCGGTGAATTGAAAGACGAATTTAAGAAATTGAGGAAACGCCTAGAGGTTTATGAAAACGACCCATATGAGCGCAGAGCTTTTCTATACCTCGACATTTTATCCTGGCTTGACAGCCGAATTGAAAACCGACCTGTGGCAGATATAATTAGAGAAAAAGCTTTAGTTTTGATCCGTTAATGGGCAAAATATCTCCTTTTCTTAAGAATTTAATTCAGCTTAATATTGCCATGGTGCTCATAAGCACTAGTGGAGTTCTGGGCAGAGCAATCAATTTATGGCCGCCGCTTACAATTGGTTTACGTGCGATATTAGCAGGATTATTATTATTTGCTTTTTTAAAGTGGAAAAAGATAAATCTTAAGATCGCTAAAAAAGATCGATGGACTATTCTTCTTGGCGGAATTTTATTTGGAATTCACTGGACGGCTTATTTTCAGGCATTGCAGTTAAGCACCGTAGCGATTGGGATGCTCACTATTTATACTTACCCAACTTGGACGAGTATTTTAAGCCCCATAATTCTGAAAACGAGATTTCAAAAAATTCACTTATTATTGGGATTGCTGGTAATTGCAGGGATATTCTTTCTGGTACCAGAATTTGATTTTGAAAATAAATATACACAGGCTGTAGCTTTTGGTCTTTTTTCCGCTTTAGCGTATGCTTTGCGAAATATTTTAATGAAAAAACAAGTTGAGAATTACCACGGAAGCTTACTTATGTGGTATCAAATGATAATTATCGGGGTTCTGCTATTGCCCATAAGCGTCACGATATCACCCACAGAACTCGTAGATTCTTTACCTATTTTATTAACGTTGGCCCTAATTACAACAGCATTGGGCCACACGTTGTTCTTAATGACATTCAAGCATTTTAATATCACAACGGCTAGTATTATTAGTAGCGTGCAACCTGTTTATGGCATCATAATAGGTCTTGTCGTTTTAGGAGAAGTACCTAAAACAGGGACTATTATTGGCGGGTGTTTAATTTTAAGCGCGGTAATTTTTGAAAGCCTGCGTGTTGCCAGAATACAAAAGAAAGAGAGGTTGCAAACTGCTAAAGAACATTAATCCAGGCAAGCGTTCCACACAGGATCTTCAGAGGGTGGTGGAGCTACAAATGTCATCATCTCTTTTTGTACCGGATGCAAAATAGTTAGTTTTCTTGAGTGCAAATGAATGCTGCCATCTTTATTACTTCGGTCAAAACCATATTTAAGATCGCCTTTTATCGCGCAACCAATTGCAGATAACTGAGATCTGATCTGATGATGACGCCCGGTATGCAGATCAATTTCAAGAAGGTAATAGTTATCCAGTTTTTTCAAGATTTTATAGTCTAAAATCGCCATTTTACTGTCATTTACTTCCTTTTCGTGAGCGTATGATTTATTCTGTTTTGGGTTGCGTTTTAAATAATGAATGAGCGAGTCCTGCTCTTTTGGCGGTGCATTTTTAACCACTGCCCAATAGGTTTTTTTAGCTTCTTTTTCAGCGAAAAGCTTATTTAGTCTGGGCAATGCTTTCGAGGTACGGGCAAAAACGACAATACCGCTGGTTGGTCTGTCTAGCCTGTGAACAACCCCTAAGTAAACGGCTCCCGGTTTGTTGTATTTATCAGCGATATAGCTTTTTACCACTTCGCTTAAAGGTGTATCTCCGGTTTTATCTCCTTGCACAATATCACCGGGGCGTTTATTCACCACGATAATATGATTGTCTTCATACAGAACCTGCAGATTATCTTTGTTGCTATGTGTGGATTCCGTTTTCAGGGCTGTTTTGGTTGATTTTCTTATTACTTAGGAGGGTAGAAATAAAAAGTTTTACCCCCCGCCTTCGGCACCTCCCCTTTAAAAGTGGAGAAATTCTAAATTGAGAGTGTATAAATTTTAATATTGTTCGTCGTCGCTTGGGAAATCTTGGCTTTTTACATCACTAATATATTGCTCAAAAGCACCGGTCATTTGCTCGTAAAGATTTAGATATCTGCGTAAAAATCTAGGGTGAAATTCATGTGTCATTCCCAGCATATCGTGCATTACAAGAACCTGACCATCAACGCCATTTCCGGCACCAATTCCTATAACAGGAATGGTCAAACTTTCTGCAACCTCTTTAGCCAGTTTAGCAGGTACTTTTTCAAGTACAACCGCAAAACATCCTGCTCTTTCAAGCATCAATGCGTCTTCTTTCAGTTTTTCAGCTTCCTCTTCTTCTTTAGCTCTTACGGTATACGTTCCAAACTTATAGATAGATTGTGGCGTTAAACCCAAATGACCCATAACCGGAATCCCGGCATGTAATATTTTCTTAATAGAATCTTTTATTTCTTTACCGCCTTCAAGCTTTACCGCGTGACCGCCGCTTTCTTTCATAATACGAATGGCAGA
The DNA here is from genome assembly GCF_047946655.1 of Leeuwenhoekiella sp. A2. GTDB lineage: Bacteria > Bacteroidota > Bacteroidia > Flavobacteriales > Flavobacteriaceae > Leeuwenhoekiella. The sequence continues at coordinate 3,320,277 of NZ_CP172311.1, forward strand.
ACGCAAAGCTTCCTTTGGGTCACTTTGATAACTGCCAAAAGGTAGATCGACCACCACAAGAGATCTTTTTATGGCACGCACCACAGAAGAGGCGTGGTAGATCATTTGGTCTAAAGTAATAGGTAAAGTCGTCTCATGACCGGCCATTACGTTAGAAGCAGAATCACCTACAAGAATAACATCTATGCCCGCCCGGTCTACAATAGTCGCCATTGTAAAATCATAGGCTGTTAACATAGAGATCTTTTCTCCATGAGCTTTCATTTCGGTGAGGGATTTTACCGTAATGCGCTTATATTCTTTTTTGGCTGTAGACATGTAAAGATTTTTTGTGGCGGTAAATGTAGTAAATTAGGAAGGTTCTAGCTAAAGAGCTATATTTAAAAATGAAAAATACGTTTCTTATTTCCTTATTAGTTTTACTTACTACAGTGAGTTTAAATGCTCAAACTAAAGAAGAAGCAAAAGCAGCTGTTGATGCCTTTTTTGAAGCTTTTCATAAACAGGATACGATCGCTCTGGGCGAAATGACCTACGGCGAAATAAAACTCAACTCGATCTCTGAAAAATCAGGTGAAAATGAGCTAAAATCGGAAGATTATGGCGAATTTCTAAAAGCTATCGCTTCAATACCTAAAACAACCAAATTTGAAGAACGCCTGTTGAGCTATGAAATAAATGTAGACAGCAAAATGGCAAATGTGTGGACGCCCTATGAGTTTTATCTCGACAATAGCTTAAGTCATTGTGGTGTAAACAATTTTCAATTGATCTGGGTAAAAAGCGGCTGGAAGATCATTAATATCACAGACACGAGATCGAAGGATTGTAATTAACAATCACTCAAAGCAACATTTACTGCCAGACCGCCTTCGCTGGTTTCTTTATATTTTGTGTTCATATCCTGCGCGGTTTGCCACATTGTTTCGATCACTTTATCTAATGGAACTTTAGCATTTTTTGCGTCGGTGTCAAGCGCCATTTCGCAGGCATTTATTGCTTTTATCGCGCCCATAGCATTACGCTCAATACAGGGAATTTGTACTAGTCCGCCTATCGGGTCACAGGTAAGACCCAGATGATGCTCCATTGCGATCTCGCTTGCCATTAAAACCTGTTCTGGAGTTCCGCCCATAAGTTCTGCAAGTGCGCCCGCTGCCATAGCGCTAGACACGCCAATTTCGGCTTGACAACCGCCCATTGCTGCTGAGATTGTTGCTCCTTTTTTAAAGAGACTTCCTATCTCGCCGGCAACCAGCATAAACTGTTTAATATCCTGAAAATTTGCATCGTGGTTTTCAATGACCATATAGTACATCATTACTGCGGGAATCACACCCGCGCTTCCATTAGTGGGCGCAGTTACAACTCTTCCCAGCGAAGCGTTTACTTCATTTACCGCTAAAGCGAAACACGAAACCCATTTAAGAATTTGGCGAAATTTTATTTCTTTATTTCTAATAGCAGCGATCCACTCGTCAGAGTTGGTATATTGACCGTCTTCAATTAGTGTTTTATGCGTGTCAAAAGCTCTGCGGCGCACATTTAGTCCGCCGGGAAGCGTACCTTCAGTATGACAACCGGTGTACATAGAATCGAGCATAACCTGCCAAATATCGTGCAATTTGCGGTCGATTTCTTCCGCGGAAGCGAGCGATAATTCGTTATGATAAACTATCTCAGATATTTTTTTATTCTCTTTCTCGCAGAAGTTTAGAAGCTCTTTACCGCTTTGTACAGGGTAGGGGAAGCCCTTCAATTTTTCCTGTTTAATTTTAGAACGCAGGCGTTCCTGTTGTACCACAAAACCGCCACCAATAGAGTAATATGTATCTGTAGTTTTCTTTCCGTTTTTTAGCTGAGCGCGAAAGGTGATACCGTTAGGATGAAATTCTTTAAACTTTCTGTTGAAAATAACATGAACTGAAGGATCAAAAGCCACTTCTAATTCTGAATTTAACGAGATGCTTCTCTTCGTTTCTATACGCTCAAGAACAGAAACAATCTCATCAATAGGAAAAGTTTGCGGGTCTAGACCTTCAAGACCAAGCTGCACCGCAATATCTGTAGCATGCCCTTTACCGGTAAGCGAGAGTGAGCCGTATAATTCTACATGAATGGTCTCAACAAGGTGAAAGTTACCTTTCGCTTTAAGCTTATCAATCCATCTTCTTGCAGCCCGCCACGGGCCCAATGTGTGCGAACTTGAGGGTCCCACACCTATCTTGAGCATATCAAAAATGCTAATGCTTTCTATTTTACGCATATCTCTCTCTTGGCTGCAAATGTAAAATTTTATAATAGCCTTTATACGTATTTATAAAAAAGAAAACACCGCCAAAAAGCGGTGTTTTTATATCAAAAATCGGGTTTTAAGGCACTAAAACCACCCTAAAACGAGCTTTATTATTGATCATTTTATCGTAAGCTTCTTTTACATCGTCAAGCTTAAATTCTTCAATCATGGGTACGGTGCCATTCATTGCACTAAAGCGAAGTGTATCTTCACTATCTGGTGCAATACCACTAGGCCAGCCTTTTAAGGATTTTCTACCCATCAATAATTGCATAGGCGATACTTTAACCGGCTCACCTGTAGCGGCAATGAGCAACATCTGCCCGTCTATGGCAAGACCATCTACTACAGATGAAATCGCATCACTGTAAGGAGCGGTGGCAACTATAAGATCTGCACCACCTAACTTTTGAAGCTCTTCTGCCGCATCCTGATCATTAGTCGCAATAAACTGATGAGCGCCTAATTCGGTTGCCAGATCTTTTTTATCATCGCTAGTAGAAATTGCGATCACGCGCATTCCCATTTTATTGGCAAAGTGAATGGCAAGGTGACCCAAGCCGCCTATTCCCTGCACAGCAACAGTGTCACCTGCGCGAATCCCCGAATTTCTCATACCATTATAAACCGTTATTCCCGCACAAAGCAGAGGAGCAGCTTCAGATGATGATAATTCTTCAGGAATTATGGCAACCGCTTCCTGAGGAGCTGTCATATATTCGGCATAGCCACCGTCATAAGAAATACCGCAAATTTTTGCTTTTTTACAACTAATGAAATCCCCACGCCGACAAGGTTCACATTCAAAACAATGCCCACCGTGCCAGCCTACACCTACGCGTTGGCCTTTTTTCCACATCTTTACATCTGCGCCTACTTCTTCTACAATTCCCACAACTTCATGCCCGGGAATTCTGGGGTAATCTATGCCGGGAAAATGACCTTCTTTAACTAATGCATCACTGTGGCATATACCGCAGGCTTCCACTTTAATAAGAACCTGTTTAGCTTCTGGTTTTGGAATATCGCGTTCTATAATTTCAAATTCTCCACCCGGTTTGGGTACTTGTACTGCTTTCATATTGATTTTTTTGATTTGCCTTGAAATTACGAAAGGGCTGAAGGATAAAGGTGAAGAAAAAGTTAAATACCATTTCTAAAAAAGATGATAAAAGCGAAGGCCATGCCGTTGTTCATGGCATGTAATAAAATAGACCAAATGAGAGATGTATTTTTTAATTTCACAAATCCCAGTATGAATCCTGCAATAATACGAGGCAGAATAAGAAGAAAAAGAGTAAGGTTTACTGTAAAAGCATCTACATAATTAGTGATGTGTACAAAGCCAAAAATGAGAGAAGTAATAATTAGCAGCAGGTTTTTATGCTTATTTAGCCAATTTCTTATGGCAGAAGTCCGATTTTTAGGAAGCAATTCTCTCCCTATATAGGTTACTGCAAATAAGAATATGAGAGTGAAAGTGATTTTCACCGCCCAGTGCACGTCTAGTGGAACAAAACGAACCAGGAAAAATACAGGCCAGACGGCAATAAAAAGTATCAGGTCAATATGCCGTGGAGCAATAAGCGTACGGAACATCATTTCTTCAGCAATAGGAGCAAACACTACAATAAGAACAAATGCCCTGAGCATGTTAGATTTAAGTAGGTCTAAAATACCATCCTGTTTATAGGTATTGAGATCTATAGAGGGCACAAAGTGAGATAGTATAGAGAGTAGAATGCCGTACAGCATGTAAGCACCTATTAATATAAAGAAAGAAGAAATAAGGGTTTTTAATTTTAGCATTGGTAAACTTAGAAAGGTAAATATAATAGACAATGCATATTAGTCTGCTGTAATAATTTTTTAAAGCTGTAGCGAAAAAGTATTATGACAACCTGTCATATTGATTTAGGTGGCATAATGATTGACTTAAACACACCGAACGAAATTTAATAACACTTAAAATTATATATCGAGATGAGTAAAATCATAGGAATTGACTTAGGGACGACCAACTCCTGCGTTGCTGTAATGGAAGGTAGCGAGCCGGTAGTAATCCCAAATGCTGAAGGAAAAAGAACAACACCTTCTGTGATTGCTTTTGTAGAAGGAGGAGAAATTAAAGTAGGAGATCCTGCAAAGCGTCAGGCGGTAACTAACCCAACAAAAACGATTTCTTCTATCAAGAGATTCATGGGTAATAAGTACTCAGAATCTACTAAAGAAGCAGATCGTGCTGCTTATAATGTAAAAAAAGGTGATAACGATACGGCGAGAGTAGATATTGACGGTCGTTTATATACACCACAAGAGCTTTCTGCTATGATTCTTCAAAAAATGAAGAAAACCGCAGAAGATTATTTAGGACAAGATGTAAGTCGTGCCGTAATTACTGTACCTGCTTACTTTAATGATGCACAACGCCAGGCGACAAAAGAAGCTGGTGAGATCGCAGGTCTTAAAGTAGAACGTATAATCAATGAGCCTACAGCTGCAGCTTTAGCTTATGGTCTTGACAAAAAACACAGTGATCAAAAAATCGTTGTTTTTGACTTTGGTGGTGGTACACATGATGTGTCTATCTTAGAATTAGGAGACGGCGTTTTTGAAGTATTATCAACAGATGGTGATACACACTTAGGTGGTGATGATGTAGACAGCAAAATTATTGACTGGTTAGCTGAAGAGTTTAAATCTGAAGAAGATATGGACTTGCGTAAAGACCCAATGGCTTTACAACGTCTTAAAGAAGCAGCTGAAAAAGCAAAAATTGAATTATCATCTTCTACACAAACTGAAATTAACCTGCCTTACGTTACGGCTACCGCTAGTGGACCAAAACACTTAGTACGTACATTAACACGTTCTAAATTTGAGCAGCTAATTGACGATTTAGTAAAAAGAACAATAGAACCATGTGAGTCAGCTTTAAAAGCAGCAGGACTTTCAAAAAGTGATATTGATGAGATCATATTAGTAGGTGGTTCTACACGTATCCCAGCTGTACAGGAAGCTGTTGAGAAATTCTTTGGTAAAAAACCTAGTAAAGGTGTAAACCCTGACGAAGTTGTTGCAGTAGGTGCAGCGATACAAGGGGGTGTATTGACAGGTGATGTAAAAGATGTATTGCTTCTTGATGTAACTCCGTTATCATTAGGTATTGAGACTATGGGTGGTGTGATGACCAAATTAATTGAGGCTAACACAACTATACCAACTAAAAAGTCTCAGGTATTCTCTACAGCTGCAGATAATCAACCAAGTGTTGAGATTCACGTATTGCAAGGAGAGCGCCCAATGGCAGCAGATAATAAAAACATAGGTCGTTTTCACCTTGACGGAATTCCACCAGCACAGAGAGGAACTCCACAAATTGAAGTGACTTTTGATATAGATGCTAATGGTATCATTAAAGTATCTGCAACAGATAAGGCTACAGGTAAATCTCAGGATATTCGTATTGAAGCTTCTTCAGGTTTAACAGAAGAAGAAATTCAAAAAATGAAGTCTGAAGCTGAAGCCAATGCAGAATCTGACAAAGCAGCTAAAGAGAAAGTTGAAAAACTGAATGAGGCTGATGGTATGATCTTCCAAACTGAAAAGCAACTTAAGGAATTTGGTGATAAATTATCTGATGATAAGAAAAAGCCAATTGAAGATGCTTTAGAAGAATTGAAGAAAGCATATGCTTCTCAAGATGTTGCAACAGTGCAACCAGCTTTAGACAAGATCAACGAAGCATGGACAACAGCTTCTGAAGAAATGTATAAAGCTCAAGCTGAAGCAGGAGGTCAACCAGGAGCAGATGCAGGTCAACAAGCCGGCGGAAGTTCTGAAGGTGGCGCAAACAGCAGCGATGTTGAAGACGTTGACTTTGAAGAAGTGAAGTAAATATAAATTTAGTACGGCTAGTACTTAATTATATAAATAAGAAAAAACCCGGGCTTTTAGCTCGGGTTTTTGTTTTTAGTACCAGAAGATATTAGAATTCTCTTGTCATTTTCATCATCAATAAGCTTGACGTAATCTAACGAGTTATAAATCTAAATTCTTGTCTTTCGCGGCAAGCTTCAGCGAATTATAAACCTCTACAATTGTTAAATTTCCCAGCCTTTACGGTAGCTTTGTCTTCCTACAAATTGGTTGGCCTCTTCAAGATTGGTGATTTTCATATTATCACCATCCCATAGAAGTTTTTTACGCGCATAGAATTCCATTTTTCCCTGGCTGTTTTCTCTTTGCAACATGTAGCTGCGTATGGCAAGATTACCCATTAGTACAGTTTCTGTCATTGGTCCTGCATAATCAAATGAAGAAGTTAGACCTTTATGCTCAGAACTATTAAAGCCAGCTTTACAGGCATCTACCCATTTGCGTTGATGACCGTATTCCGGTTCTATATTCTCTTCTACTTCTTGACCAAATTCTGTAGTGCCATCATTAAGATAAAGCTTTGGCATTAATGGTGAACTGTCATTAATGTTTGTAGAAATGATACCGTTTTCACCGGTTATCAATACGCCATTATAGCTTCCTTTACCACCTATGTCATCATTTGCAGGAATAATTTCCGGGTGCGATGGGCGTATACCACCATCACTCCAAGTCATTTCTATAGGAGATTTACTTTTATCTGTAGCATCAAAATGGAGAGTAATAAAAGAAGAAGGAGGGCAGCCTTCGGGATGGTAATCTGCATTCCACATTTCGGTGTAAACCGTACCTACACTACATTCTGCATCTGTAGGATATTTTAAATTTAACGTCCTAAAAGGAATATCAACAAGGTGACAACCTACATCGCCTAACGCGCCGGTACCATAATCCCACCAGCCTCTCCAGTTGAAAGGATGAATATTAGGAATATAAGGTGTTTCTTCTGCAGGTCCCAGCCATAAATTCCAATCCAGGTCTGCCGGTTTTAGACTGGCATTGGGCTCAGGCATGGCATTACCTTGTGGCCACACGGGTCTGTTCGTCCAAATCTGTACTTTAGAAATTTCGCCTAAAACACCAGAATCTACCCATTTTTGTACCATCCCCAGAAGTTCATTAGAACCTCCCTGATTTCCCATTTGGGTTACAACCTTTTGATCACGCGCCATCTGAGTAAGCATTCTGGCTTCACGTATATTATGTGTCATAGGTTTCTGAACGTAGACATGTTTACCTCTCTGCATCGCAAATGAGGCTGCGGGACCATGAACATGATCTGGAATTGAGATTGTAACTGCATCAATATCTTTTTCTTTATCAAGCATTACTCGATAATCTGCATAAAGTTTTGCATTAGGAAATGATTCTACAGAAGCAGCGGCTGAGCCAGAAAAATCTACGTCGCAGAGCGCTACAACACGCTCTCTGCCATTAACAGAAGCGTTCATAATGTCGCTGCGACCTTTGCCGCCGGCGCCAATAGCCGCAATGTTTAGCTGATCACTGGGAGCAGTGTAGCCTACGCCCCCCAGAACATGTCTGGGAACAATAAAAATAGAAGATGCAATTGCACTGGTTTTTACAAAAGATCTTCTTGAATTGGAAAATGGTTCTTTTTCTTGAGACATTCTAATTTGGTTTATAGATAGTTATTTGGTTACGCTAAATGTATTCTTAAAGTTAGGTAAATAAAAACTATCTCAAACGTTTGATTTATGACCTTTTCTTTTGTACAGAAACAAGAAACTGCATTACTATTGAAATTGTACTAGACCCATTCTTCTTTTAAAATACCGTAGCAGCAAGTATTTCGCTTAAAGCCATCTAATAAATAAACATTCTTTCTTAATATTCCTTCTAGACGAGCGCCCAATTTCTCGACGGCTTTTCTGGATCTTATATTACGTTCATCAACTCTAAATTCTACTTTTTCAAAATATAAGTCAATAAAAGCATAAGAAAGCATGAGTTTTTTAACCTCTGTGTTAAGTCCTGTGCCCTGAAATTCTCGGCCAATCCATGTGCTGCCAATATGCAGAACTTTATTGGGCCAGTCTATATTCATAAACCTAGTACTCCCTGCATATGCATTAATTTGTTTATCAAAGATGATAAACGGTATTGCGCTCAATTCTTCTAGATGTTTAAGGGCAGTAGCGATATAGGTGTTTAATGTGGCAGGAGTCGCAATGCCTGAAGGTGAATATTGTACCAATTTATCCTGAGAGGCTATGGGTAAAAGAAGTTCTGCGTGTTCTAATTTTAAGGGAGAAAGTTTAACGCGCTCATTCTCGAGTATAGGTGCTATCATGGTTTTAAAGTAAGCAATATCTAAAGTTGAAGCAAGGCAAAAACTGCTCAAAAAAAATCCGTTGCTTACACAACGGATAATTCATCTTTAAACTAAATTTATTCTAAAACACCGATTATTATTCTTCTCTTGAAGCAACAGATGTTTGTTTGCTTCTAAGGTCTTTATTGATTTGAGCAGCGATAAATGACTTTTCGTTTTTGAAAGCGTTGTCTGATAGAGCAACAGTCTCCAGATTTTTCATTTCTGCAATTTCTGAAGGTATAACACCATACATAGCGTTACCAGAAAGATTAAGTTCTTTTAATTTGTGAAGCTTTAAGATAGCTTGTGGAAGTTCACCAGTAATGTTATTGTCAAATAAGTTGATAACTTCAAGGTTTTCCATGTTAATAATATCATTACTAACGTGGCCTTCTAAATTGTTACTGCTTATCATTAATTGTTCTAGACGAGATAATTTGTAAAACGAGTTAGGTAACTTACCTGATATCATATTACCATTAAGGACCAATTTTTTCAAATTCTTAAGGTTACCCATTTCTTCAGGTAGTTCACCGTTAATTTTATTGAAAAACATCTCAAGGGTTACTAAAGAAGTAAGATTACCAATGCTTGCAGGAATATTACCTTCAAGATTATTCATACTTAAGTTAATGCCTACAACATTATCATTAACAAGACGAACACCGTACCATGTATCAACTGACTTAGAAAGATCCCAGGTATTGTTCCAGTTCTCACCATTTGTAGAATGGTAAAGATCTATAAGAGCATCTTTTTGAGTCTGAGAAACTTCTGCGAAAGAGCAAACTGTAAAAAGAAAAGCTAGTGCAAGTGTAATAGTTGATCTCATAATTATTAGTGTTTGTGTTTTACAACGTAAATATAACACCCTTTAGCCGTGAAATGCAAATATATTCGATGAAATACACAATTATTTTAGTTCGAAGGTAATTTGAGGTGGTTAATCAACGATTTTTCATGTTTTTTACCGATAATCGATGTTTTTAAGGTGGTTTTTAACTAACCAAGTATTTCAAAATCAAAGGATCTTTAGAATAATTTCATTTTAATAACTTCTATAAATAGAAAAAGGTTACCACATAGGGCAACCTTTATTTAAACATATTAGAATAACTTATTATTCTACTAACAAGCCTTCAGAAGTTTCCTTCGTTGACTTGAATTTTGATAAAATCATAGCACCAACTCGCTGCTGCTTGTTAAAAGCTAACTGAGCCAATACAATCAAGTACAAAAATGGAAGAAAAACAATCAATAAAATAGTCTTCATGATTTGAGGCATTTATGTTATACGCTGTAAACATACAATGCATTTACATGAAATACCAAATATAATCGGTGAAATACACAAAATTATCTCAATAATGTTATTTTTTGTAGGAAAGACTTAGGTTTTGATTTCTAGCTGCTCTTTATCGATGATTTCACAATTTCCATATTCATATCGTGACCACCGTCAAAAACAAGATATTCTATCTTATTTTTAAATAGAGAATTTGCTTTAGTTTTTTCGCCCTGCATTCTTTCTTCGGTGAGGTAATGGTCTTGTGTACCATAAATAAGTTTTACAGCAGTATCAATATCTAAATAATCAAACTGCTCAGGTTTTAATTCGTTAGGAATCCCGCCGGAATGAAGGATAATTGATTTGCTCTTTATCTTATTTTTTGCGATCCATCTTGTAATAACAGAAACCCCTTGCGAAAAACCGAAGACGATTAGGTTTACATCATCAGATAAATGCGGCTGCACAGCCTGCTCATATACAGCATTCATATAGTTTAAAACATTCTCGGTCTCTAATGCAGTATTTTCTTTAGTAAGCCAGGAAGCTCCTACATATTTAAAAGATTTGTCCTGATAATACTTGCTGGGAGCCTGTGGTGCGATAATATAATTTTCTGTTGGGTCTAGCTCTTTAAAGAATTCTATGAAATATCGGCTCAAATAACCTATTCCATGACAAACGATCCAGATGTTTTTTGTCTTTGTGGTTAATGTATTTAATGAGCTATATGTATTCTGTGATGAGTAAGTAACGGTATTTTCTAAAGCCATATATAGAGTATTTGTATCTTTACAAAGTAAACTATTATGTATGAATTATACCAAGGAGGAGGTTCTTGAAAGATGCACAGAGATTTGCAAAAACACATTGATGGAAACCCTTAATATTGAGTTTATTGACGTAGGAGATGATTACCTTACTGCAAAAATGCCTGTTAATAAAACAGTTTACCAGCCTGATGGTGTACTACACGGCGGTGCCACGGTCGCACTTGCAGAAAGCGTAGGCAGCGCTGCCAGTTATATTTTTCTAGATTCTGATAATTATATTGTTCGGGGGATCGAGATTTCTGCTAATCATTTAAAGAGTATCTCTCAGGGATATGTTTTCGCTAAAGCTACTTTTTTACACAAAGGGCGCACAACACAACTTTTGGATATACGCGTTACAAACGAGGCCGGCGAATTAATCTCAGTCGTCAAACTCACAACTATAACACTTCCTAAAAATAAATAATGACAGTTTCAGATTTTTTTGAGCATCTGAACCATCAGCGCGTGCAAAACTTACCGTTTGTAGCATATAGAAAACCGGGAGAATTACCAGTGAATGCGCTACTACAACCTAATGATGATCTTAATACTGTCTTAGATTTTACCGAAAAAGGATTTGTTTTTTCACCCTATGATATAGATAAACCGGCCGTAATTATACAGGGTGCAAAAATTGTAACCTCTCAATTTGAGTCTACAACTTTAGAAGATGAAAAGGAATTTACAGGATTTAATTCTACAGAAGAAGAGAAACAAAAACATGTAGATTTAGTTCAAAAATCGATCAAAACCATAGAAAAATCAGCATTGCAAAAGGTGGTTTTGTCGCGCGAGCAAATCATAACTTTACCTGCAACAGACGTTTTCGAGGTTTTCAAATCATTGTTACAAAAATATGCGCAGGCATTTGTCTATATCTTTTTTCATCCTAAAGTAGGCCTTTGGCTGGGGGCGTCTCCGGAAACTCTTCTTTCGCTTAAGCGAAACAGATTAAAGACGATGGCGCTGGCAGGCACTCAAATTTATAAAGGAACGCTGGATGTGGAATGGGGAGAAAAGGAAAAGGAAGAGCAGCAGCTTGTTGTAGATGAAATAAGCCATAAATTGAAAGAAATAGGAGTGGGTAATTTAAAAAAATCGCCCAGAATAACCCAAAAAGCGGGAAATATACTGCATTTATCGACCCAAATTAATGCAGTTTTAGATGAAAAATCGCCTACAATCAACGAGATAGTTGCAGCGTTACATCCTACTCCTGCAGTTTGTGGTTTGCCGCGACATCTTGCTCAGGATTTTATAGCAAATAATGAAACTTATGCTCGATCATTTTACACTGGTTTTCTGGGTGAATTAAATATGGAAATAATAAGCACAAGAAGCACCAACAGAAGGAATACCGAGAATCTGGCTTATCGAGCCATTACTACTGCTACAGAGTTATTTGTAAACCTGCGTTGTATGCAAATAAAAGATAACACAGTTCATATATATGTAGGCGGCGGAATTACCAAATCTTCTGTGCCAGAAGATGAATGGGAAGAAACTTGTGCAAAAGCCAGAACTATGAGCAGGGTTCTGCCTAATTAAAAGATTAAAATAGTTAATGAAATATTCTAATATACCGGTTTCCCAATCTATCGTGCATTTATGTCTTATTAAGGGGATAGATCATGTAGTTATATCGCCAGGATCTCGTAATGCGCCATTAACAATTGGTTTTACGCATCATCCTGATATAAAAACCTATAGCGTGGTAGATGAACGTAGCGCAGCTTTTTTTGGTTTGGGCCTGGCCCAGCAACTTAAAAAACCTGTTGCATTGGTATGTTCCAGCGGAAGCGCACTTCTCAATTACTATCCGGCAATTTCTGAAGCTTTTTACAGCGATATTCCTTTAGTCATTATTTCTGCAGACAGGCCTATTGAGCGTATAGATATTGGCGATGGGCAGACGATACGGCAGCGTAATGTTTTTGAAAATCACATTTTATATTCGGCTAATTTATATTCAGAATTGGTTCCTGAAGAGCCGGTAACTGATGCAAAATTATTGCAAAAGCAGGGAGAGGCAGAAAAGCATAATCACCAGGAAATTAATAAAGCTTTAAATATTGCGATAGTACAGCAGGGGCCGGTGCATATCAATGTTCCGTTTTACGAGCCCCTTTATAAAACCGTTGAAGAGCAAACCGTAAAGCCCATTGTTGTAAATCCGCAGATCAGGGAAGAAACACTTTCAGAAAGTGAGTTAGAACCTTTTCTTAATATTTGGAACAGTGCTAAAAAGAAGATTATAATAATAGGAGTACTTAACCCTAATTCTATTGAACAAAAGTATCTGAATATTTTAGGCAATGATCCCAGCGTATTAGTGTTTACTGAAACGACATCTAACACGCATCATCCTAATTTCTTTACGCGTATAGATAATCTTATCGGCTCGCTTGATGATAGCGAATTTCAAGAGCTACAGCCCGATATTTTGCTTACAATGGGAGGTATGATAATTTCAAAGAAAATAAAAGCTTTCTTAAGAAATTACAAACCACAACAACATTGGCATGTTGATCCTAAAAAAGCTTATGATACATTTTTCTGTTTAAACAGGCATTTTAAGGTGAGTCCCAATCACTTTTTAGAGCAGTTAACGACTAAGTTGACTTTCGTCGAAAGCGGTTATCAGTCAAAGTGGTTGCAGTTGCGAGAGCGCAGGGATGAGTTGCATAAAAAATATATACAAAATATTGAGTGGTGTGATCTAAAGGCATTTGAGCATGTGCTTAATAAAATACCAAGTGCATCTATGCTGCAACTAAGCAACAGTTCTACCATACGGTATGTACAACTTTTTGATATTGATAAAACATTACAGGTTTTTTGTAATCGAGGTACAAGTGGTATTGATGGATGTACTTCTACAGCGGTAGGGGCAGCGGTCGGGAGTAATTTACCCACTGTACTTATAACCGGCGATTTGAGCTTCTTCTATGACAGCAACGGGCTGTGGAATAATTATATGCCTTCTAATTTTAAAATTATACTTATCAATAATCAGGGCGGTGGGATCTTCCGTATTTTACCCGGTAACAAAGATTCTGAGGAGTTTGATACTTTTTTTGAAACTGTGCACGATTTCACAGCAGAACATTTATGCAAAATGTATAATATAGCTTATTTTTCAGCATCAACAGAAGAAAAGCTCGATTCTGAAATTGGTGAATTATTTCGCTTAAATAGTCAACCAGCCTTATTAGAAATCCACACACCGCGCAAAATCAACGATAAAGTGCTTTTAAAGTACTTTGACTTCATCAAATAAGGGCTATCGATCAATGCACTTTTATTTTATGTATATTTAAATTCACAAATTATTATTAACACACAAAATTCGAATTTATCATGAGTAAAAGAGATGAAATGATAGCCAAATATGCTACAGACCTAAAAGAAAAAGTAGGTCATGAAGCAGATATGGACCTGTTAACCAAAGTGACCATAGGATGTGGACCTTCTATCTACAATCAGGATTCTTCTACTGTATCATCTAGTAGCGAATCTGAATTAGAAACGGTTAAGAAAAATTTCTTAATTAAAAAATTAGGTCTTGCCGATGGACCAAAACTTATGGAAGGTATTGACGCTGTGATGGATAATTATGGTAAATCTAACAGAAGTAAGTATCGTGCTGTCGTTTATTATCTTCTTGTAAAACACTTTGGTAAAGAATCTGTTTATAACTAATAGATCAAATCATATTTTGAAAAAAGCTGCTATCTTAAAAAATAGCAGCTTTTTTATTTCTTATTATTAAAGGAATACTTCTTTAATTTTACTTTGGTTGCTTATAGTTGTGTAATTTTACGGCTTAATTATTTTTTATGTTAGAAATAGGCGCTTACCATAATCTAAAAATAGACAGAGATACAAGCCCGGGTTTATTTTTAGTAAACGAAGAAGGTGATGAAGTTTTATTGCCGGGTCAATACATGCCTAAAGAATTTGAAATAGGTGATGAGTTGTATGTATATGTATATCTTGATAACGATGAGCGTCCCGTTGCAACTACTTTAAAACCACTTATAGAAAAAGATGGTTTTGCTTTTTTGCGTTGCACAGATGTGAGTTCTATAGGAGCTTTTGTAGATTGGGGAATAGAAAAACAATTGTTTGTGCCCTTTGCAAATCAGGTTACGCCTATGAAAAAAGGGCAATACTATGTCACTCATATGTATCTTGATGAAAAATCAAACCGCCTCGTAGGTTCTACTAAACTCAACAATTTTTTAAAGAATGAAAATGTTGATGTTAGCAAGTTTGATAAAGTGGAGATCATGGTGTCTCATTATTCAGATAATGGTGCCAATGTAATTATTAATGGAAAGTATAAAGGTCTTGTTTATAAAGATACAATTTTTGAAGATCTGCGCGTAGGTGACAAACTTCCCGCCTATATAAAACGTGTACGCGAAGATGGTAAAATAGATGTTCTTCTTCAGCCTGAAGGCTATAAAAGTGTAGAGCCTAATGCCAATTATATTTTGGACGAAATGAAAGCCAATGGTGGCAGACTGGATCTTCATGATAAAAGTAGCCCAGAAGAAATTCAGGCGCAATTAGGGTTAAGCAAGAAAAGCTTTAAGAAAGCGGTTGGGGTGCTTTATAAAGAACGTCAAATTGATATTCTTGAAGATGGCATTATTCTAAAAGAGCAATAAGAAGCTTTCTGTTTTTAAGAGACTAACCTTTGTTTTGTTGCTAATATAGCATGATGTATATCTGTAAAGTGCATAATCTTAACAGAAGAAAAAATACTTTCAAATCTTGCTGTTCGCATCGCAAGAGGATCGTAAGTCACAAAATGAACAGCTAAAATTCTTTTATTAAATTGCGATATAAATCGTTGAGCACTAGGCATTATAGAATAAGAGTGTATGCGATTTGTGATTACATAGAATTGTATCTTTTCATCAAAGTATTTTAAGATTTCCTGGCCTAGCTCAAGAGCCTCTTCCT
Organism: Leeuwenhoekiella sp. A2; assembly: GCF_047946655.1. Classification (GTDB taxonomy): domain Bacteria; phylum Bacteroidota; class Bacteroidia; order Flavobacteriales; family Flavobacteriaceae; genus Leeuwenhoekiella. Next base: position 3,335,927 of record NZ_CP172311.1, read on the forward strand.
TGTCAATAATAAAACCTTCATTAATCTCACTCACAACACAATTTTTAAAGAAATATAGGTTTCCAAATTCGAATGAAGTGTGGGCAACTATCTGATTTCTAAATTGTGACTCTAATACTTTCATAAGGTTTTATATTTTATATAAATGTCGGGAGTCTTTCTAACATTTTATTTTCCAGAATAGGAAAGGAATAAGAAACGATGAAATAGTGGTAATTGCCGACCAAATGCTTTTTTAAAAGCAGATTTATAAGAGCGTCGTAAATAAGAAATAGAAATTCTTTTGATTAAGAGTTGGAATCAGGTTATTTTTGACAAAAATCAATTTTATGCCAAAGATCGTTTGGAATACTGTAAAACAATACGACGATATTACTTACAAAAAATCTAACGGCGTTGCGAGAATCGCTTTTAACAGGCCAGAAGTTCGTAATGCATTTAGACCCAAAACTACCGCAGAGCTTCTTGATGCTTTTCATAATGCTCAGGAAGATACAAGCATAGGTGTTGTTCTATTATCTGCAGAAGGTCCCTCACCTAAAGATGGTGTATATAGTTTTTGCAGTGGTGGTGATCAAAAAGCAAGAGGTGATCAGGGTTATGTAGGTGAAGATGGATACCATAGATTAAACATTCTTGATGTGCAGAGGCTCATTCGGTTTATGCCAAAGGCAGTAATAGCAGTTGTACCGGGGTGGGCTGTGGGTGGTGGTCACAGTTTACATGTGGTTTGTGATCTCACGCTCGCTAGTAAAGAACACGCGATTTTTAAACAGACTGATGCAGACGTCACGAGTTTTGATGGCGGTTATGGTTCTGCTTATCTGGCTAAAATGGTAGGTCAGAAAAAAGCTAGAGAAATTTTCTTTTTAGGTCGAAACTACTCAGCACAGGAAGCTTACGAGATGGGAATGGTAAATGCTGTTATCCCACATGACGAGCTGGAAGATACCGCTTATGAATGGGCGCAGGAAATCCTGGCAAAATCACCTACTTCAATAAAGATGCTCAAATTTGCCATGAACCTTACTGATGATGGTATGGTGGGGCAGCAGGTATTTGCGGGAGAAGCAACAAGACTCGCCTATATGACAGAAGAAGCTAAAGAGGGCCGAAATGCCTTTCTTGAAAAACGGAAACCAAACTTCGAAAAAAAGTGGATCCCTTAGTATAAAAATCGGGTTAAAAGCAACAAAAAACTCCCTATTTTAGGGAGTTTTTTGTTTTTATAATACTTTAGAATCTAGCGAAGTTTAGGAAAATCTGAAGGATTAGCTTCTCGCATTACGTCGTAAACCTTTTCATAAATATCTTCGGCAGATGGTTTGCTAAAATAGTCACCGTCAGATCCATACGCGGGACGGTGTGGTTGAGCACTAAGTGTTTGTGGTGCGCTATCCAGATATTTAAAAGCTCCCTGCTTTTCGGTTACTTCTTGTAAGAGATAAGCAGAAGTACTTCCCGGCATATCTTCGTCGATAACCAGCAGGCGATTTGTTTTCTTAACGCTCTCAAGAGTATCATGATTAATATCGAAAGGCATTAAACTTTGGGCATCTATAACTTCGGCATTAATACCGGCGCTCATAAGTGCATTGGCAGCTTCCATGACGAGCCTAAGTGTGCTTCCGTATGAAAGTAATGTGATGTCAGTACCTTCTTTTATTATTTCAATTTGGCCTATAGGTGTTCTAAACTCACCCATGTTGGCTGGTAATTTCTCTTTAATTCTGTACCCGTTAAGACATTCAACTATAAGAGCGGGTTCATCGCTTTCTAACAGCGTGTTGTAAAAACCGGCGGCTTTTGTCATATTTCGCGGAGTGAGAATATAAATTCCACGTAGTAAATGAATAAGCGCACTCATTTGTGAACCACTATGCCAGATACCTTCTAATCTATGTCCACGTGTACGAACGATTAAAGGAGCGGTTTGTTTACCATGTGTGCGATATCTCAACGACGCCAGATCGTCGCTCAGGGTATGAATGGCATAAAGAATATAATCCAGATATTGTATTTCGGCGATAGGGCGCAAGCCACGTAAAGCCATACCAATTCCCTGACCTATAATTGTTGCTTCCCGTATACCCACATCTGCTACTCGTAAAGCACCATGCTTTTCCTGTAGACCTTCCAGACCCTGATTTACATCACCTATAGCACCAGAATCTTCACCAAAAATTAATGTTTTAGGATTATTTGATAGAATAGCATCAAAATTATCACGTAATACTATACGCGCGTCTACTTCTTGAGAGTCGTCATTATATACAGGTAAGACCTCTTTTATATTGGTAGCGCGGTTTTCAAGCTCACTATAAAGATGAGCACTATATTGTGGCTGGCAATTTGTTATATAATTTGTGATCCAGTTTTGTAGCTTGGTTTTTGCATCAAAATTCTCTTTGGTGAGAAATCGTAATATTTTTCTGGCAGCTATTAAAAGATCATTTTTAAGAGCGTCTTTTTCTTCTACTAAGGTGTTTTTTATCGGACTAATAAACTGCGTATTACTACTTTTATTTATTATCTCATCAATAAGTACTAGTAGCTTTTTCTTTTCTTCTTTTATAGGATTTATAAACGCTTCCCATGCTTTTCTCTTCCCCTCGCGAACATTGCGCTTTATATTCTTTTCTATTTCTGAAAGTTCCTCATTGGTAGCAATTTGATTTGCTATCATCCACTCTCGCATCTTAACATTACAATCGTATTGACGCTCCCATTCTAATCTGGAAGCACTCTTGTAGCGCTCATGCGATCCTGAAGTAGAGTGACCCTGTGGTTGCGTGAGTTCTTTCACATGCAGTAGAACGGGTACATGCTCATTGCGGGCAATAGCACCGGCTCTTTCAAAAGTTTCCACTAAAGTGGGATAATCCCAACCGTTTACTGTAATTATCTCATATCCGGCCTCATTTTCATTACGCTGAAAACCGCTGAGAATCTCAGATATATTTTCTTTTGTAGTCTGGTGTTTAGCATGCACAGAAATACCATATTCATCATCCCAAATAGAGATTACCATAGGTACCTGCAAGACGCCGGCCGCATTTATAGTTTCAAAAAATAATCCTTCGCTCGTACTGGCATTACCTATAGTACCCCAGGCTACCTCATTTCCTTTATCTGAAAGTCCTGTAGCATTTAAATTATTAGACGCATGTCTAAATATTTTTGAAGCTTGCGCCAGACCTAATAGTCTTGGCATTTGACCTGCTGTAGGAGAAATATCTGCACTACTGTTACGCTGATTCAATAGATTCTTCCAGGTACCGTCTTCATTAAAACTGTGGGTTATAAAATGCCCGCCCATTTGCTTACCGGCACTCATGGGATCGTGCTCTATACTAGTGTGAGCATACAGCCCTGCAAAGAAGTTTTCTATAGAATAGGCACCTATCGCCATCATAAATGTCTGGTCTCTGTAGTATCCTGAGCGCCAGTCGCCATTTTTAAAAGCTTTAGCCATTGCCAGCTGTGGTACTTCTTTACCATCGCCAAAAATGCCAAATTTTGCTTTGCCTGTAAGAACTTCACGACGGCCTAAAATACTGCATTCACGGCTCGTGACAGCGATCTTATAATCTTCAAGGACGGTTACCTTAAAATCTTCATAAGAGAGTTGCGTGAGGGAATCAGATTTTATAGCCATAGTTTAGAAAGGTTGTTTGACAAAAATAGACAAAATTCACTTGACAAACAATGCTCTGAAAAATAAGGAAAGTATCAAAATCGCAATTTTTAGCCTTAAAATCGGCTTTTTGATACTAAAAGTAGATTTTGATTTATTTTTATTAAATTAATCCTAATAACTTTTCGCGGAAGCTTATCTATTTCAATACAATCAATACCACTTTCTGGTAAATAGATTAAATAATGTTCTAAAACTAAGCGTCACAATAAACCTGATTTTCTGATCGTAATGGGGCTGGGCAATTTCCCATCCGTTTGAAGAATATACCGGGAAGAATAGCTCAAAATAATCTTCTACCAGCACGGCACGTACACCACTGTCATACGCAAACTTTGTGTTGAGCCCCTGATTATGGAGCAAACCTATATCGCCATAACCATGTATAAAATGCCATAAGGTTGTGCTGGTATTGGCTGTAAACATCCATTGATTTGCAAATGGCGTATCAAGAATAGATTTAAAACCACCTTCAGCAAGAATAAGCTGCTGGCTAAAGAGACCAGAACTTTCAGAACGACCGTAGTAATTATAGTCAAACATATAATCTGTAGGACGGTCTAATGCAAAACTGAAGTAATCACCATCATTACGGGTGTCATTGTATAAAAATGTACCGGCAAATATTCTCAAATCAAACTGCCTGTTGTTTAAGAAAACTTTTCTGTATTTAGCTGTAAATGAAAGTTTGCTAAACTTTTTTGCCAGTTGAAAATCTGTTTCCCAGTTAAAGGCATTTATTACACCGGGATTATTGTTTGAATATCTAATATTAAAGACATTATAGTCTGGATCATCGTTAGTAATGACATTAGACTTGTCTCTGTTTACATTTACATTTCTAAGCGTTAAAGACTGACTTTTGTCTGATCTTAAATCATCAGTACGAAAACCAAATGTGATAAAGGGCGTATATTTTGTGTAAAAAGCATCTGGCGCATAAGAGAAGGTATTCCCTGAGAATCCATAACGTATCGCATACAAATTACCCTCTTCTATATTTTGCGTATAGGTGAAGCCCAGACCACCAATTATGGCTTTTGACTTTAAACCGTATTGAGGCTCTATTTTATAACTAAATGGTTTAGAAAGAAGCGTTTTATTATACATTTTTGCTCCAATTGTAAGACCATCATACAGGTTATATTCAAAAACCGGCATAAAGAAAACCTGATTTTTAGCAGGGTTCTCGATATCCTGAAATAACTTAAATTGAACCGGTTTATTAAAACCGATGAAAGGATTAACCTTTCTGTAATTATTACGCCTGTTATACTCAGGGACGATGCCTTTTACGTTGAGAGCAACCCGATCTGCACTATCTGCCGCTATAGTAACTTTTTTTAGATTTTTAAAACCATCTACCCATTGTTGAGAAACAACGCTGTCTCCTTTAAGCCCGTACAAAGAAATAGGCATTTGGGAGTTGCGCTTATTTTTTAAGGTGACAACAAGAGAGTCACCTTTTTTGTACGCATTCTGTATCTTATAATCTATTTTCTTACGTGTACTTACATAGTCACCAAAGAACCATTCAAGATCCTTTCCTGATCTGTTTTCTATTAGTTTCCTAAAATCTTCAGATGATGTTAGTTTTAATTTATTGTCATTGTAAAAATCGGCAATAGATCGATCCACAAGATCACTGTTAAGATATTTTGAGAGGTAATGAAAGCCGCTGCCTGCCTTATATTTATTGGCTATATTTTTATTGAATTTTATAAGAGAATCGTAAGGTTTAGAAAGCGCCTGGTCAAGATTAAGACGCGCCATGTGTATATAAAGTAAATTGTACTGATCGTTAAATTCTAATTGTGATGCGTCAAATTTACTTGCCAGCCAAGACTTCTCCAGACTTCCAAAGGCTTTGAGGTTAGGATAATATCTATCCATATATTCCATCATAAGATAGGTCTTGATCCCGTCTGTGACCCATCTGTCTGTACGAGGATTTACATAAAGCGTATTGTCTACATAATTGCTTATGCTGGTTTTTAATATTTTAAGTTCATACTGAAAACCATCTGGAAAAGGCCTAATAAAATCGGGAAGTTGATTAAGACCATACACAGGATTCTCCTTGTAATCAATTTCGGTGATCAATAATTTGTCAAAAGGGTTGGGGCCCAGTTTGTCGTTGAGATATCTTACAATTCTATCTGCAATTATAGCTCTGCTGGGAGCAATTACTTTATTATCGTAAATGTTGCTTATTAGCGAAAGATCTTCCGTTTTAAAAGTCTCGAAATTTGAAATCTTTTTCAGGAAAATTCGCGCGCTATTTCTGGAAGTACCAGTCAATTTTATAACAGATTCGGCCGATTTTTGAGTCTGTAGGGCGGTTTTTTCAAGGTCTGTAGTTACCTCATAACCTTGCGGAAGATTAAAAGTAATGTCAAAATTAGTTGGCGCAGTGTAAAGATCATTTAGGTTTTTATTGCTGTAATATTCCCATTTGCCATCATAGACCGCCGGGCTCAAATACCAGAACCGTAAATTAAAATCACCATTAGGTAACGCGCCATATTCAGTAAAACGGGCATCTGGCAATTTAAGATCATAAAAGATATTGAGCTTATACTCCTGCCTGGGATAGACAGGGTTGCGCAATTGTACTCTTACAATATCTATGGCGTCATCAAGTCTGTGATAATCAAGAAAGCTAAACTTACTATCTGAGATTGATTTTATGGTTGTGCTCCCGCGCTCTTCATTTTTTGCAAGGTGAAATTTACGATCATAATTTTCAGCAAAACGTTTTGCCAGCGCAGATTGTTTAGATGAAAAACTGTTTGCCCAGTCATTAAAATACAATTGGTTAAGCGTATCATTTGTAGTATTTACAAATACTACTTCTTCCTGTACACGTATCGTTTTCGCGGAAGCGTTTAACTTAGCATGTATTGTAATGCGGTTCTGGCTCCATGCAGGATTAGCACAGAGCAGAAGGCATAAAACATAGAAGGACAAGTACTTGCTCAATCCTTTATATTTAGAAAATTAATAGGGAAAACGGGCATCAAAAAGAATTGAGAGATCATCTTTAATATCTAACGTAAAATTGAAGTAACCGGATTGGTAATTATCTTTTATTAGAAATTAGGACTAAGTTCATATTCTGAATAGAACTCATTAAGAACGTCAATAACTTCATCTGGAGTATCTACAAGATGAATAAGATCAACGTCTGCATCACTAATATTTGCAAAACTGTCAAGAAGTGTAGTGCGTATCCAGCCCAGCAGGTCTTTCCAGAAATCTGTACCTACTAAAATAATAGGAAATTTATCGATCTTTCTTGTCTGTATAAGCGTAATAGCTTCAAAAAGCTCGTCTAGCGTGCCAAAACCTCCCGGCATGACCACAAAACCTTGCGAGTATTTTACAAACATTACTTTGCGCACAAAGAAATAGTCAAAGTCAATACTCTTGTCACTGTCAATATAAGGGTTGTCATGTTGCTCAAATGGCAATTCTATATTTAGACCTACAGATGTACCACCTGCCAGATGTGCGCCTTTATTACCGGCTTCCATAATACCGGGACCACCACCGGTTATAACACCGTAGCCATTATCTACTATCTTTTGTGCGATTTCTGATGCTAATTTGTAGTATTTCTGATCTGGTTTTGTGCGTGCGCTTCCAAAGATGGAAACACATGGCCCAATGCGGCTTAGTTTTTCAAATCCGCTAACAAATTCACCCATGATCTTGAATATTGCCCAAGAGTCATTGGTTTTAATCTCATTCCAACCTTTATGTTTATTCTCGTTTCTCATTATAAATTTTAACGTTACTAAAAAGCTTTTGGTGCGAAACCAAAACCGCCTAAATTAGTTCTTTTCTCAAAAACTGGGCGGTATAGCTCTTTTTATTTTTGCTTACTTCTTCCGGTGTTCCTTTTGCCACGACCTGCCCGCCATCTTTTCCGCCTTCGTATCCTATATCTATAATATAATCTGCCATTTTAATAACATCCATATTATGTTCTATGATCAACACTGTATTGCCTTTATTTACTAAACGATTAAGTACATCCATAAGTACGCGTACATCTTCAAAATGTAAACCGGTTGTAGGTTCATCGAGTATATAGAAAGTGTTTCCTGTGTCACGTTTAGATAATTCTGTAGCGAGTTTTATACGCTGCGCTTCACCGCCCGAAAGTGTTGTAGATTGTTGACCAAGGGTAATATAACCCAGCCCCACATCTTTTATAGTTTTTACCTTTCTGTATATTTTGGGAATATGCTCAAAAAACTCAACGCACTCATTTATGGTCATCTCAAGCACATCTGATATTGATTTGCCCTTATACCGTATCTCAAGAGTCTCTCTGTTAAAACGCTTACCCTGGCAAGTCTCACACTCTACATAAACATCTGGTAAGAAGTTCATCTCGATCACACGCAGACCACCACCTTTACAGGTCTCGCAACGCCCGCCGGCAACATTAAAACTAAATCTACCCGGTTTATACCCGCGTATCATAGCTTCCGGAATCTTTGCAAATAGACTGCGTATCTCACTAAAAACGCCTGTATAAGTAGCAGGATTTGAGCGTGGCGTACGGCCAATTGGCGATTGATTAATATCAATTACTTTATCGCAATTATCAAGCCCTTTAATAGATTTATAAGGCTGCGGAGTTTTTACACCATTAAAATAATGCGCATTCATTATAGGATAAAGCGTCTCATTGATGAGCGTTGACTTACCACTGCCAGAAACACCGCTTACAACTATCATTTTACCTAACGGAAGTTTAATATTTACGTTCTTCAGGTTATTACCAGTTGCACCTTTAAGTACGATCTCCTTACCGTTGCCTGCTCTTCTTTTTTCGGGAATGGCAATCTCCTTTTCTCCATTAAGATACTGGGCGGTTAATGTATGGTGCTTAAAGAGTTCTTCCGGCGTTCCCTCGCTAATAATCTCACCACCGTGTTTACCAGCTCGTGGCCCTATATCTATAACATGATCTGCACGTAAGATCATATCTTTATCGTGTTCTACCACTAGTACAGAATTCCCTATATCTCTTAATGAAACCAGTGAATTGATCAATTTCTCGTTATCACGTTGATGCAAGCCTATACTTGGTTCATCGAGAATGTACAAAACTCCTACAAGTTGTGAACCTATTTGTGTAGCTAAACGTATACGCTGCGCTTCACCACCAGACAGCGATTTAGAACTTCTGTTAAGAGAAAGGTAGGTAAGACCCACATCTACAAGAAATTGAATGCGAGCATTTATTTCTTTAATGATTTCTTCACCTATTGCAATTTGCTTTTCACTCAGGCTTTTGGGCAAAACCTTAAACCAATCTGCAAGCTCAAGAATATCCATCTGAGCCAGTTCTGCAATACTTTTTTCGTTTACACGAAAGTAAAGCGATTCTTTACGTAGCCGCGTGCCATGACATTCTGGGCAATCAATCTTATCCATATAGGCTTTTGCCCATCTCTTTAAGGAAGCAGAATCATTATTGTGAAAAGTATTTTCTATAAAATTAGCAATACCTTCAAAATCTATCTTGTAATCACGTGTAATACCAAGGGTTTTTGACTCGACTGAGAATTTCTCCTTGCCACCATAAAGAATCATTTCTATAGCATCTTTAGAAAGCTCAGAAATAGGATCACTCAATTTAAAATCAAACCTCTGGGCAATTATCTCAAGTTGCTTAAAAACCCAATTGCTTTTTTGCGGGCCTTGTGGTTCAAGACCACCGGCCTTTATAGACTTAGATTTATCTGGTATTATTTTATCAGGATTTACTACTTGTAACTGGCCAATACCGTTACATTTAGAACAAGCTCCTTTAGGAGAATTAAATGAAAAGTTATTAGGTTCAGGATTAGGATATGAAATTCCGGATGTAGGACACATTAAACTTCTGCTAAAATATCTCGCTTCCTGAGTATCCTGGTCAAGAACCATCAAAACGTCATCACCATGATACATGGCAGTGTTTATAGTTTCAAGCAATCTTTTTGCGATATCCTGACTTTCTTCAATTTTTAACCGGTCTATCACGATCTCTATGTCGTGTGTTTTGTACCGGTCTATTTTCATTCCTTTTACTATATCTCGCACCTCGCCATCTACCCGCACCTTTACAAAACCCTGTTTTGCGATCTGTTCAAAAAGTTCGCGGTAATGCCCTTTACGGCTTCTTACAATAGGAGCAAGAATGTTGATGCGTTTGTTTGTAAAATCTGAAATGATAAGATCTTTAATTTGCTCGTCGCTGTAGCTTACCATTTTATCACCGGTGACATAACTATAAGCATCACTGGCTCGCGCGTAGAGCAAACGCAGGAAATCATAAATCTCTGTAATTGTTCCCACCGTAGACCGCGGACTCTTACTTGTTGTTTTTTGTTCTATCGCAATAACGGGTGACAGACCCTGAATCTTATCAACGTCAGGTCGTTCAAGACCACCTAAAAATTGACGGGCATATGCCGAAAAAGTTTCAATGTAGCGACGCTGTCCTTCTGCGTAAATAGTATCGAAAGCCAAGGAGCTTTTACCACTGCCTGAAAGGCCGGTAATAACAACTAATTTTTCGCGGGGAATTTTTACATCTATGTTTTTAAGGTTATGCACACGAGCGCCATAAACCTCAATATATTCTTGTGTTTCTGCCATTTTTTTTACCAAGCTGCAAAGGTACTTAATTAGGTGAAAAATAGAAAGGTGACCAGTAATGAATAACCGTTATATAAAACTTAAAATTGGAGCTTCTCAGCAAATTTTAGATTTATATAAGACAGCTCTTTTTTTGCAGGATTAAAACTCTACTTCATAATTAGAGAGCATCTCTGCAATGACTTTTTCGGTTTGAGAGAGTAAGTCTGTTTTTTTCTGTTTTATGGTTTCTACCTTTTTAAAATAAGGAACTATACTTCCGCTGGCGTAGCTCTCTACAATAGCCGGGTGTACATAATAGCTCCTACAGACTGCGCGTGTATTTCCCAAGCCTGCTGCCGCAGCGTCATACGCGGTAAGGATGTTTTTAGCATTTGCTTTTTCATCTGCAATGTATCCGCTTTCGCGTAAGCTTTCAAAGAAAATTTTTGTGGCGCCCCAGGTTCTAAAATCCTTAGCAGAAAAGAGATCGCCGCTTATCTCATGTATATAATCGTTTACCATGCCACTGTCTATAGTATGCTTGTTACCGCGGTCGTCGTAGTATTTAAAGAGTTCCCAGCCCGGGATTTCCTCACATCTGTTTACCAGTTTTATAAGTTTTTTATCTGTAATCGTGATATCGTGCTCTTTACTTTTTTTGCCTACAAATTTAAAACGCATGTTCTGCGCGGTAGTTTTCACATGGCGCGTGCGTAGTGTTGAAAGTCCGTAGGTTTTATTGCGTCTGGCATAACACTCATTACCTATACGTATGTGAGTTTCTTCCATAAGGCGAATGACAAGAGCAAGTACTTTGCGCCGGGTCATTTCTTCACCGTCAAGATCAAGATCTACCTGTTTGCGTATTTGCGGCAAAATATTAGCAAAAGACGCCATTTTAAAGAACTTGGTCTCATTGCGTAGTTTGTTCCATACATCGTGATAGAGATAAACTTTACGATTTTTTTCATCACGTCCTACAGCTTGCAGATGCCCGTTCTCAGGTTCGGCTATGCGTACATCTTCCCAGCCCGGCGGAATCACTAATTTATGTATGCGATTGAGTAATTTTTTAGTTTTAACCGGTTTTCCGTTTTTGTCATAAGAAAAGCCGTTTTTATCCCTTTTACGGGTGATTTTTAAATTTTCGCTAGTAACGTAAATGAGATCTGCGAGGCGGGCCGCTTCTTCCGGGCTCGATAAGATTTCCTCAAGATTTTCTTCAGAAATGGTCATAATCCAAATTTAGGCTGAAGTATGACAGATATATGATAAGGAAATATTAAATGTCTAAAAATAGAGCAAAGCTGCTGTAAATTTGTGAACCAGGAAAGGAAACCGCTGTCTCTACGACTCAATAAATGTGGGTTTCCACCAAAAAAATAGAAAATGAAAAAGTATATCACAAGATCAACATTAATAGCTGCTGTCTTTTTAATCAGCCTTTCTCAGGTTTCTTGTCAAAACAGCGACAAGAAAAGTGATGGTAATGAAGTAGCACTTCCTACAGATTATCCTGAAGGCAAATCTCCTGAAGTCTGGAAAGAAAAATTAACTGATGATCAATATGAGATCATGGTTAAAAAAGGAACTGAGCCACCTTTTAGAAATATGTATTATGACAATCACGAGAAGGGAATTTATGTAAGCGCGGCAACCGGCGAACCATTATTTAGTTCTGAAGATAAATTTGACTCTGGTACGGGCTGGCCTGCATTCTCAGAACCAATGGATGATGATGCTGTGATCTGGGTAAAAGATAACAGTCATGGTATGAGCAGAGACGAGGTGATAGAAAAATCTACAGGATTGCATTTAGGTCATGTTTTTAACGATGGCCCGGCACCTACAAATTTGAGATATTGTATTAATTCTGCAGCAATGAAGTTTGTGAAGCAGGATTAGATAAGACTTTTGTAAATCATAAAAAAAGCCCGAACAGAATTCTGTTCGGGCTTTTTGTTTTATCTGAATTTTAATCCTTCGGCTTTTCGTCACCCTGAATTTATTCAGGGTCGCACTAAGAAAAGTTTGATGCGATGCTGAAACGAGTTCAGCATGACAATAATTTAATTAGTCGAAATAGCTAAAAGTCTCACCTTCTTTAATACTTAGAACGCTTTCATAAATAAGTTTGATCACATTCTCAACATCTTCACGGTGCACCATTTCTACAGTTGTGTGCATGTAGCGCAACGGTAAACTAATTAAAGCTGAAGCTACACCACCATTGCTGTATGCAAAAGCGTCTGTATCTGTACCAGTAGCACGACTGCTGGCAGCACGCTGAAAAGGTATTTTTTTGTCTTCTGCAGTATCAATTATAAGATCGCGTAGCTTTTGCTGTATTGCCGGCGCGTAAGAAATAACAGGACCTTTACCTATTTCGGCCAGACCGTTAGTTTTCTTTTCTATCATTGGTGTTGTTGTATCATGCGTAACATCTGTCACAATAGCAACATTAGGTTTAATACGGTGTGTGATCATTTCTGCACCACGTAAACCAATTTCTTCCTGTACAGAGTTTACAACATATAGCCCAAAATCAAGCTTTTTGTCACCTTCCTTTAAAAGTCGAGCAACTTCTGCAATCATAAAACCACCCATACGATTATCTAGTGCACGGCAAACAAATTTGTTCTCGTTAAGCACATGAAATGTATCTGGGTAGGTTATAACACAACCTACATGAACTCCTGCTTTTTCTACTTCTTCTTTTGTGCTACAACCTATATCGATAAAAATATTATCCAACTTAGGTGTTTCTTCTTTGCTTTTATCGCGAGTGTGAATCGCAGGCCAGCCAAAAACGCCCTTTACAATACCTTTTTTAGTATGGATGTTAACGATTTTTGAAGGTGCGATCTGGTGATCGCTTCCACCGTTGCGTATTACATAAATAAGGCCATTGTCTGTAATATAATTTACATACCAGGAGATCTCATCTGCGTGGCCTTCTATAACAACTTTATATTTTGCGTCAGGGTTAATGACTCCTACAGCTGTGCCGTATGTATCTGTGATAAATTCGTCAACATAAGGAGTAAGGTATTCCATCCATAATTTTTGTCCGCCCCATTCATATCCTGTGGGAGAAGCATTATTAAGATAGTTTTCAAGAAAGTCAAGTGACTTATCATTTAATATACTATTTGCCATAAAAATTCAATTTTCCACGAAAATAAGAATATTAAACTCAATCTAAGAGCGTTATTATGCGATTCGTTACTTTTGGAACAGTTTTCGCTTAAGCTATGAAAAAATTAAAAGTGAAATTCTGGTTACCCCTTTTTTTAATGGTACTTTCCTTTTCTGTGCACGCACAAGAGAAGCATAAGATTGATGCAGATAGTCTTGAATATCAATACTACATTATTGAAGGCGACACTGTACCTCGAGAATCTATCGATCTGGAAGAGGTTATCGTCTTTGGTAAACTAAAATTTAAAGATGATACTGAGCGAAGGCGCTATTTAATCCTGAGACGAAAAACACGTAAGGTTTATCCCTATGCAAAACTCGCTGCAGACAGACTGGTTGAACTCAACGCACGACTGGACAGTATGAAAAGCAACAGCGACAGGAGGCGTTACACGCGTATCATACAACGTTATGTGGAAGATGAGTTTACAGATGAACTGAAGAAACTTACACGCACAGAGGGGCAGATACTGGTTAAACTTATTCACCGCCAGACCGGTATTACCACATTTGATCTTATAAAAGAATTTCGCAGTGGATGGAAAGCTTTTTGGCTGAATACCACGGCGAGTTTATTTGATATTTCTTTGAAAGAAGAATTTGATCCCGTAAATGTGGAAGAAGACTATTATATAGAAGATATTTTGCAGCGTTCATTTCAGGAGCATATTTTAGAAAGTCAACCAAGCGCCTTAGATTATAGCTATCTGGAGCTGCATAATAAATGGACGATCCCGCCAGCTACACAAGGCGTAAAATAAATTTTTGTTATGCAAATGCCAGATCGCTCTGTTTTGTTAATGATAATTGCCGCAGCTATTACAATAATAGGATTAGTAACAGGCTGGTATTTCTTTATATTTCTCGTTTTTCCCTTTGGTTTAGGTATTTTTAATAGAAAAAATAAGGATGATTAACTATTTGCGGTAAGTATATTTCATTTTCCTTCATCAAAAAATATGTACATTTGCTACTATGAGCCAAAAAGTGTTGCTTAACGCTAAAGAAGTAAATATAATTCTCCACCGCCTGGCCTGTCAACTTATTGAAAATCATACTGACTTTAAAAATACTGTTTTAATAGGCATACAGCCACGAGGTATTTATGTGGCAGAACGCATAAAAAAGCTGCTGGAAGAAGAGTATAAAATACCCGATATTAGGCTTGGTTACCTCGATATTACCTTCTTTAGAGACGATTTTAGAAGAAGTGATAAACCACTTGAAGCAAACAGAACTAAGATCAATTTTGTTGTAGAAGATAAAAACGTGGTCTTTATGGATGACGTTCTTTATACGGGTAGAAGTATAAATGCTGCCCTTACTGCGCTGCAAAGTTTTGGCAGACCAAAAGCAGTAGAATTATTAACGCTCATAGACAGACGATTTAGCAGACACTTGCCCATACAACCCAATTATAAGGGCAGACAGGTAGATGCAATCAACGAAGAAAAAGTAAAAGTACAGTGGAAGGAAAAAGACGGTGAAGACAGTGTAATTGTACTAAAAGAGTAAGCATAACAAAAGGAATACCACAACTATAGCCAAACAGAATGAGCGAATTAAGTGTAAATCACTTATTAGGAATAAAATATATCAAGAGGGAAGATATAGATCTCATTTTTGAAACTGCAGATCATTTTAAGGAGGTTATAAACAGACCCATTAAAAAAGTCCCTTCTCTACGCGACATTACCATTGCTAACCTCTTTTTTGAAAACAGCACACGTACCAAACTTTCATTTGAGCTTGCAGAAAAACGTCTCAGTGCAGATGTGATCAACTTTTCTGCGGGAGCTTCATCAGTTAAAAAAGGAGAAACGCTTATTGATACTGTGAATAACATCCTGTCTATGAAAGTAGATATGGTTGTGATGCGGCATCCTAATCCGGGCGCTGGAGTATTTTTAAGTAAACATATTAAAGCCAGCATTGTTAATGCAGGTGATGGCGCGCATGAACACCCTACTCAGGCCTTGCTTGATTCATATTCTATAAGGGAAAAATTAGGCGAAGTGGCTGGTAAAAAAGTGGTCATTGTAGGCGATATTTTGCATAGCAGAGTGGCTTTATCAAATATCTTTGCACTAAAAATGTTGGGAGCAGAAGTAAAAGTCTGCGGTCCTAAAACACTTATTCCTAAATATATTGAATCTCTGGGAGTAGAAGTAGAGCTTAATCTAAGAAAAGCTTTAAACTGGTGCGATGTGGCAAATATGCTACGCGTTCAAAATGAACGAATGGATATTAGTTATTTTCCCAGTACCAGAGAGTATACGCAACAATATGGTTTAGACAGAGAGCTTCTTGAATCTTTAGATAAAGAGATCGTGGTCATGCACCCGGGGCCAATTAACAGAGGTGTAGAAATAACAAGTGACGTAGCAGATTCTGGGCAAGCCATAATCCTTAACCAAGTTGAAAATGGTGTTGCTATACGTATGGCAGTAATATATTTATTAGCTTCAAAAATTAAGCATAATGCAGGTAGATAAAAAAGAGACCTATACTATTTTAGGTGATGAAGAAGACGGTGTTAAGGAATTTGCTTCCTTTTTAGAATTTGTTGTTCCTAAGTCTTTTTCAGATGAAAATCTGGTTATTGATCTTTTAAAATATGATGAGTTATCCCTGGAAGAATTGCTTTCTTTTCTGGTGATATCTAATAAGCAAAGAGCCAGTAAAAAGTCTTTTGTTATTGTTAATAAAGGTATTAAGATAGACGTTGTGCCAGAAGAAATTATGGTGGTCCCCACACTGCAGGAGGCGCATGATGTTATAGAACTTGAAGAAATACAGCGAGATCTAGGCTTTTAAAGCCTGTAATTGTGTTATTTAAACACGAAGGATATACTTGCGATTTTACAGCTTTATTTAAGTTAATAAGTAGTAACTTACATGATATTGCTATTGAAAGAAATTTTAGTTTAGAATGAAGCTCACCATCTTAGGTTGCTATGCGGCAACACCTCGCACACTCACAAATCCCACATCTCAGGTTCTAGAAATTAAAAATCATCTTTTTTTAATTGACTGTGGAGAAGGGACGCAGGTAGAGCTAAGGCGAAATAAGATTAAATTTTCACGCATAAAGCATATTTTCATTTCGCATCTGCATGGCGATCACTTCTTTGGTCTAGTAGGACTTATTTCTACATTTAGATTACTCAATCGCGAAAGTGAATTACATGTTTATGGGCCCAAAGGCATCAAGAAAGCGATAACGATTCAGCTTAAATTGTCTAATTCGTGGACTAATTACCCTTTGTACTTTCATGAGCTTGAGGGTACAGAACCACAGGTTTTATTTGAAGATAAAAACGTCACCGTAGAAACTATACCACTTAAGCACCGTATTTATGCAAATGGGTTTCTTTTTAAGGAAAAACCAGGCGAGCGTAAACTCAATATGAATACTGTTCTTAAATATAATATCGATGTGCTTTATTACCGAAAGATAAAAGCTGGTAAAGATATCAAGCTTGATGATGGGCGGATAATTCCTAATAGCGAACTAACATTTGATCCTGATCCTGCCAAGAGCTATGCTTTTTGCAGTGATACGATCTACAAGCCAGATAATATACCTCAGCTTGAAGGTGTGACCGCAATGTATCATGAGTCTACTTTTTTAGAATCACATGAACATCTGGCTCAGCCTACAGGTCACTCAACCGCAAGACAGGCCGGTATGATGGCAAAAGCAGCCGGTGTAGAAAATCTTATTCTGGGACATTATTCAACCAGATATCCAGATCTTACTTTATTTGGCAATGAAGCCAAAAAAGAGTTTGAACCTGTTTTGCTCGCAGATGACGGGAAGGTGTTTGAATTTTAATTTACCTAGTCAATATACAGCGCCGTACTATGTAAAATATCTTGTACTTAAGCTTTTTTAATTCTTGTGCTTTTTGTGCTTTCTTGTAAATTGCAGAGTAAATCATACTCATGGCAGAAGACTTAGGTAGTTATAGAAAATCATATGAGCGCAATTCTCTTACAATAGATGAAAGTGCGCAAGATCCTTTTGATCAGTTTAAAAAGTGGTTTAAAGAAGTAGAAGAATCTAAAGGAGTAGATGAAGTCAATGCGATGACCGTATCAACAATAGGTAAAGACGGTTTCCCTAAAAGCAGAGTTGTACTTTTAAAGGAATATGACAATGGAGGATTTGTTTTTTATACAAATTACAACAGTGAAAAAGGGGAAGCAATAGAAGCAAATCCTAATGTGTGTATTTCGTTTTTCTGGCCCAATTTAGAACGTCAGGTCATAATAAAAGGCAAAGCCCAGAAGGTACCACAAGAACAATCTGCAGAATATTTTCACTCGAGACCAAAGGGCAGTCAACTGGGAGCTATCGCTTCACCACAAAGTAAAGTGATCTCAGGAAGAGAATACTTGTCTGACAGGCTGAACGATCTTGAAGAAAAATATCGGGATAAAACAGTCCCAAAACCGGAAAATTGGGGTGGTTTTCGGGTAATACCCACAGAATTTGAATTCTGGCAGGGAAGGCCTAACAGGCTTCATGACAGGGTACATTATTACGTTGAAGGTAATTCCTGGAAGAGACAAACACTTGCTCCTTAAATATTTTTGATATGAAAACCTTATATCTAGTGCGTCACGCTAAATCCTCATGGGAATTTGATCTTGATGATCACCAGCGGCCTTTAAGTGATCGCGGACTTAAAGATGCACCGCTTGTGGCCAGTTATATTAAGTCTAAAATTGAGTTACCAGAAAAAATATTAAGTAGCGACGCTGTACGTGCAAAAACAACTGCTCTGCTTTATTTAAAGGAACTTGATATACCAGAAAATCAACTTATTTTAGAACCAAATCTTTACGATTTTAGTGGAAAAGGTTTAGATTCGGTTATTAGAAGCTGTGATAATGAAATAAGCAGATTAATGATATTTGGGCACAATCATGCAATGACCAATATTGTTAACAAATATGGCAGCAAGGCAATAGGGAATGTGTCAACGGCAGCTTTTACCGCTATAGATTTTGATACAGATGACTGGAGTACGATTGCTAAAGGAATTACTAGATATTACATAACACCTAAGGAATTGAAATAAATGAACACAGCAGGAGTAGAAACAGATGAAGATAAATACGTTAACCGTGAGATAAGCTGGCTGCATTTTAATGCCAGAGTACTTCAGGAAGCTGCAGATGAAACGGTTCCTTTAATAGAGAGGCTGCGGTTTGTAGGTATCTTTTCAAATAATCTTGACGAATTCTTTAAAGTGCGTTACGCCACTGTAAAGCGTATTGTAGAGGCAGGAAAAAAAGGGAGAAAAGCATTAGGTGTTTATGCAGCAGATGAGCTTCTTGAAAAAATAACAAAGATCGTTATCGAGCAACAGGCAGAAAGTCTTGAAATACTTGATGATATTCATACACGTCTTGAAGCCGAAAACCTGCTGGTTATTAAAGAAGATCAGGTTGTTCATCCTGAGCATACAGAGTTTATCAAGACTTTCTTTATGGAAAGAGTAAGTCCGGCGCTTGTTACCATCGTACTTAATGAAGATTTAGACTTACCGCGCATTCAGGATCTTGAAGCTTACCTTACCGTGAAAATGGAAAAAGAAGGCAAGGAGAAACCGCTTTATGCTTTAGTTGAGATACCAAGCACTTTAGATAGATTTGTTGTTTTGCCTAAAATAGGAGACAAGGATTACATCATGATTCTTGATGACCTTATCCGTTTTAATCTTGATGTGGTATTCAACATTTTTGACTACGATACAATTTCTGCACACATGATTAAGATCACCCGTGACGCAGAACTTGATATAGAATCTGATCTGGGAAAAAGTTTTATAGAGAAACTTTCGCGAAGCGTAAAAGACAGAGAAGATGCAGAACCGGTAAGGTTTGTACACGATCAGTCTATAGACGCATGTACATTAGCTTTTCTCCTTGATAAACTAAAAATTGAAAAATCTGATAGTATAATCCCAGGTGGTAGATATCATAACCGTAAAGATTATATGGATTTTCCCAGTCTGGGAAGAACAGATCTTTTATATGCAAAGCAAAAACCGCTTCCCATTAAAGGGATTAGCCTTAATGACAGTATTTTTGAAAAAGTAGCTGAGAAAGATTTCCTTCAGTTTGCTCCATATCACACTTTCGCTTACATCATAAAATTTCTACGTGAAGCCGCGCTTGATCCTACAGTGCTATCCATTAAGATCACTATTTATAGATTAGCTAAAGTAAGCCACATTGCAAGTGCACTTATCAATGCTGCAAAAAATGGAAAGGATGTTACTGTGCAAATAGAATTGCGTGCTCGTTTTGACGAAGAAAGCAATATGATGTATGCTAATAAGATGCAAGATGAGGGTATAAAAGTCATCTTTGGTGTTCCCGGTCTTAAAGTACACAGCAAAGTTTGTGTCATAGAACGCATGGAAGATGAAAGAATAAAGCGCTACGGCTTTATAAGTACCGGTAATTTTAACGGTGTTACAGCAAGAATTTACACAGATTATACCCTTTTTACGGCAGAGAAACACATTCTTAAGGATCTGGATAAACTATTCAATTTCTTCAACACTAATTATGTGGTTAATAAATACAGGCATCTTATTATATCACCGCATTATGCCCGTAACAGGTTTTACAGATTGATAGATAAGGAGATTGAAAAGGCAAAAAACGGCGGTACCGGTTTTATGCGTATCAAGATCAACAGTATGTCTAATTATGCGATCATTGATAAGTTGTATGAAGCCAGTCAGGCCGGTGTTAAGATCAACATGATCGTACGCGGTATCTGCTGTTTG
This sequence comes from Leeuwenhoekiella sp. A2, assembly GCF_047946655.1. Classification (GTDB taxonomy): domain Bacteria; phylum Bacteroidota; class Bacteroidia; order Flavobacteriales; family Flavobacteriaceae; genus Leeuwenhoekiella. The sequence goes on from NZ_CP172311.1 coordinate 3,356,282, forward strand.
ATTCCGGGAGTTGAAGGATTGAGTGAGAATATAACTATAATAAGTGTGGTAGATAAATTTCTAGAACACCCACGGGTAATGATATTTGGTGAGCGAGGGGAAGAAGAGGTATATATTTCATCTTCAGACTGGATGACGCGTAATCTTGATAACAGGGTAGAAGTAACCTGCCCTATATATGATACAGATATTAAAAATGAAATTATAGAGACTTTTGAAATAAGTTGGGCAGATAATGTAAAGGCTCGTGAAATAACGCAATATCAGGACAACGCATATAGAAAAACTGATGGCCCCAGAGTGCGTTCTCAGTTTGCCACGTATGATTATTACCTCAAAAAACTAGGTTTTCTTCAATGATAAATATTCAAAAATACGGGGCTATAGATATAGGCTCTAATGCAGTGCGTCTTCTTGTAGCAAATGTTATTGAGGTTGATGGCAGAGAAACATTATTTCGTAAAAACGCCTTGGTTAGGGTGCCTATACGCCTGGGTGCAGATGTATTTAAGCAAAATAGAATTTCTGAAGAGAATATTGAGCGCATGATAGATACGATGCATGCCTTTAAGCTTTTAATGCAATCACACAAAGTGGTTTCTTATAAAGCCTGTGCTACATCTGCGATGCGTGAAGCTGAAAATGGAGCCGAAGTTGTAAAGCTCGTAAAAAAGAAAACCGGAGTTAAGATCGAAATTATAGATGGCAACGATGAAGCTGCCATTATAGCAAACACAGATATACGCTCTCTTATAGAGTCTGAAAAAACCTACCTATATGTTGACGTGGGCGGTGGTAGCACAGAGTTTACGTTGTACAGTGACGGTGCTGTTGTGGCTTCTCGTTCTTTTAAATTAGGAACAGTACGTCTTTTAGAAGGTCTTGTGGGTCACGCAGTTTGGGATGAGGTAGAGCAGTGGATCAAAACCGTGACTAAAGGTTATAGTCGCATTGATCTCATAGGTTCTGGCGGAAACATTAATAAAATCTTTAAATTAAGTGGTAAAAAGGATGGTAAACCGTTAAGTTATTTCTATCTGGTATCCTTTTATGAGTTTATGCAGTCGTATAGTTATGAGGAGCGAATTATAGAACTTGAACTTAATAATGACCGGGCAGATGTAATTATTCCTGCAACCAGAATTTATTTATCTGCGATGAAATGGAGCCGGGCTAAGAATATTCATGTTCCTAAAATCGGACTTTCAGACGGGATAATAAAATCGCTTTATTACGAGAAAAATCAGCTTAAAAGCGAAAAAATCGATAAGTAGGATCGAGAATTAATCTTTATTGATCTATAAAATTATTAATACGTAACAAGGCATATTTATATCAACTTCAATGACTATAACTTTACCTAAAACTGCAATTACTTTTTTCTTTACAATTTTACTTTCTACAGCGGTTATGGCTCAACAGTCTAAATCCTATAATTGAAACTGTATTTAAAATGTTCTGGTTGTAATTATGAGAATCACTTTAATTGTGATGCTGAAACGCGCGTAGAATATGCGATGAAGTATGGGAAGTATAAGCAACATAGTTGTACCCAATGTGGCAATGCAAATAGAGTAGCAGTGAATAATATTTATGCTAAAGAGTCTAAATGGGTTTATTTAATAGCTGGAAGTATCTTTTTGATGGGTTCGCTAGCCGGTTTGTATTTTTACATTGACATATTTAACCAAACCACGAGTGTTTTTGGCCTGTACGCTTCTGGGTTAATTCTGTTGATTCCTGTCTTTATTTATAATACTATGAACAAGGAAGATAGAGTGCGCGTGAGAACTTTCAATCAAACTTGTGTAAGAGAAGATACAGCTAATTCTAACTTGAAACATTAGAAAAATCGGTATAAATGATAAGAAAATCGGTTATTTAAGCCCGATTTCTAACCATGTATCGTTTCGTTTTTTCCCAGATCTTTCATGATTTGAGCTTCATATTCCAGTAGATCGTGCCACTTTTTATCTACTTCTTCACGGTTGCCGTATTGTCTGGCAAAACCTAAAAACATCGTGTAATGATTAGCCTCGCTAACCATTAGATTGTGGTAGAATGTAGCAAGCTCTTTATCTTCAAGCTCTTCAGATAACAATCTAAAACGTTCACAACTCCTGGCTTCAATAAGCGCGGCATATAATAATCTATGTACGAGTTGCATATCTCGAGAACCACCTTTTGGAAAGAATTTCAACAGCTGTATAACATATTCATCTTTGCGATCTCTGCCTAGAGCTTTCCCGCGAGCCAGAATACGATCATGCACCATTTTAAAATGGCTTATTTCCTCTTTAACAAGAGCGACCATTTCTTGCACAAGATCTGTGTATTCAGGAAAAGAAACGATAAGAGAAATTGCTGTAGAGGCAGCTTTTTGCTCACAGAAAGCGTGATCTGTTAGAATTTCATCAATATTCTTTTCTACAATATTCACCCATCTCGGGTCTGTGGGTAATTTAAGTCCTAGCATTATAAATCAAGATCAAATGTTTTACGCAAAATCTCAAGGTCTGGATTTTGCTCTTTCAGCTTTTCATACTTTTCTCTCGTCGTATAAGCATATTTACGTTCTGCCTGCTCATTTACGGTTATAGATAATTCTATATCATAATTGTGCAGTTTTCGCTTTAAAAACTCGAGTAAGTTATGCTGCGCACGTTCCAGCTCAACACGCATTGTCTCATTAGGAAACTCAAGATGAATGACAGTGCCCTTTAATTTGGGTTCATCAGTCTCGAGATTAGAAGCCATGATCTTTTCTCCCTTTTTTCGCAGTCGCGAAACGTACTCTTTCCAGGCTGCGACCATTGCAATCTCAGTAAAAGGTTCACGAGGCAATTGGGTGTGATCTACTTTTTGCTCATTCTGCTTTTGTAGAATTTCCTTTTTCTTTTGTAATCCTTTAAGCGAAAGCCCAGAAATATGTGGTCCTTTAATATTAAACGCGGGTTTCCTTACAGCAGTCTCAGCGGTAGCTGTATTTGCTTGATGCGGCTTTTGAGCTTCTGGTTGTTGAGTTGGTATATTTTGAACAGAAGCAATCTCACGTTGGCTGTTTTCTGAAGTTGCACCTATAGATTCAGCCGATTTTGTATCACTTTCTACCGATTTTATCTGGGTTACAGGAGGTTTTTGAGCGTCATGTTGAAAGTAAGCAGCCGGTATTATGAATGAACCGTCATTTTTTTTTTCTCCATCAAAAGTGATAGAGGCCATTTGCATGAGACAGAGCTCAACCAGCAAGCGCTGGTTTCGGCTGGTTCTGTATTTGAGATCGCAGTCATTGGCCATCTCAAGGGCTTTCATTAGAAAAGGCATACCCGTTTTGCGAGCCTGCTCTTTGTATTTTACTTTGGTTTGTTCACCTACTTCCAGAAGTTCTATGGTCGCTTCATTTTTGCAAACCATAAGATCTCTAAAATGAGAAGCGATACCGGCTATAAAATGATGCCCGTCAAATCCTCTGCTTAGAATCTCATTAAAATTAAGCAGCAGTTGCGGAATATTATTGTCTAAAAGAAGATCTGTTGTCTCAAAATAAGTATCGTAATCAAGAACATTTAAATTCTCTGTGACTGCTTTGCGAGTTAGATTTTTACCCGAAAAACTAACGACACGGTCAAAAGTAGAAAGCGCATCTCTTAAAGCACCATCTGCCTTTTGAGCGATAATCTGCAAACCTTCTTCTTCTGCATTGATATCTTCTTGTTGGGCAATATCTGCTAGATGCTCTCTAATATCACGAACGGTAATTCGCTTAAAATCAAAAATCTGGCAACGTGATAAAATGGTAGGTATGATCTTGTGCTTCTCTGTTGTTGCGAGAATAAAAATAGCGTGCCGTGGTGGTTCTTCAAGCGTTTTAAGAAAAGCGTTGAAGGCAGCCTGAGACAGCATGTGAACCTCATCTATAATATAAACCTTGTATTTACCCACTTGTGGTGGTATGCGCACTTGATCTATAAGGTTTCTAATATCATCTACAGAGTTATTAGAAGCAGCATCAAGCTCAAAAATATTAAAGGCATAATCTTCATCTTCACGTTCTTCTGCCTGTTGATTAATGCGTTTAGCAAGAATACGTGCGCAAGTAGTTTTACCCACACCACGAGGACCGGTAAATAAAAGTGCCTGTGCCAGATGGTTATTTGCAATTGCATTCTCAAGCGTATTGGTAATCGCTTGTTGCCCAACTACGTCTTTAAAGGTAGCTGGTCTGTACTTTCGCGCCGATACGATAAAATGCTCCACGTAAATTTTTGTTGTAAAATGCGACAGATATTGCCGCATTATGCTAGAGTGACAAAGATAAAAATTGCTGCAGCAAAAGTGAATTTCGCGGAAGCTTTTTCAGAGTTTTTATTAACAATGATTTTAAAATGCTGCGTAAAAATAAGGTTGCTAATTGCTGAATCTAAAAGTGTATTTTTGCTGCAAGCAGGCCGCCTTATCGCGTTGTGCTGAACTTGTTTCAGTATGAGGAGGAAAGTCCGGACACCATAGGGAAGCATAGCGGCTAACGGCCGTCGTCTCAAATTTATTTGAGATAGGACAAGTGCAGCAGAAAGGATGTACAGGTAATGCTGTAGTGAAATCAGGTAAACTCTATGCGGTGCAATGCCATGTATACCGGCATTTAAGTGTTCCCGCACGTTGCCGGAGGGTAGGCAGATAGAATGTACGGGTAACCGTGCATCCAGATAAATGATAAGGTTTCGCTTAGGCGAAAACAGAATCCGGCTTATAGGCCTGCTTTTTTTTAATTTGCCTAGAATTGACTTTTAATCTTCCGTCTTCTCTGGATTTTTGAAGATACTAAAAGCACTACTGCCGTAATTGCGGCTTTCTATAAAATTAGGATTTTCTTCAAGTGACATCAACTTACTATGCTCGATCACTAAAAGTCCTTTTTCTAAAAGAATTTCGTTATCGATGACTTTGTCTGCCAGTGCTAAAAATTGAGATTGCTCAAGATTGTAAGGAGGATCTGCAAATACAATATCATACTTACCGGGAGCACGATCTAAAAATTTAAACACATCTGCCTTTACAACTGTAATTGGCATGTCAAGCTCTTCTGCTGTTTTTTCTATAAAACGTACACAACCTATATTTTCATCAACAGCGGTTATACTTTCGCTTCCGCGAGAAGCAAACTCGTAGCTTATGTTACCGGTACCGGCAAAAAGGTCAAGTACTTTTACACGGCTAAAGGTAAAACTGTTGCGTAAGATATTAAACAGTGACTCTTTTGCCATGTCTGTAGTTGGTCTTACAGGAAGCTTTTTAGGTGCGGTTATGCGTCTTCCTTTATGATAGCCACTTACGATTCTCATATATTTAGGTTGTTATTAGAAATGAGTTGTGCGTAAAAACATTAGCACGTTCTTCTATTTTTATATGACGGATGTATTTGTACAGCAGTGCAAATTTCTCATCTTCCTGAGTGATATTTCCTGCCACATGTAACATGTTTTTATCTGCATCAAGCGAAAATTGCTCTATGCAAAAAAGAATATAATACAAAACATCTTCCGGTTTGTGATAGGCAAATGTATTTGAGAGGAGTAATTTTTTCCCTTTTGCTATTACCAGATCAAATGTTGATTCATTAAAATGAGCGGTTAATTTGGGTTCTGATAACTCTGTAGATGAGTTGAGTACTCTATCTATTAAGACTGAAGCGCTGTGGTTGTATGTAAAACTGCCAAAACGCTCAAAGAAGTAGTTATTGATATTTGTATACGGGATATAAATATTTACAAGTTCATGAGCTTCTAGTTCATCATAAGCTATAAAATCAGTTTGCAGCAGTTTGACATTATATTTTAAATACTCAGTCAGGTTATCTTTATCAAAAAGGGAAGCGGGTACAACGGTGTAAAGTTCATTACTATAAACGACTTCTACATCCTGATATTTAGCCTCAAAAAGCGGATTTTCATTAAAAAAAACCGATATTTCTTCAAGTGCGCTTACCGGGGAGTGCTTTTCTTTAAAAGAAATATAACCCTTAGGAGGTTCTATTGCGCGCTCTTTATTATTTGCATAAAATGAAAATCCATCCAAGCTTACTTGGATGGATAGTTTATTATAATTAGAATTTTCTTCTAGATTAATCTTCATTATCACCGTAACTCTGAGGCCAGTTACCGCCTGTTTTAACATCTGTCATTGAACCTACAGATAGATAAGCACCGTTAACACCATCTACAGAAATAACTTGTTTTTCTTTGCTTATAAAGTCTTTAGGTTGATCATGAAGTAAAACATCTTTAGCAACTTTAGCTTCAAAAACAGGAATGTTTATATCGTTTTTAGATACTGTACCAGCATCCATTTCAAAATTAGCGTCAATACCTTTTACCGGTACTTTCATCATTGTTTTGTAACGATCTGTGTTTCCAAAAAGAGAATCTTTAATTGAAGCATACCCTAAAGTATCAATGATTGTTTCTTCTTTCATGGTATCAACACCATATGCACGAGTTTGTTCTTCATCAAGAACCAAAGTATCACGACGTGCAGTTAATGTAAATTCTGCTGTGTCAATAAAACGAACTAAATCATCAAAATTCTTAGCAAATTTCCCGGTAACCTGCTTATAGGCAAGTTGAGAAGAACGGATGTCTTTAAGTTTCTCAATTGCCTTTTGATAGCGTACTACCTTAAGCTCATTGAATTTTACTTCACCGTAAACAGAGTTGAATACCAGGTACCCTAATACTCCAATAACAATCCAGAGCGCTACTTGAATAACAAATTTCATTCGATATTTGGTTTTATAAATTAATACAGGTTATAGGCAAATCTACAATTTTTTTTTAATCGTTAAAGAATATTCCCTAAAATTCATTACTATCTTTACCCACCAGAAAAGGGATGTATGAAGCTTGACGAGCATGATTTTTATAAAATACTACAACAGGATTTTCCTCATAACCTTACTAGTAAACAAGATATACTCTTACAACAATTAAGTGCTTTTGTCTTGTCGCCAGATAATAATACAATTTTTTTATTAAAAGGTTATGCAGGAACAGGTAAAACTACAGTCATAGGGACGGTCGTTAAGAACTTGTGGAAGATTAAAATGTCTTCTGTGCAGCTTGCTCCTACCGGTAGAGCTGCAAAAGTTATAAGCAGTTACAGCAATACTCCCGCGCAGACCATACATCGTAAAATATACTATCCTAAAAAGCAGAGCGGGGGTGGGGTCTCGTTTACTTTACAGAGAAACAAACACCGCAATACACTATTTATAGTAGATGAAGCTTCAATGATCTCAGATTCTGTATCAGAATCTAAACTTTTTGAAAATGGATCACTGCTCGACGATCTTATGCAATATGTGTATACCGGTCATAAATGTAAATTACTTCTTATAGGTGATAATGCACAGTTGCCACCGGTAAAGATGGATCTAAGTCCGGCTCTTGATTCCAGAGTATTAGAAATGCAGTATAACAAAGAGGTGACAGATATCGAACTTGACGAAGTTATGCGGCAGGCTGAAAGTAGCGGTATCCTGCGAAATGCTACCAGAATACGTGATTTTCTTAACGATGAGCTTTACGAGGATTTTAAATTTGATTTGCATGAGCAGGTTGATGTAGAACGCCTTATAGATGGGCATGAGATATTAGATGCGATAAATGATTCATATTCAGAATACGGTAATGAGGGCACGGCTTTCATCGTTCGGTCTAATAAAAGAGCTAATCTCTATAATCAGCAGATTAGAGGTCGTATTTTATTTAAAGAAGAGGAGGTAAGTGCCGGTGACTTTCTTATGGTTGTAAAAAACAATTATTATTGGCTTGATACAGATAGTGAAGCAGGATTTATAGCCAATGGTGATATTATTGAAATTCTTGAAATTTATAGTATCAAAGAACTGTATGGTTTTCGCTTTGCAGAAGTAAAAATACAAATGACAGATTATCCCAATCTAAAGCCATTTGATACGGTGCTTATTCTTGATACGCTAACCACAGAAACACCTTCTCTTTCTTACGAAGAAGGAAATAAATTGTATCAGGAGGTAATGAAAGATTATGCAGATGAACGCTCTAAGTATAAGAAATTTCTAAAAGTAAAGGAGAACAAATTCTTTAACGCTTTACAGGTCAAATTTTCCTATGCAATAACCTGCCACAAGTCACAAGGCGGGCAATGGGAAACAATTTTTGTAGAGCAGCCTTACCTGCCCAATGGCATGGATAAAGATTACCTGCGCTGGTTGTACACCGCTGTTACCCGCGCCAGAAAAAAACTATATCTTATAGGTTTTAAAAATGATATGTTCATAGAATAAGCTTTTATGGAATTAAACCTCATCATAAGTATATTTTTGGGTGTTGGTCTTGCAACGGCAGTAGGCTTTAGAGTTTTCTTACCATTGCTAATTTTAAGCATTTGTACATATTATGATATAATTCCTTTACAGGAAGGCCGGCAATGGGTGGGAAGTATACCTGCACTGGTCTTGCTTGCCACTGCAACTGTAGTAGAGATACTGGGATATTATATTCCCTGGGTAGATAATTTGCTTGATACTATAGCTGTGCCACTGGCAGGTATAGCGGGCACAGCAGTTATGCTGGCTACTTTAGGTGATGTGCAACCGTTGATTACCTGGTCGCTTGCAATTATTGCCGGTGGCGGCACTGCTGCCATTGTTGCAGGAACAACGTCTGCGACTCGTGCTGCATCTACCGTTACAACAGGCGGTTTAGCCAACCCAGTTGTCTCAACTGTAGAAACCGGTGTTTCTGTGGTGATGTCTATAATTTCAATATTTATCCCTATTCTTGCCGTAATTCTGGCGGTTTTTATATTATTTGGAATTCACAAATTTTATAAGCGGCTAAAGAACAGAAAGCGAAAGATTTAAAATTCTCTTAGTTAGTGAACAATTCAAAGTTAAAAGTCATTGCAATGATACCGGCGCGCTATGAAGCTTCGCGTTTTCCGGGTAAATTAATGAAAGATCTGGCAGGTAAACCTGTTATTTTAAGAACTTATGAAGCTGCTGTAGAAACTAAACTTTTTGATGATGTTTATGTGGTTACAGATAGTTCTATAATTTTTGACACAATTACTAAAGCTGGTGGTAATGCCATTATGAGCATTAAAGAACATAGCTGTGGGAGTGATCGCATAGCAGAGGCGGTTGAGCATCTCGATATTGATATTGTTGTGAATGTGCAAGGAGATGAACCTTTTACCAATGCAGCAGATATGGCAAATGTTCTCAATGTTTTTTATGAAAATGACGCTGCAGAAATTGATCTTGCATCAATAATGACTGTTATTGACGATTGGGAAGAGGTACAAAATCCCAATAATGTGAAAGTAATAGTAGATCAAAATAATTATGCGCTCTATTTTTCACGTTCTCCCATACCGTATCCCAGAGATAAAGAAGTGGGTGCTATTTATCACAAGCATAAGGGTATTTATGCATTTAGAAAACAAGCAGTTCTTGACTTTTATAACCTACCAATGCGCAATCTTGAAGCTTCTGAAAAAATAGAAGCCATACGCTACTTAGAATACGGAAAACGAATTAAAATGGTAGAGTCTAATTCGCCGGCAATAGGCATTGATACGCCGGAAGATCTAGAAAAAGCGCTTAAATATTACCGTGATCAAAGTTAAATACCAGTCAGTTTTTCATTAAAAAAAGCCGATTTTCAGCTTTAAAAACCTGCTTTTTTAGACAGAAAATCGGTGTAATAAGACTAAAAATCAACTAAAAAAACCCGATATTAATAGCGGGTTTTTTGTGTTAAGTATTTTGGTTTAGAACGAAATTTTCTAATAAAGAGTTTTGAGTTTTTTTAGTTTGGCTTTCCAGATCTCAAGTGTTTTTTTATGATCTGCGATGTTCTTGTGAACCTCTTTTACCATAGGATTGTCATCTGAAACATGCTGAAAGAAACCCAGATTATTCTCAAGCTGAAAAATCTCTGCTTTTACTTCGTCAATCTTCTTAGTAATGAAATATCTTTCTTTATTTAGCTGTCTGTCATCATCCTGATCTGCTATTGCAGCTACACGATTGTCATATTTTATAAGCTCAGATTCTTTTCTGCCCAGATCTAATTTTTTAAAGAGACCATCAAGAACTTTATTAAAATCCTGCTCTATATTCTTTTTAGAATAAGGAACGCGACCTATTTCTTTCCATTCTTTAATAATGGTCTTGATAGCTTTTAAATCCTCTTCAGAAGAATCTGTTATTTTAAAATCGTTAATCTTATTTAAAACCTCTTGTTTCAACTTAAGATTTTCTTTTTCTTCCTGAAGAACTTCGTTTTTAGCTGCATGAAGTGAATCAAAGTAGTGGTTACACGCATTCTTAAAGCGTTTCCAGATTTTATCACTGTCTTTACGAGGTACGTGACCTATCTTTTTCCAGTCATTCTGGATCTTTTTCATCAGGGCTGTTGTTGCCTCTTTATCTTCATTATCCTTATTATCTTCAGCAATTTTAATAAGCTCAAGCTTCTTATTTAAATTGGTATACTGTTCCTTTTTTTGATCTTTATAAAAGGCATTCTTATTCCTGTTAAAAACACGGGTAGCTTTTTTAAAAGCTTTCCAGGTTGCTTCATTTTCTTTTCGCGGTACACGACCTATTTCAAAAAAGGAATCTCTTAGCGCTTCAACCTGTTTCATCTGGTTTTGCCACGCATTGTGAGAATTGCCGGGAGTAGCAGAAATATCTTCTATTTTTTGAATAACTTCCTGCTTTTGCTTTAGATTTTCTTCATAGATCTTGTCTATGTTTTTGAAATAATCTTGTCTGGCCTCGTGTATTTTTTTTGTCGCAGCACTAAATTTTTCCCAGATCTCTTCGCGATATTCACGAGCAACAGGACCTATTTCTTCTTTCCAGATTTTATGAAGCATCTGTAATTCTCTAAAAGAACGATTGACATCTTTTTCTTTAGATAATTCTTCTGCCTGCTCAATAAGTTTAAGTTTCTTATCGAGGTTGCTTTTAAAGTCTTTGTCTCTAAACTCTCTGTTTAAATGCAGAAAATCATAGAAGTTCTCAACATGGTGGTGGTAATTATTCCACACCATATTGTATCTGTCACGCGGAATATTACCGGCATTACGCCAGCGCTCCTGTATATCTTTAAACTTGTCAAAAGTGGTATTGATACTATCTTCACCACCCAGCTCGTCTTTAAGATTCTTAAGCTCTTCTATTAGCGCATTGCGTGTGTCAAGATTTGCATTAAGGTCTTTCTTAAGATTTCTATAGTAATTATTTCGTTTTTCACGGTATTCAAAATAGAGTGTATTGAATTCCTTCTTTAACGGACTATAATATCTGAAGTCGATAATATTACCTCCTTCTTCAAGAAATTTTTCTTTTACCTCTTCTTGTTCTTCTTCAAATTGAGAAATAAAAGCAGCGCGTATCTCGTCAACATGTTCCTTAATCGCTTGTATCTTGTGGTTTTTAAGAAGATATCTAAACTCTTTTATCAAATTCTCTTTTGAGAGTTTGTCATAATCTTTTTTAGGAATATCGTGTCGCTCTGCAGTGCTCTCATCTTCTGAGTGCTCATTGAGCGCCTCGTCAATATCATCATGATTAACTTCATCTTCCTCATGGTCATCTTCTTCAAATTCCCCATGATCATCATCATTTTCCTGCGCAGGAAGTTCCTTAGCAGATTGAATAACATTTATAGACTCTGTTACCAGTTCATCCTGAATTATATCTTCTTCCTGATCAATCTCACTATCAATATTTTCTGCAGTAGGCAATTCTGTTTTGTTTGCTTCTTCCATAAGAGCTTTTTCTATCGCATCGTCCTGCTTCATTTCTCCTGGTTGTACTTTCTTTTCTTCAGACATTTCTCTCAATCTTAGGATCTTTATTTCAATGTTAAAGATACTACTAACTGTGTAAATAACAAGTGACCTATACTGTTGATAAGCTGTTAATTCCAGATGCGCCAAGCAGCTTCTGCCTGTAATTTAAGCATTTCGAGCCCATTGACTGTCTGCGCACCATGCTCTTTTCCGTTTTTCAAAAACTGAGTTTCAGCCGGATTATAAACCAGATCATACAACAAATGTTGACTGTTTATAAGTCTGTAAGGAAGCTTTGGCGCTTCTTTTACGTTAGGATGAGTACCTACAGGTGTACAATTGATAATGATCGTATATTGTGCAAGAAGAGCGCCGTTTATATCCTGATAACCAAGTTGATCTGCTGTAGGTTTACGTGAAACGTACTTAAACGAAATATCCCTGCGCTCAAGCGCGTAAGCTATTGCTTTAGAAGAACCACCTGTGCCTAATATAAGAGCACTTTTATGATCTTTTGTGAGATAAGGTTTAATAGATTCTATAAAGCCAATATGATCTGTATTAAAGCCTTTTAACCTGCCGTTAGGCATACGTTTAACTGTATTTACAGCGCCAATAACCTCAGCATGCTTATTCATCTCACTCATAAGAGATATAATAGACTGCTTATATGGAATTGTTACATTAAAACCCGAACACTCAACCTTCTTAGAAAGCAGGTGACTCACATCCTTAAATGTTGCGCAGTCAAAATTTTCATAGGTTGCTTCAATCTTCTCGTCATTAAATTTTTCTGAGAAGTAATTTTTTGAAAATGAATAATCAATGTTTTTTCCTATAAGGCCATATTTATGCATACTGTCGTGTTTTTTCTCCATATTTTCCTAAAGCTACAACGATGAAAATACCGATAGCTATAAAAATAATGGCGGTTATATTTTCGGCTGAAAACTCGTGCGGCCAAAAACGATTGTAGTTCTGTAAAATAGGATCGCCCACGCGATCGTATTTTATATTTCCTAAATTATCAAGTTCAAATACAGGTTCTTTCCAGGGCCAGACAACGCCTAGCGATCCTGTGATAAAACCAATGATAGCCGCATTTGTGCGACTACGGTAATGTTTTAAGAGGTAACCTAAAAAGTTAGATAAAGTCACCAGACCGGTTACAGAGCCCAGCGTAAAAACAGTCATAACTTTAAGAAGTCTTACTCTCGGCGCACTCTGTAGAAATGAGAAGTCTAAGCTTACTATATCTGCAATTGTATCATATAAAGCATTTACAGAATCTACTAAGAGCAGAACGTAATTGCCTAAAAGTATAAGAATAAACGATCCTGATAATCCCGGTAATGTCATCCCGGAAACTCCTATTATTCCACAAAAGAATACAAATACTAAATTATCATTTTGAGTTGCTGGTTTAAGCAGGCTTATAGCTACCCCGGCAACCACACCCAGTATTAGAATGATTATATTAGGGCGGGTCCATTCTTCAAAATCCTTAGCTATGTAGTAAATACTGCCTATTATCATCCCGAAAAATGCGCTCCAGACAAACAGTGGGTAAGTATCTATAGCAACATCAAGAATTTTAGAAACACTAAAATAACTTATAACCATGCCCAGCATTAGTAATCCCAGAAATCTTCCGTTTATGTATTGCACAAAACTTCTAAATCTCCCGTTTATTAGCAGTCTAAATGCTTTACCATTTACTTTTTGAAGCGAATAAATAAATTCTTCATAAAAACCCACAACATAGGCCACAACACCACCAGATACGCCAGGAACCTTATTGGCAGCACCCATGGCGAGCCCCTTAAGTACAAGCCAGACTTTATCTGTAAATGAGCGTGTATCAGTTTGCATGCTTCTCTCTACTCTTTGCAAATTTCTCTAAAAGAAAGATTGTTAAAAAACCTATGATAGCCAGAATGATCACCAGGGTTATTTTAGGATCACCATCAAAGTTACCTGGTAAAATACTCTTTTCAAGAAGCGGCACTTGTTCACCATGGCTATCTGTACGAAATGATAATATCTCCTTCCATGGCCAAACTTTATTAAGAGCTCCTATCATAAAACCTGTGAGGAGGGCGAGAGTAAGATTTTGATAATTTTTGAATAAATAGGTAAGCGCTTTAGAAAAGACTTTTAGCCCAACAATGCAGCCCAATAAGAAAAGTAGAAGTTTTATTAATGACTCTTTAAAAATTTCAAAATCCCAGTGTAATAAACTATCAACAAAGTTTTTTACTGTACCAAGAACTACTGCATAAGAACCCAACAATAGTAAAATGAAGGATCCCGAAATACCCGGCAATATCATGGCTATAATGGCAACAAAGCCAGAAAGAAAAATAAAAATATAACTGGTAGGAGATTGTACGGGTTCTGCAATCGTAATGTAATACGAAATAGCTATACCTATAATTCCTGCCATAAAAACACCGGCATTCCATTTAGTTATTTGATTGCCGATGTAAAGTATACTGGCGATAATTAAACCAAAAAAAAATGCCCAAAGTAATAAGGGATGTTCTTTTAACAGAAAAGTTATAAGCTTTGCAAGTGACAAAATACTAATACCAACACCGCCAAAAAGAGCCAGCAAAAAACCCAGATTATAAGTTCTAAAAGCAGTCTTAAAACCGCTGTTTTTCCAAACTTTAAAAAAACCAATATCAAGCTTATCAATTGTACTTATAAGCTCTTCATAAATGCCCGCAATAAAAGCAATTGTTCCTCCAGAAACCCCGGGAACTACATCTGCGGCGCCCATAGCAAGACCTTTAAAAGTTATTAAAGCGTATTGCAGCGGCGTACGTTTTTCTGGCATAAGGGTTGTTTATAGATCCCTCAAATGTAAGAAAAGCAATTAAGATTCTTTAGCTTGCTTTATCTTTTCAAGCACAGATTTCTTAGCATACGCATTCGGAAATAATTCTTCAAGAATGATATCATAACCCGGTTCCAGACGCAGTGCGTTTTCCAGATGAAAATGACCTTTTGTATCTTCTGCCAGCGTAAAATAAAGTCCGGCAAGTCTAAATTCAATTTCAGGAGATTCGGGATAAAATTCTATCGCCTGAAATAGGTTTTGAATAGCGCCTTCATATTCGCCTAAAGCAACAAGTATGTCACAGCGTGTTAACCAGGTATCCTGCTCATAATTACCAAGTTCTAATGTTCTGCGATAGCCTCTTTCTGCTTCTTCATAAAATTTGAGACGATCGTTTATCTTGGCATATCGCTTCCAGTAAAGCACGTTGTCACCGTCTATATTTATAGCTTTATTGATGTAATAAAGGGCATTCTGAAAGTCTAATTTCTTAATATGAAAATCTGTTATAGCAATCCAGCCTTTATCCAGAAGAGGATCTTCATGAACGGTCTTTAAGAAATATTTTAAGGCAAGATCATCACAATGCAGTTTTTGATAGCATTTACCCATTCTTAAATAGGCAAACGAAGTAGGATCATCAAGCTCTAGTGTGATTTGATAATTCTCAATAGCTTCATTGTACTTGCCCATTTTCTCAAGTACTTTTCCTTTTTCAAAGTAAGCACCTATAAATGTGTCATCGCTTATAATAGCAAAATCAAAAGCTGCTAAGGCTTTGTCATATTGTTTCAGGTCAAAATACTGCTTACCTATCTGGTGCCATGCAACCTCGCAATACGGGTTGCTATCTAAGAACATGTTGAGATAATCTATAGCTTCCTGATGCTGCTCAAGAAAATCAAAACAGTAAATGACATTGTATAATGCCGAGTAGTCTTCATCGTCAACCTCAAGACATTTCATAAAGTTAAACTTGGCATTCTGAAAGTCTTCCATAAACAGATACTCCATGCCAATTAAGGAATAGATATCTGCATCATCTTCGGTTAACTCTAATGCATTCTCAAGAAGCTCGACCGCTTTTTTGTGGTCGTCTTGTTTTGAATAAATATTTGCCTTTTGAATGTAAACCTCTTCATTGTTAGGCTCAAGCAGGTACAAATCATTTAATAAACGATCTGCTTCTGTAAGCTTATTCTCAAAAATGAGAATCTCGATTCTAAAAAGTTGAAGATTACTTGATGAAGGGTGTTGATCAAGACCTAGTTTCACGGCTTTTTTAGCTAGAGCTATTTTACCGTTTTCTAAGTAGTGGTTCACAATGTTTTCAAATTCACCCGAATCAAAGAAAAGAACATTATTTGTCTTTAACATAGATTCAAAACGGGTGAGCGGGAAATTTTCTTCTTCGTGACTGAATTTCATACACGCTATATTTATAATTTCTGCCTTTATAAATTTAAAAAGGATAGCAGGCCAGGGACTGTTACCTTCATATTGTTGTTAACAAAGTAATCAACAATTAAGCCCAAACGCGATTATAGTTCGCCGGCTGCAATTCTATCAAGTACCATAATCAGTTTTTTACAGCCTTCTTCAAGTTCATTTTCACTAATTGTAAGCGGTGGTGTAATGCGTATTGCTTTACCTTCAAAAAGTAACCAGAAAAGAATAAGTCCTGCTTCCTGGCAGGCCAGTATTGCTTTAGTGGTAATATCATCAGAAGGTGTCATAGCCGCAAGCATTAATCCCTTACCTCTTATTTCAAGTATTAAGTCGTGTTTTAACAACTTTCTTACGAGCCGCTCTTTAACCAGTGTTTGCTCAATTAAATTAGTGTTCATCAACTCGTTAAATGTAGCTAATGCAGCTGACGCAATGACAGGATGACCACCAAAAGTTGTTATGTGACCCAATTTTGGGTTATCTGATAACAGGGACATGACGCCCTTTGACGCTGTAAAAGCACCAATGGGCATACCGCCTCCCATACCTTTTCCCATAACCAGAATATCAGGAATAACATCATAGTTCATGAAGCCAAAAAGCTTCCCTGTGCGACCAAAACCCGGTTGTATTTCGTCTAAAATCAAAAGTGCGCCTACTTCTTTACAGCGTTGTTTTACTTTTTTTAAATAATCATTTTCAGGAAGAATAAAGCCTGCACCACCTTGTATGGTTTCTAAAATAACCGCCGCCGTTCTTTCTGTTATTTCGCTTAAAGCGGAAATATCATTAAACTCAATAAAATCTACATCTCCTATTACAGGTCTAAAGGGCTTCACGCGCTCTTCAAAGCTCATTAGACTTAGAGCACCGTATGTATTGCCATGATACGCATTTCTTGCTGCAATAATCTGGCTACGACCAGTTGCTCTTCTCGCCAATTTTAAAGCACCGTCTATTGCTTCTGTACCGCTGTTTACAAGATAAGTTTGCTCTAGAGGATCTGGCAAGGCCTTAGCTAACTGCCTCGTTAATTGTACCGCAGGATCTTGCGCATACTCCCCATAAACCATAACATGCAAATACTTCTCTGTCTGTTTTATAATAGCATCTACAATTTTAGGATGACTGTGTCCCAATGTACATGCTGACACTCCCGCTACAAAATCTAAATATTTTTTGCCAGAAGTATCGTAAATATAAGAACCCTTGGCATGAGAAACTTCCATTGCTAAAGGATGTGTGGTTGTTTGTGCCTGGTATTTTAGAAAATCAGCTTTCATTATCAGTCTGGTTTTTGAGCTTTTTAACCGATTTTAGCTTGTTTTTAGGAGGTATTGAGTCGTTTTTAATTGTTGCTTTCTCGTTTACGGGAATTCCCATTGTAGGTGCATCTTCTTCTCGATTCCTAAAATCTTCCGGTTTTAAATTAGATGCGTCAGGTATATTCAGTTCTTCCTCAGGGATGCTGTCGTCAAAAAAGTCTTCTTCTATTTGCGGTAGCGGGATGCCCTCGATCTTAGCAAGCTCAAACGGCGGTTCATCTTTAAATATATCTTCTTTCGTTATTAAACGTTCATCACCGCGCCAAACCAAGCCGGGGTATTTACTTTCTTCTACAGGAAACATAGAAAGCGGATACATTTTGCCTTCAAACTGTTTGAATTTATATATTTCAACTATACTATCATTCTCCAGAATTGCTCTTATTGATGCTGATTTACTTTTCTCGATGCCCTGCAGTTCGCCAATTTCTGAGCGTAAGTAATTTATACTTTCGGCATTTTTAATAATATCAAGCTGGCTGAGTTCATTATTTTTAAAAGTCCCGTAGAGAACATCACCTTTAATCTGATTATAACCCAATTCTTCTCTGTTAAATAGGGGGATGGTGTCCTGCTGTACAATGAAAGCATTATTAAAAACCTTTAAAGAATCTAACTTTTCTGTTTCGGTATTTGTTTTTAAATGAAGCGTATCACCAGTCATTTGACTTAAACCGCTCCACATGACAGGCCTGCCTATCATTTGTGTGAGACCGGTTTTTTGATTGATATGGATAGAATCGCTTTTGCCACTCATATCACTTTTAAATAATCTCACGTTGTAATAACCACGTACAATGCGATTCTCTGGTTTTCCTGTAACAACAAGTCTGTCACCGTGAATGTAAATAGAATCGTTATCCTGAACCGTTATAGCGACTGCCCGCTGTGTGATAAAAACCGAGTCTTTTTCTCTAAAAACCTCTGCATAATGACCCTTTATCACACTGTTATTTGCAGTGTCGATCACTTTTATATTATTAGTAGCAGAAGCAAAACTATTTGCCCTGTTGTAATATAAACTATCGCCGTAGACGGTGCGATTGTCATAGTCTATTTTAGAATTTTTAACGAAATAACCGTTATCATTTCGCGTATCATAAAAACCACGTTCACAATAAACCTTGCTGTTTTCACCAGTGATCGTTGAAGGGCCGTAGAGATAAGCATGACCTAATTCTGAATAAAAATCAAGTTGCTCGCTATTAATTACATATTCGGGATTTGTTACAACAACATCTTGCAGAAATGAATATTTATCCTGCTCAAGAAAATAGCGTCCTATTTTACTGGTTATAGTGCTGGCGGTATCTCTTAAAGTTCCCCCGGTTCTGTAGTATGCCTGCTGGCTAATTCTATTAAAATAAAGAGTATCTGTGCTGAGTGTTGCTGTAGGGCTTTTTAAATTTACCTGACCGGCAGCATACGCAAATTGCGTATTACCGTTGTATTCTGCATATCTACTGGTCATCGTTATTGTGTCACCCTGATTCATTCTTACATGACCAATAGCTCTAACAAAGTTGTCTGCCTTATAATGAAATGCAAGATCACACCACATCTCGATACCTTCATGCACGATGTAGACCTGCTTGTCTGCTTTATACATAATAAAAGCACCGGGATAGTTCTCTTCATCAAGACGGGAAACGTCTGAAGTTATATCTATTTCTTTGCCTTGTTGAGCAAAAATATGAGATGAAAAGATTAGTACGAGTACAATCAATAAAGATTTACACAAGTGGGGCATAGTATATTTTGATGTAAAAATAACGAAAAAATCAGCGCTTAAGTATTTACTCGATACTCCGGATAAAAGTTGTTCTGCTTTCGCGAAAATTATTTCTTTCTATAAAATGAAATCTGAAATGTCTAATC
Source organism: Leeuwenhoekiella sp. A2 (assembly GCF_047946655.1). Taxonomy (GTDB): domain Bacteria; phylum Bacteroidota; class Bacteroidia; order Flavobacteriales; family Flavobacteriaceae; genus Leeuwenhoekiella. The sequence continues at coordinate 3,375,626 of NZ_CP172311.1, forward strand.
ATAAAAATGACCGATAGTTTTATCGGCCATTGATATAAGATATGTCATTAAATTCTATCTGTGAATTGTCTGAGTTCTATCTGGCCCTACAGAAACGATCTTAATAGGTGTTTCTAATTCCTTTTCCAGATAATCAATGTAGTCATTGAGTTCTTTAGGAAGTTGAGCATCTTTATTCATCTTTGTTAGATCTTCTTTCCAGCCTTTTAGCTCAGTGTAAATTGGCTCTACATTTTCTGGCTCGATATTGTATGGCAAGTGATCAATAACTTCGCCTTTATATTTATACGAAGTACAAACCTGAATAGTTTCAAAACCTGAAAGCACATCACCCTTCATCATCATTAATTGGGTAACGCCATTAACACGCACAGCATATTTAAGAGCTACAAGGTCTAACCAGCCACAACGACGAGGACGACCGGTAGTGGCACCAAATTCATTACCTACGCGACCCATGGTCTCACCGGCTTCATCGAAAAGCTCAGTAGGGAATGGGCCAGAACCTACACGTGTTGTGTAAGCCTTAAAAATACCAAAAACCTCACCTATATTTCCGGGAGCCACACCAAGACCTGTACAAGCACCAGCCGCAGTTGTGTTAGATGATGTTACAAAAGGATAAGTACCAAAGTCAATGTCTAATAATGATCCTTGTGCACCTTCTGCTAAAATAGATTTTCCGGCCTTTTGCGCCTGATATAAATATTCTTCAGAATCAATAAAAGTTAATGATTTTAAAACCTTTACAGCTTTAAAGAATTCATTTTCCAGCTCATCCAGATTGTACTCGATCTTAGCGTCGTAAAAATCGATCATTGCAATATGCTTATCGCGTAAAGTTGTATATCTGTCTTTCCAGTCTTCAAGTTCAAGATCGCCTACACGTATACCGTTTCTACCGGTTTTATCCATATAAGTTGGCCCAATACCTTTTAAAGTAGAACCAATTTTCGCTTTACCTTTAGAAGCTTCAGAAGCCGCATCAAGCAAACGATGTGTAGGTAAAATTAAGTGAGCTTTTCTTGAAATAAGAAGCTTAGATTGATAATTGAGATTGAATTTCTCAAGATTGTCAAGTTCCTTTTTAAAGATAACAGGATCAATCACAACCCCGTTCCCCACCAGGTTTATTGCGCTGGGATGAAAAATTCCCGAAGGAATTGTGTGTAAAACGTGTTTTATACCATCAAATTCAAGAGTGTGACCAGCATTGGGACCGCCTTGAAAGCGTGCTATAATATCATAATCTTTGGTAAGAACGTCTACAATTTTACCTTTTCCTTCGTCTCCCCATTGGAGACCTAGAAGTAAATCTACTGCCATTTAATTAAGCGTTGTCTTCGGTTGATTTTCGGTTACCGTAAAAGTACAGGGAATGTTTATTGATCTCAATATTAAAAACCTCTTCTATGGTCTTTTTAATAGACTGAATACGCGGGTCGCAAAATTCTATTACTTCCCCCGTGTCTGTAAGAATTACGTGATCGTGCTGTTTGTCAAAATAAGATTTTTCATATTGGGCTTGATTCTGGCCAAACTGATGTTTGCGCACAAGACCGCAACCCAAAAGAAGTTCTATAGTATTGTATAAAGTAGCACGACTTACTCTATAATTTTTGTTCTTCATACTTATGTACAAAGACTCTATATCAAAGTGATCGTCATGATTATATATCTCCTGAAGAATAGCGTAACGCTCTGGTGTCTTGCGATGACCATTCTCTTCAAGAAATTTTGTGAAGACGTTTTTAACGACTTCCTGATCTTTATTTATAGTTGCTCGTATTGCCATAATGCGGGTGCAAAGGTAACCATTAGAGTCTAATGACTTTATCGATACCACTTATTTTTTTAAGGTTCTCTATAAGTTTTCTCAAATGCTCTTTATTCTTTACAATTACGGTAATGTTTCCTTTAAAGACACCATCGTTTGTAGTAAAGTGTAAGCTACGCATATTAACATGCATGTGATCTGAGATCTCTTTAGTAACATCATTTACAAGGCCCAGGTTATCTATACCTGTAAGTTCAAGATCTGCTTTAAATTCCTGAGAAGATGAATCTATCCATTTTGCAGGAATAATTCTATATGCATAATTGCTTTGCAGCGAAATAGCATTGGGGCAATTTTGCTTATGCACTTTAATACCTTCTGAAACAGTTGTAAAACCAAATACTTTATCACCAGGAATGGGGTTGCAGCAATTAGCCAACGTATAATCAAGTTTTTGTTCTTCTTTACCAAAAACGAGAAGGTCATATTTTTGAGTTATCTCATCTCTGTCTACGTGCTCTGCTACAGTAGGCTTGCGTATTTTATTTTTAATAAAACTTACAAAAGCATTGCTGCGTGATGCCACAAACTCTTTGATCATTTTATTATCTACCGTGCCAATACCAACGCGATAAAAAAGGTCTAAACTGGTTTTAAGCTTAAAATAAACAACCATCTCATTGATCACTTTTTCATCAAGAGTGATTTTTTGCGAACGCAGTTTTCGAGTTAGTATGACTTTGCCATCTTCTGCAATGTCCTTTTTCTCATCTTTAAGCGAAGATTTTATTTTTGCCCTTGCTCGTGCTGTGGTTGCATAATCAAGCCAGTTATTGTTAGGTTTTGCGTGCTCTGAGGTGATTATTTCGACCTGATCGCCACTTTTTAGCTCATGACTTAAAGGAACCAGTTTACCATTTACGCGGGCACCACGTGTATGTAAGCCAATTTCTGTATGTATGCTGAATGCAAAATCGAGCGGTGTTCCGCCTTTGGGCAAAGATTTAAGATCCCCTTGCGGAGTAAATACAAAAATCTCTTTATTATAAAGGTTTAGTTTGAACTGTTCTACAAACTCAACGGCATTTGTTTCCTGATTTTCAAGTGCGTCCTGCAACCTGTTTAACCACTCATCCATCGTTTGATCGCCTTCATCGCCCTCTTTGTATTTATAGTGAGCGGCATACCCTTTTTCGGCTATTTCGTTCATACGTTCAGAACGTATCTGTACCTCAACCCAGCGGCCGCGTAAACCCATCACTGTGATATGCAGTGCTTCATAACCCGTAGATTTAGGCGATGAAATCCAGTCTCTTAAACGGGTGGGATTTGGTCTAAAGTGATCTGTAACAATTGAGTATATCTTCCAGGCCAGGAATTTCTCATTTTCAGGAATACTCTTGTAAATGATACGTATTGCAAATTTATCATATACCTCATCAAAGGGTATATTCTGTTTTTGCATTTTACGATTTATACTGTAAATTGATTTTGGTCTTCCTTTAATCTCATAATCAAGAAGTTCTCTGTCTAACGAATTTCTAACAACCTGAGTAAAGTCTTCTATATATCGGTCTTGTTCTTCTTTAGTCTCTTTCATCTTATGAGAGATGTCGTTATAGACATCTGGCTCAGTATATTTTAGACCAAGATCTTCAAGTTCGGTTTTTATGTTATAGAGACCAATTCTGTGGGCTAGAGGCGCATATATATATAGGGTTTCACTGGCAATCTTCACCTGCTTATCCTGTCGCATAGAATCCATAGTTTGCATGTTGTGCAAACGGTCTGCTATTTTTATAATGATAACGCGTACATCATCATTTATGGTAAGCAACATCTTTCTAAAATTCTCTGCCTGCAGAGAAACATCCCGATGTTTTTTAAGGTTAGATATTTTAGTAAGCCCATCTACAATACGTGCAACTGTCTCGCCAAACATACCCTCAAGATCCTCAAGTGTATAACTTGTATCTTCTACCACATCGTGTAATAAGGCAGCGGCTATAGAAGTAGCATCCATCCCAATCTCACTTGCCACAATACGGGCAACTGCTAAAGGGTGAAAAATATATGCTTCGCCAGATTTGCGGCGTTGATCTTTGTGGGCATCAACAGCAATCTCAAAAGCTTGGCGTATCATTTTCTTATCGTCGTCAGAAAGCGTACGATAACTTATGCGCAGCAATTCTTTGTACTGCCGCGTTAGCTCTTTGTTCTCTTTTTCCAGTTCAATTGCTGTCATAAAATAAAAATACAATTATATTAAATATAAGCAAATTGTGTACCAGTAGAAGCTTAATTATAAAGTATAATCAACCGGTAGAGTAGTAGTCCCAAACAACATACAAACCTAACGCTTTAGATTATGAAATCGCTGTAAAAGAGTAGGATGTGAATAATTAAATTTCACATATAGCGGGTGTGGAGTAAGATTACTCAAACTATTTCTAGATAATTTTTTTAACGAATTTATAAGAGGTTGCGCAGCATACGTATCTTTAGCAAAATCATCGGCCTGATATTCAAACTTTCGCGAAAGCAAACTCATTAAAAATCCTGTGATGGCAGAAATAGGAGTATAAAGAATACCAAAAGCAATTAGACCTATATGAAATGCCGGGCGATCTAGGCCCAATGCCTGAGAAAAAATAGGTTCACTCACAAATATTGACAATAACCACAACGCAAATCCTGTAAGTAAAACTGAAACTACCAGATTTATAATAATATGATTCTTTTTATAATGACCTACTTCATGTGCAAGTACAGCCACGATCTCTTCTTCTTCAAGATCATTGACTAATGTGTCGTAAAGCGTGATACGTTTCTGGCTGCCAAAACCAGAGAAATACGCATTTGCTTTTGTACTACGCTTAGAGCCATCAATCAAAAAGATATTATCTAGCGTAAATCCTACCGAATTAGAATAATGCTCAATTTTTGTTCTGAGTGAATTCTCGCCCAAAGGAGTCTGTTTATTAAAAAGCGGAACAATTATTTTTGAGTAAAACATATTCATTACCACTGCAAATACTGCAAATACTGCCCAGGCATATATCCAAAAGCTTTGACCTGTTAACTGGTAAAACCAAATTATTAAAGCCAGTAAACCGCCGCCTACAATTATTGTCATTAGCCAGCCTTTAAGTTTATCTGCAAAGAAAAGTGCAGGAGTAGATTTATTAAAGCCAAACCGCTCTTCTATTACAAAAGTCTTGTAGTATGAGAATGGTGTAGTTAGAATATCGCTACCTAACATTATGATGCCAAAAAAAATCAACCCTCTTATAATCGGGTTTTCACTTACACTAGTTGCGATTGCGTCTACGTAGGCAAAGCCTTGAAAAAAGAAAAAACAAAGTGTCAAGACTAAAGAAAAAGAAGAAGTTAAGGTTGAGAACTTAGCATTTACTTTTTTGTAGTCCTGAGACTTGCGGTAAGATTCTTCGTCGTACACATCCTGAAGTTCGCCAGGAATAGGGTCGTCAAAATGTTTCGCGTTAAGCCAGTCAAAATATTGATCGATTGCAAAACTAATTACAATAATTACGATTATAATATAAAATAGGATTTGAGGAGTCATACGTGTTTTTATAATTTAAAACCCCGTTGTCTTCGGGCTTCAAAAATGAGTATTCCTGCAGCAACAGATACATTCATAGAATCTATTTTGCCCTGCATGGGTATTATAATGTTTTGATTAGCATGTTCGCGCCAGGGTTTACTTAGTCCGTTAGCTTCTGTGCCCACTACAATAGCGATAGGAGAAGTGAAATCTATTTCCTGGTAAGGTTTAGCATCCTGTAGAATTGCGCTGTAAATATTTATGTTTTTCGACTTGAGAAAATTGATCACATCTTCTGATGATGCCAGTGCTGTTTGCGTTGTAAAAACACCCCCAACGCTGGAGCGAATTATATTAGGATTGTACAGATCTGTTAACGGATTTGCAATGATTAAAGCATCAACTCCTGCTGCATCTGCCGTGCGCAATAATGCGCCAATATTTCCGGGTTTTTCAGGTGCTTCGGCTACTAAGATCAACGGATTTTCAGGAAGTAGAAGATCTGTTAAGTTATGTTCTTTAGTTTGAGTTAATGCTATAACACCTTCTGTGGAAGCGCGATAAGCTACTTTTTGATATACTTCACCCGATATTGATATGATTTCGGTCGATTCTTGTAATAAGGCAAAAAGATCACGCTGTTCTTTAACCTCTATAATTTCTGGGCAGTAGAAGATTTGAAGTACTGTATAATTTTCCTGAAGAGCAAGACTTATCTCACGTAAACCCTCAATAACAAAAAGCTGATTTTTACGTCTTTCACGCGATTTTTCCTGTAATTGAACCAGTTTTTTAACCGTAGGATTATGTATGCTGCTTATCTCTTTATGCATAGTTAAAATGCTTCGGTTTACAGAAAAGAATTGTTTTATTATTTTTTGAATATAGGGATAAAATAAGAAAGCGTATAACCGTAGCCTACGCCAAAAGGACTATCTGTTGTTACCTTATAAAAACCGGGAATATAGATGTTGCCAAAACCTTCTGGTTCTTTTTCAGTCACCATTCTTTTTAACTGAAGGTTTATTCCTAAATACAAATTGTTTAAAATCTCAGCCTGTACGCCTAATTGTAATTCTAGCCAGATCGCATTTAACCCGGAAAAATCTCTCTTTTCGGTCCTAAAATCGGGTTCGTAATAGGTATTTGTGGTATAAATGGTATAATTATTCAACTCTTGAGAAAAGCTGGAGAAACCAGCACGTAATCCTACATAAATTAGATTAGACATACCGTACCAGTTGTTGTAGGCATTGTAGTTAAAACCTGCTTTTATATAGCTCCCTTTAGTGGTAACATTAAAGTTTGTCTCGTCAGATTCTTTGTTTTCATTACCAATTTCTGCAGCGATGTAATAATTTTTTTTAATTCGGAAATCACCTGCAATTTCTAATCCCTTGTATTTATCATCCAGAAAAGAACGCAAGGGTTTACTAAGGTCTATGCCAATGCGCAACCCGTACCGGTCTGTATTATTAACCGTGCTTAATGTATCTGTAGCAGATGTTACAGCTGCTGTATCTATACCTTGATCTTCATCTTGAGCTAATGCAGAAAACGAAGCGCAGCAGATAATACTAATGATATATATTAACGTGCGTGGTGTTTTCATCAACAACTATTTCAGAATTAATTTCAATATCTTCTATCCACCTTCCATCTTCGCCATTTGTAGTAGTAGCAGCAAGATCGTCATAAGTAACGCGAAAACCGCATGCTCGACTTATGTAGACCTCGTTTGTTAAATAATCAAAGGTGATTATATCTGTATTTTCAGGTTCATCGCCTTCTGTAACGCCGGGGTTTTTAGTAATATAATATTGTGTTTGCTCAACATTTGTACGCAACGGTAACTTTATTAATGTGTCGTTAGTAAATGTGAGAACATCTGTCTTATTAACTTCTACGGCTTGTAGATTTATGATTTTTGCTTCGGTGCGATTATCAACATTATAAAACTGAATAACTAATTGCGGAGTTGTGGGTGTGCTTACCGCGCAAATATCATCGCGCTCACAGGCACTTAAAATAAGTGCTATAAAGCAGAGAAACACTACTGATTTTCTTATCATAATCGCCTAAAATGCCTATTTATCTCTTCTCTAGTAACACCACGTTTTCTACATGATGCGTTTGTGGAAACATGTCTACCGGCTGTACTCGGGTAACTTTATATAACTCATCCAGCAAAGCAAGATCCCGTGCTTGTGTTGCACTGTTGCAACTTACATAAACTATACGATCTGCCTTTATTTTGATCAATTGATCTACCACATCTTTGTGCATACCATCGCGTGGAGGATCTGTTATAATAACATCTGGTTGCCCGTTTTGTTTTATGAATGCGTCGTTAAATACATTTTTCATATCACCTACAAAAAATGATGTGTTTGCAATACCGTTAAGTTTAGCGTTTTCTTTAGCTGCTGTTATAGCATCAGGAACAGCTTCTACACCTACCACTTTTTTAGCTTTTTGAGCCACAAATTGAGCTATTGTGCCGGTTCCTGTATATAAATCATAGACGATCTCATTGCCGGTAAGACCAGCAAAATCTCGGGTGATTTTATAAAGTTCGTAAGCTTGTTCAGAATTGGTTTGGTAAAAAGATTTGGCATTGATCTTAAACTTAAGACCTTCCATTTCTTCAAAGATGTGATCTCTGCCAGAAAAGCAATTTATATCCTGATCATACAGCGTATCGTTTCCTTTCTGATTGATCACATATAGTAGCGAAGTGATCTCTGGGAATGTCATTTTTACATAGTTGAGCAATAGCTCACGTTCTTCTAAATTATCATCATAAAATTGAATAAGCACCATAAGTTCGCCTATAGAGCTGGTGCGTATCATCAAGGTGCGTAATAAACCTTCCTGCTCCCGTGTATTAAAAAAGGCAAGATTATTTGCTTTAGCAAAATCGCGTACACAATTACGAATAGCGTTACTGGGATCTTTTTGTAAGTGACATTCTTCAATATCCAGAATCTTGTCCCACATTCCCGGAATATGAAATCCAAGCGCATTGCGATCATCAATCACCTCATCGCTTTGTATTTGTCGAGGTGTAAGCCATTTATTGTTGCTAAAAGAAAATTCCATTTTATTCCTATAGAAATATTGGCGTGCGCTGCCAGAAATAGGAGTCACTTCTGGTAAATCTACCTTACCTACGCGCTTTAGGTTATTTACAACCTCATTCTGCTTGTAATCAAGCTGGTATTCATAGGCCATATTCTGCCATTTGCAACCTCCACAGGTTCCAAAGTGCTTACATACAGGTTCTGTACGCTTTGGTGAATATTTATGTATATGAATAGCAGTGCCTTCAAAATAAGCTTTCCGCTTTTTTGTTGTCTGTACATCAACAATATCGCCAGGTACGGCGTTATTTACAAAAATGACACGACCGTCTGTAGCTTTAGCTATTGCTTTTCCTTTTGCACCGGCATCTATAACCTCAATCTGGTGAAATACCTTTCTTATGTTTTTTCTTCCCACGCCGCAAAAATAGAATAATTAGAAAGATTATAGATTAGGCTGACTTTAAAATGTATATGTAATATTTAGTAATTTGCAGGTATTATAAGGGTGATTTCTCTCCTTTTAAAATTTCGGGCTTCTACCGGGATACACAAGAAGGAATCTTAAAATTTACACTTAATTCATTATCACATGACAACTGTAGAACAAATAACCTCAAAAGAGGCTATTGAACTTGAAGAAAAACACGGTGCACATAACTATCATCCTTTACCAGTAGTACTCAATAGAGGAGAAGGGGTGCATGTGTGGGACGTAGAAGGAAAACAGTATTATGATTTTCTATCAGCATACTCTGCCGTAAATCAGGGGCACTGTCATCCCAAAATTGTGAATGCTCTTAAGCAGCAGGCAGAAACATTGACACTTACATCAAGAGCATTTTACAATGATATTTTAGGGAAGTATGAAGAATATGCAACTTCATATTTTGGGTTTGATAAATTACTTCCCATGAACACGGGAGCAGAAGCTGTTGAGACTGCAATTAAGCTTACGCGAAAGTGGGCTTACGAGAAAAAAGGTGTCGCAGAGCAAGATGCACAGATTATTGTATGTGAGAATAACTTCCACGGGCGCACGACCACCATTATTTCTTTTTCTAATGATGCAGATGCTCGTAAAAATTTTGGTCCTTATACTCCCGGCTTTATAAAAATACCTTACAACGATATTGAGGCTTTAGAAAAGGCATTGAAAGAAAATGACAATGTAGCCGGATTTTTAGTTGAACCAATTCAAGGTGAAGCTGGAGTTTACACACCCGCAGATGATTATATCGCTAGAGCGAAAAATTTATGTAATTCTCATGATGTTCTTTTTATAGCAGATGAGATACAAACAGGTATAGCACGCACAGGATCTTTACTTGCTGTTTGCGGCAATTGTAGCTGCGAGCATACTTGCGAAAGACAGGAAACATATAGCAGACCAGATATTTTAATTCTGGGTAAAGCGTTGTCTGGTGGTGCATATCCTGTATCTGCAGTTCTTGCAGATAATGCAGTTATGGATGTTATAAAGCCTGGTCAACATGGTTCTACATTTGGTGGTAACCCTATTGCGGGCGCTGTTGCAATTGCTGCTCTTGAAGTTGTTAAAGATGAAAACCTGATCGTTAATGCAAGAATCCTGGGTGAGTTATTCCGGGAGAAATTAAATGAGTATATCAATGAGAGTTCTATAGTTAACCTCGTGCGTGGTCGTGGATTACTAAACGCTATTCTTATCAATGATTCCGAAGACAGTTCTACAGCATGGGATATTTGTGTAGCCTTAAAAAACAACGGACTATTAGCTAAACCTACTCATGGTAATATAATACGTTTTGCACCGCCTCTTGTTATAACAAGAGAGCAGCTGCTTGATTGTGTGAGTATTATTATAAACACCTTAAAACAGTTTGAAAAATAAGATATAAAAGGCTTTAAAAACAGAAAAGGCGACTTAACAGGTCGCCTTTTTAATTATATATAATCTTAATATTATGTACGTTGCTGCATACTTTCAACCTTTTGACGCAAAAGCTCCTGATCTTGTAAAGTATCCCAACCAAAATACGCTATTACAGCGATGATTAATAGAACGACAAGAACGCTTAGTACTAATGCAATAATCGATAGTATTTTACCGGTTTTAACCTGAGAAACATCCTCATATAGATCTGGATCTTGTTTATAAAGTTTTAAAGATCGCTGTGCCAGAACAAGACCTATAATTGCAAATAAAAGTCCGGGAATACCATAGCAACAGGTACCAACGATACCTAAAATTCCAAACACCAGGATAAGCGTAGAATTGGGTAGTTTTTGTTTTTCCATAATTGAGATTAATTAGTTTAGTGGTTTATTGAAGGAGCAAGATAATAAAATGGTGCACTATCAATATTACGCAGTATCCAAAAAACCAGTATAAAAGCTAAAATAATGGGTGGAGAAGCCGAAAAATACAGAATATTTTGCACTCGGACTTTTTTTCTATTAATGATCTTCAATATTGAATTATATACTACCAGCAAGAGACCAATGGGCAAAAGGAGATTGTAGTTTATCATTTCATTAAAATTAAAATGTAGTAAACTATACAACGCTCTTTGACTTCCACAACCCGGGCAATAAAGATGAGTTATTGCGTAGAATGGGCATTTTGGGAAAAATGAATAGTGTAACGGGTTAAATTTAAAGTATAGTAGTAGGATACTTAATGAACCTAATGCTATAGCCAAATATTTATATGTAATCTTTTTAATAACCACCCATAAATGCTCCGCCTACGCCGGCAATTACAAAGATCATAAAGTAAAGTATGATAAAAATAATACCTGCAATTAAGGAGTATTTCACCCATTTAGCTGCATTTTGAGACGCTTCACGAGCCTCTTCTATATTTCCGTTTTCATAAGCCGAATTTACTTTTGCAGCATAAATGATGGCAGCGATACCCGGAGGTAAGCAACAAAATATGGTTACAAGAATAGCTTCAATGAGATAATTTTTAGGTTTTTCCATTATTTAAGAGATGAACTTTAAACAATAACTTACAACCATTGTAAGTACACTAATTATTGCCAGGGCAGGGGTAATAATAGGGGAAAATCTCAACTTAATAAAAATGCTCAATGCGGTATAACCTATAAGCAATACAAGAGGATATATCGCAGGATACATATGAAAGGAGTCTGCAAATCTTCCTTCAAATAATAGAAGAAGAGATCTTTGTAACCCACAGCCTACACACTCAAAACCCAGGTATTTTTTAACCAGGCAAGGGAGCATGTATTTTTCCATAGTGGTACCTGCTAGTTTTTGTTATAAACAGAAATCTTTTTAGAAACCTCAATATTGTCTGCTGTTACAACGCGCACGATATAAATACCATCACTCCACTTTGCAGAAGAAACAGTCACTTGTGCAGCAGTACCTTCGTTTATTTTAGAAGTCATTTGGCGTCCAGCCATATCATAAACAGATATTTCTTTAAGAGAATTACCTAACGGATTTAATATTTGTAATTCTGCCTGTTTGTTATTTTGAAAAATATCAAACGAATTTTTAATGTCTTCTGCTACACCAAGATTTTCGGATGAACCGTTTTTGAAAGTAATTTCAAAGCGATCATTAAAAGTTCCTTTAGGTAAATCAAATGCATGTGCACTATAAAGAATGTCAAAATACTCACCCGTCTTAAGGTCGTGTAGCCAAATACCATCTATATCAAAATTGATATCGTCTACCTTTACGTTGAAATGGTTTTTAGAACTGCCACCATTTATTTTAAGCGGAAGTGTCTTATCAACATTATACGGCAGCACATTAATCATATAAGGATTATCATCTTTTGCTATTAGATAATTAACATCAGTATCAAGTTCTGAAATATTCATAGCATCGCCTGCTCTGTCATAACCATCTGTAGCGTCGTCAAATAGAGCCGTTGTTAAATGACGTGTATATTGATTGTTAATCTCAATTTTAATTTTAAAAATAGGCATGATTAATTCACCACTCTTGTTATAACTAATTGAGCCTGGTTTAAGTTTTAAAGATTTTGTATTATCCTTATCAACAACGTCTTTAGACTTGAATTGTGAATTGCCATCTTTCTCTTTCACATAGACACGAAATTCATTTTTTGCAGTAACAAAATCATCAGCAGTACCTACCACCATAAAACCTTGTCCTACGGGTGCAAAATGTCTTTTTATTGTTCCGTCTCCTGAACCTGAACCACCAGTAGGTTCACCATACCTATCATACATACTAAAACTTGCGGGCGTATAATCTCCTGGAGAAGCACATGATGCCAACGGACTAAAAGCCCCGTAACCACCTTGATAATCTGTTAAATAATGTGATTTTACACCGGGATCAGATTCCCAGAAATAAGCAATCCCCGTAATTGTGTTTCCTACAGGAGTAGGAGTGTATGTACCATCCCCACAATTCGCAACATTAGTATCCCCAGAATTAGAAAGCAAATAAAAGCTCAGGTTCATTGCAGAAGGATATGGGTTACCCACTAATGTGGTTTGGTCTGTCTTGACTTCTACACTAATATTACCATTATTGGGTCTGCCTCTAAAATCATAAGGCTGAGAAGCTGCTGTTGCATTTAATCCTTTCATGGTAAAACCTTCACCAGGATTTATATCCCCGCTACTAAGTACTTGTTGCCATCCTGAATAAGAATCTTCAGCAATGTATTTGTAGATCCAGTAATTTGCAATTAGCATATCAGTTCCATCATACGAACCATCATATCCGGTCGCATAACGGGCAAGGTTACTATTTATACCTTCAGTGCCGTCAATGGGATAGTAAATACCACCACCAGAAGTGCCTAGATCGGTATTAAAACCAGCATTTCCATTCGCAGCATTTGCGGGATCACTAACAGGTGATGTCCAGAACTGATAATCCCATTTATTGGCTATCCCTTCCTGAAAAACAGAAATGACTCCCTCACCTTCATTAGCACTATTAGAATTACCTTGTATTAATTGTCCTTCGTCGCGTAGATAGATATTTCCTTCTTTAAGGGCGTTTTCGTCATATTGCAGATTTACTTCCTGCTCAACAAATAAAATTTCATCTTTTACATATACATAAACCTCATCATCTGGTGTAGAAGCAGGATTGGGTTGCACGTATAATTGAGCACTTGCTGCAATAGGAAGTAATAAAAAGAAAAATTTGGGGTAAAACTTTTTCATAATTAACTATTTAAGGCAAAAATAAGGATTTATTTTTTATGTTGGTTATTTACTGATAATTTTGATGTCTAACTGGTATAGCATTAATAATAATCGATGAAAAGCTTTAAGAAAGGTCAAAAAGTACTTTTTATAAATGATGATCTAAGCGGGAAAATATGCCGAATTGATCAGGATCGTATTTGGGTAGAAACTGAGGATGGCTTTGAGATTGAAGCAGATGAAGCTGAACTTATTGCTGCAGATGATTTTGAAATACCGCATCCTGAAACCGATGAAATTGAAAATGCAATTAAAGAGAAGACCGTCGTTAAGAAAAAATCACAGCGTGTAAAACCTAAAGAACGCAATCTGCCGCCTATGGAGGTTGACCTGCATATTCATCATCTTACTTCTAAAACAAGAGGAATGTCTAACCACGACATGCTAACACTTCAGGTTGATACTGCAAGACGACAATTAGAATTTGCCATTAAAAAGCGTATTCAGAAAGTTGTTTTTATACATGGCATAGGAGAGGGCGTCTTACGTGCTGAATTAGAATATCTGTTTTCCAGATATTCTAATGTGAAATTCTATGATGCAGATTATAGTAAATATGGGCAGGGAGCAACTGAAATTTATATTCTTCAGAATTCCTGATTATTGGTTGAAAACCGGTGTTATAGTATCGGTTTTTGGTCCCGGTTTATATTCACCAAAGTCGAGACTTTGCTGGCGTATGGTTTCATCTCCACTTTGATTCTGAAAAACTATATTGCTTAGGTTTATATAAACCAGAATATTCTTAAACTGGTAAGTATGCACCCTGTATTTATTGATATTGTAGTCTACCGCTATTAAAGGGTTTAGATAATCTGCGGCCGCATTTTGGTCTGTACGGTCATTTGCAGGATTAAGATCTTTATCAGGATCTTCATTTCTGGTAAGAACGCCATCACCATCGTCATCTTCATCCAGATAATCCAGAATACCGTCTTTATCTGTGTCACGTGATTCTGCAATATTTATACTTCCGTCAGTATTAAATTTTAAGCCTTCAGCATTTGTGGGTACATTATCACCATCATCATCATTATCATAGGTATTTGGTAAACCGTCACCATCATAATCTTCTTTACCATCAAGTAACAGCTCAAATTCTGCTGCGATGCCATCGTTATCATCTTCTGTTCCTGTTGTACTTATTGTGACAATGCCTTCCTGGCTTATGTATTCTTCGTTGACTTTAGGCGCTGCAGGCGGGATAGCGTTACAGAAATAATCACTGGCAATATCTGCATCATACATTCTATAGCTAATTGCATTAGAAGAAGAACCAAGGTTAAAACTGTATGGCGTATCAAGACTTCGTGAAGTTAAAATAGGCTCATCTGTAGAGAGTTCAAAAGACAAACTCTCATTAGTCTCGTTGTTGATCTTATAAAATACATAATTGACAGATGAAGTGGTAGTATTGTCTACGGTGCTGCACATAGCCACGCTAACATCTGAAAAATCAAAATTTGTTACGATAAGATCACCATCATCACAAGAAATAACTGATAATGCCAATATTAAAAATCCCCAAAAACGTTGCATAAATCGGTAAAATTTAGAACAAAAATAGCTGAATTGTACTTTACAAACGATTGGGGTATGAAATAATTTTATTCTCTGTAATTTTGGGCTCCTAAAGTTAAAATTTAATGACTCCTATCTATTTTGATAATGCAGCCACAACTGCAATACGCCCAGAGGTTCTAGAACGAATGATAAATGTGATGCGAGAAGTGCCGGGCAACCCCTCATCTTCTCATGCTGTAGGGCGCAAAGCAAAAAGTCTTATTGAGAACGCACGTAAAACTGTTGCAACTTTTATGGGAGTAACCGCTGCAGAGATCATTTTTACCTCTGGAGGTACAGAAGCAGATAATCTGGTTCTTAACAGCGCTGTGCGTGATCTGGGAGTAAAGCATTTAATTACAAGCCCAACTGAGCATCATGCTGTATTGCATATCGTAGAGCAACTGGAGAAAGAATATAAAGACCTGAAGGTTTCTTATGTCAAAATAAAAGAGTGCGGCAGCGTTGATACTTTGCACCTTGGCCAGCTTTTAGCTTCTACTGATGATAAAACTCTGGTTAGTCTTATGCACGTGAATAATGAAGTAGGGAATATTCTCGATGTGGAAGGCGTAGGGAAGTTATGCAAACAATATGGCGCTTATTTTCATAGTGACATGGTTCAGTCGGTAGGGCATTATGATCTTAAATTAAAAGAAATACCGGTGAATTTTATGGCTGCAAGTGCACATAAATTTCATGGGCCAAAGGGAGTTGGTTTCGCTTATATCGAAAAAAACAGCGGATTAAAACCTATGATCTTTGGTGGTGGGCAAGAGCGTGGCGCACGTGCCGGTACAGAATCTGTTCATAATATCGTTGGCCTTGAGGAAGCCTTAAAGTATGCGTATAAAAATCTTGATGAAGAACGCAGGCAGATTGAAAGTATTAAAGCATATTTCGTCAACGAACTTTCAGCTGCAATACCAGATGTAAAATATAACGGTAATTGTGCAGATAATTCTAAAAGTACCTACACACTGGTAAATGCATGTTTGCCTATTCCACCAGAGAAATCATTAATGCTTTTGTTTCAACTTGATTTAAAAGGTATAGCGTGTTCTAAAGGAAGCGCCTGCCAGAGTGGAAGCGACCAGGGCAGTCACGTGCTAGAGGCTTTTTTAAATGAAGAAGACAAAGTAAAACCGTCTGTACGATTTTCATTCTCACATTACAATACTAAGAAAGAAGTAGATTACGTAGTAAAAACCCTGAAAGAATTTATAGAAGATTAGGCGATAAAAATCGGGTGTTTTAGGGGTTTTTTCGGTTAAAAATGGCTAAAATCGGGCACTCATTCTTACGTTAAAAACGCGAGGAGATAAGAAATTAGGGATGGCATATTGCTGTCTTGTTGATGCATCGCGCACATAAGTATTTGTAATGCTGTTCTGGCGATCAAATACATTAAAAATCTCAAAACCTATAGACAAATCTTTAAAGGGATTTAACCAATGTCCTTCAGGATAGGTTTTTTGTGCATCTGTAAAGACGTATGAGAAACCAGCATCTGCTCTAAAGTAGAACGGCAATGTACTTTGGTAATCATAAGGATCTGCATATCGTGGTGACCCGCCGGGCAAACCTGATTGATAAACCATATTCAGGTACATTTTTAAACTGGGAATATTAGGCACATAATCCTGAAACAAAGCGCCTACTTTTAAACGTTGGTCTGTTGGTCTTGCGATATAACCACGATCTTCAATGTTTTCTTCGGTTTTAAGATAACCCAGACTCACCCAACTTTCTGTGCCGGGAACAAATTCTCCGTTGAGGCGTATGTCAATTCCATAAGCATAAGCTTCAGCATTATTTCTGGCTCTGTAGCGTATTCTAACGTTCTCAAGTCTATATGGGTTTACATCTGTGAGCTTCTTGTAGTAAACTTCAGAAACCAGTTTAAACGGGCGATCTGCTAATTTAAAACTCCAGTCGTGACCTGCTACCATATGTATAGATCGTTGAGCTTTTACTTCGGGCCTAACCGTACCCAGAGAGTCTCTTAATTCTCTGTAAAAAGGGGGTTGATAATAAACTCCTCCCGCAAGACGAAATACCATATCCTGCTTCCAGTTTGGCTTTAAGCTAAATTGCCCTCTTGGGCTAAAAACTGTCTGCGTTACTGAAGAAATATCTTGCCCGCTCACCGTCCAGTTGTGCGCACGTACGCCCAGATTAAACCATCCTTCATTATCACCCAGATCTATGCGTTTGCTGTATTGTGTATAACCTGAAATTCTATTTATCTGCACGTCATTTTTCGCTCTTGAAGCGGTAAAAGGAACAATAGGCGAACTATATGCTGTGTATGGTTGATCATTTGCAAAATCAGGCAGGGGAGGGCGTATTGAGAATCCGGCAGAATCTATAATTTCATATTCCTGTAAACGGTCGCGTATATCTTCACGTGTATATTTTATGCCCCAGTCCAGCTGTGAGTCATCAATTTTATATTGGCCTTTATGCTCAATATTTATGATAAAAGCATCAAGATCGTTACGTGCATGTGTAAGCTGCGCGCCCACACCTTCAGTAAATTCTACCTCACCCAGATCTTCGTCACCTATAGAAGTATTGGGCGTGCCTAATCTATACTGAGCCAATATATCATAATATTCCTGCTCCTGAGTTTGGTAAGCAGAAGTTATTAGTTTTAAGGTCAAACTTTCTGAAGCCGCGTACGTTGCTTTTAAAGCGCCAAAGTACGTTTCGTATTTGTCTTGTTCCTGTCCTTCATAGAACACCAGAAGCGCTTTAGGATCTGCCAGCGTACCAAAGTTTGTTTGTCTGGTGAGCGGCTCATAATCGTATTTGTTAATGGCAATATTTCCTAAAAAGCCTATTTCTAGCTTATCGTTTACTAAGTAACTTAAATAAGTCTGTACGTCTGTAAAGCGAGGCTTAAAGTTAGTTTGTGTTTGCTTTGCATCTACCAGCAAACTATTATCGCGATACCTGGCACCTACAATTGCAGAAAGGCGACCGTTTTTGCTCAAACCTTCTGCAGAGACGCTCGCACCCATTAAACTTAGATCTACAGAAGCGCCAAAATCTGTAGGTCTTCTGTATGAAATATCGAGCACAGAAGACAATTTATCGCCATATTTTGCCTGAAAACCTCCCGCGCTAAAATTGACATCACGCACCAGATCTGTATTTACAAAACTCAACCCTTCCTGTTGACCAGATCTAACAAGAAAGGGACGATAAACCTCTATCTCATTTACATAAACCAGATTCTCATCATAATTACCACCGCGTACTGCGTATTGTGTACTTAGTTCATTATTAGAATTTACCCCGGGTAGCGTTTGCAGTAAATTTTCAACTCCGGGATTTGCACCGGGAATTCTGCGTATTACTTCAGGAGAAAGAGTAACAATTCCTTCTATTCGGGATTGATTATCTGCCGAAATCACAACCGCGTTTATTTGCTCTACTTTAGTATTGAGCACGGGGTTAAATTCTATTTCTTCTTTCGCTTTAAGCGAAAAACTAGCCGAAACCGGTTTAAAACCTACGTATGTAAATGTAATTGTCGTTTCTGTGTCTGCCGGGATTGCGATCTCGTAAAAACCGGTATCGTCACTTTGGGTGCCTGAAGAATTGAAAGTGATATTTACACCACCCAGCGGATTTTGATTTTCATCAAATACGATACCTTTAACGGTGGCATTCTGCGCCCATGAAGCACTGCAGATAAGCAGTAAAAAAATCGCCCTAAAAGCGCTAAAATCTCTCAAAAGAAGGCTATTTTCGGTAAAACTTAGCCGTAAATGTAGAACTATTTCCCACATTATCTGTAACGATAAGCTTAAAGTCGTTTTCAGAATCTGTTACTACGCCATCGCTAAAATCATGCACAAGTTCATCTGTCTTATAATCATACTCCATAAGTATGAATTTTCCGTTCACAGTAGCGCGGAAGCTTTTGATCCCAGACTTGTCATCTGTAATTTTAAATTTAAGCGTGTTGTATTTGCTCATCCACTTTCCGTCCTCAAGACCTTCAGATTTAATTCTAGGTCCGGTATTATCTATTCCTATCGCATAATCGCCCAGATTGCGCGTGCTGGCGCTTAACTTATCGCCATTAAGGCGGGAACCGGTGTAGTACAGTTTATCATTATAACCCACAGAACCTATATACAGTTTGTCGCGATCTTCAGGTTTGTATTCGCTTATATCTGCGGTTATGGTTACGCTTTTCTGTAGCGGGATGATGTCTTCATGCAAGTGAAGCTTGTTGTCTTTCTCATAAACATCAAGATAATAATCGTCATAGAAAGCGCCTTTGGGAATGTAGACGCTGTATTTATTTAGGTTAATGTTTAAGTTTTGATCTGCTTGCGCGAAATAATCTGTTTTTACAATTTCTTTAGGTTGTAAAATAGTGTCCTTTTTTACAGTAATAGGCACGAGTACAGAAGTGCGATTGCCTTTAAAATCATAAATATTTACATTATAAACATAATCATAACCTTCTTCGGTCAGGTTGAGCACTCCTTTATCGCTAGCTTCTTTATAAATACTCAATGGGTTATTGCGTTCTACAAACAATTTTTGAACGCGGTCCCTTTTGGTTTCAAAATATTCATAATCTATCATGCGGTTGATGTATCTCGTTTCTGCGAAAGAAAACTTATCCATCATGATCTCAACGTTTTGTTCGCCGTTAAAAGAGGTTTCAACTTTATAAATCCCATTGTGGTTGTTAGCTCCGTTTTGTTGATCTATCGCACCAATACCAAAACCTATCTTGCCATAAGCGGTTATTTTTTCGCTTAAAAAAGAGTTATTATTCTGCTTAGTAAACCTCAGTTTTTGCGGAAGCTGAGAGTTATTTACTTCACTACTGTCAGACAACGGATAAACAAAAAGATCATTTAAAACAGGCGCTCTGGTATCTTCAATGTTGATACCAAATTGCATGGGGTTCATGGGTCTTGCGTTTTTATCGCGTATCTCAAAGTGAAGATGCGGGCCGCCACTACCGCCGGTATTTCCGCTGTAAGCCACAACTTCACCCTGTGTTACGGTTAATTCGCCAGCTTTAGGGAAGATTTCTATTGCATATGATTCTTTATCATACTGTCTTTTTTTAACGTATGCTTCAATTTCTGGTGAGAATCTTTTAAGATGCGCATACACTGTGGTATAACCGTTAGGATGGTCTATGTATAATGCTTTGCCATAACCATAGCGTTGTATTTTTATACGGCTCACTGTACCTGAAGCACTTGCCAGCACCTCGAGACCTGTGCGTTGTTGCGTTTTAATATCGAGACCACTGTGAAAGTGGTTACTGCGCAGTTCACCAAAATTACCGGCAAGAACTAAAGGAATTTTTAAAGGGTTTATAAATTCTGTTTCCGGCTGTGAAGATTGCGCCGAAAGCATAGTTGAAAGTAATAATACAAAGAGGTACAGGGTATTTTTCATAGCACTGCAAGATAAAAATTTTGGAAACAAATGACATCTTAAAATACAATATGCTCTACACCTTTGCTTTAACATTAAAAAATAATATCTCGCTTATAGATTTACAGTATATGTTGAAAATTAACTCTAAATGTATTGGGTTATTAGTACTCGAATGTTAACTTTGTCTTACCAAGCATTGATAGTACCGCATATGAGTGAACTTTTAGAACGTGTTGATTCCTTGCAGAATACTATTAGTAAATTGCTTCACAGGCATGAGATTCTAAAGCAGAAACATGAGGCATTACAGGAAGAAAAAGAAAATCTGAAAAGCCAAAATGAGTTGTTGCTAAAGACCCTGGAAAACTGGGAGGCAAAGTACAGCACGCTTAAAGCAGCAAATGCTATGCTAGGCAGTAAAGATCATAAGAGGGAAACAAAGCTCAAAATAAATGCCATGATTCGCGAGATTGATGCGTGTATAGCACAGCTGGCAGATTAAGGTAAGTGTATGTCTGATAAGCTAAAAATAAAGATATCTATAGCAGACCGGGTATACCCGTTAACAATTAATCCTCAACAGGAAGAAGGATTGCGTAAAGCAGCTAAGGATATTGAGGAGATGATAAAGAAATTTGAGCAGAATTATGCTGTTCGGGATAAGCAGGATGTACTGGCAATGTGTGCCTTACAGTTTGCTTCTAAGACCATACAAAAGGATATTGACGGTGAGAAAGATCACGTTGAGGCCGCCAGACAACTGGAAAGCCTTGAGAGATTAGTAAAAAACCACTTGTCCTGACGTTCTTTAAAATAGAATTATTACTGCCTACATTGGTTATTTTTTTGATAAACTCAACACGAATTCTTTAAGGAGGGTGAGTTGAGGTTGTAAAAGCGCGCCGTTCCCTTTTAGGGACCTACGGATTCTTGATCAGCCTGTTAGCCCTAAACTTGTATTTAAGGAGTTTATACAAAATTCGCTTCCAATGTAGGCTTTTTTTATATATACAAACACCAAATGGAACATACCGTACTTTTATTTATAGTAGGAGTCATTGCGCTGGCAATAGGCTTTTTAATCGCTAAACTACTTGAGCGAAACAACGCTTCACAACTTGTGAAAAATGCAAGAACAGAAGCAGATCAAATAATTAAAGAAGCAAAAACAGAAGGAGAATCAATTAAAAAAGACAAAATTCTTCAGGCAAAAGAAAAGTTTATCGAGTTAAAATCTGAACATGAAAAAGTAATTCATGGCAGAGATAAAAAAATATCTGAAGCAGAAAAAAGAACGCGTGACAAAGAATCTCAGGTAAGTAACGAACTAAGCAAAAACAAAAAGCTTAATCAGGAAATAGAAGAGAAGGTTAAAGATTATAACGACCGTCTTGAATACATTGAGAAAAAGCAATCTGACATTGATAAACTTCACATTAGCACAGTACAGCAGTTAGAAGTAATTTCTGGTCTGCCCGCAGAGGAGGCAAAAGAGCAACTTATAGAATCGTTGAGAGATCAGGCAAAAAGTGATGCTATGGCTTTCATACAAACTTCTATGGAAGAAGCTAAGCTTACAGCAGAACAAGACGCTAAAAAGATAATCCTAAACACCATACAACGCATAGGTACAGAAGAAGCTATAGATAATTGCGTTTCTGTATTTAACCTGGAAAGCGATGATGTAAAAGGCCGCATCATTGGTCGTGAAGGACGAAACATTAGAGCTATTGAAGCAGCAACAGGAGTAGAGATTATAGTAGATGACACACCAGAAGCTATTATTCTATCCTGCTTTGACAGTGTGCGAAGAGAGGTTGCAAGACTTTCACTTCATAAATTAGTTACAGATGGTCGTATTCACCCGGCTCGTATAGAAGAGGTGGTAAACAAGACGACTAAGCAGATAGAGCAGGAGATAGTAGAAGTAGGTAAGCGTACGGTTATTGATCTGGGTATTCATGGTCTGCATCCTGAATTGATAAAAGCAGTAGGTAGAATGAAATATCGTTCTTCTTATGGTCAAAACCTGCTACAACACAGTAGAGAGGTAGCTAAACTTTGTTCGGTTATGGCTGCAGAGTTAGGTGTGAATCCTAAACTTGCAAAACGCGCCGGATTGTTACATGATATAGGTAAAGTGCCTGAAACTGAAAGTGAACTTCCTCATGCTTTATTAGGTATGGAGTGGGCAGAGAAACATGGTGAGAAACCTGAGGTTTGTAATGCAATAGGAGCTCACCATGATGAGATCGAGATGAAAAGCTTACTTGCACCTATAGTTCAGGTTTGTGATGCTATAAGCGGTGCAAGACCGGGAGCAAGACGTCAGGTGTTAGATTCTTATATACAACGATTAAAAGATCTTGAAGATATTGCCTTTGGTTTTGGCGGTGTAAATAAAGCTTACGCTATTCAGGCGGGACGTGAATTGAGAGTAATTGTAGAAAGTGAGAAAGTAAGCGACGAGAAAGCAGCTTCACTTTCGTTTGAAATTTCGCAGAAAATACAAACTGATATGACTTATCCCGGTCAGGTAAAAGTAACTGTAATACGAGAAACCAGAGCGGTAAATATCGCGAAGTAATTTCATCAGTAGTAGAATAAAAAAGCCCGATCTAATTTAGATCGGGCTTTTTTATTTTATAAAGTGTCTTAACTAATCCTCGTTAGACGATGATGAAGATTCATCCATAGAATGATATACGTTTTGTACGTCTTCGTCTTCTTCTATTTTTTCAAGCAGCTTCTCAACATCTTCAGCTTCTTCCGGGCTAAGTGCTTTAGTTACCTGCGGAATGCGTTCAAAACCAGAAGAAAGTATTTCTGTTCCTTTTTCTTCTAAAGCAGATTGTATAGCGCCAAAACTTTCAAAAGGAGCATAGATAAATATTTCATCCTCATCCTGAAAAACCTCTTCTGCACCGTAATCTATAAATTCAAGTTCGAGCTCTTCAACATCCAGACCTTCTGCAGCAATTTTAAAATTACAAGTATGGTCAAACATAAACTCAACAGATCCTGAAGTACCCAGGTTCCCATTACATTTGTTAAAATAGGAACGTATGTTTGCTACAGTACGGTTATTATTATCTGTCGCTGTCTCAATGAGTATTGCAATACCGTGAGGCGCATATCCTTCAAAAAGTACTTCTTTATATTCACCCAGACTTTTATCACTGGCACGTTTTATAGCGCGCTCAATGTTGTCTTTTGGCATGTTTACACTCTTCGCATTTTGTATTACAGCGCGTAGTCTTGAGTTGGTATCAGGATCTGGACCACCTTCTTTTACAGCCATCACAATGTCTTTACCTATGCGGGTAAAGGCTTTTGCCATAGCGCTCCAGCGCTTCATTTTACGTGCTTTTCTAAATTCGAATGCTCTTCCCATAGTAATATTATTTCGGGCGTAAATTTATAAAAAAGGATATATCTAAAACGGTTCTTTTTTACTTTCAGAAAAAAGCCGCTTTTAATAAAAAATATCGCTATTTAAGGCTAAAAATCAGCTTTTTAACCGCCAATAATGCTTTCAATTGTATGCGCCAGTTTAAAATCTCGATCTGTAACGCCGCCGGCATCATGGCTTGAAAGCGAAATTTTTAGTTCGTTGTACGAGTTGCTCCAGTCTGGGTGATGGTTCTGTACTTCTGCTTCAAAGGCAATACGCGTCATAGTTGCAAAAGCTTCTTTAAAATTTTCAAACTCGAGTGAAGTGTGAATCGCATTGTCACTGTACGTCCAGCCTTCAAGTTTTTGCAGGCGATCTTCTATTGTGATCTGGTCTAAAGTTTTCATAGTTAATTTTTTGATGTTATAAGTTAAATCGATTTTTGGTTAAATTCAACCGATTTTCGGCTTTAATTGAGTGATTTTTTTGAGGTTTTAAACTTACAAAACAAGTAGCCCATTGTTTTTTAATACCTGTAATGGTTTTGAAAACCAAAACAACTCAAAATCTTCAAATCTCTTTTCAAAATCTGTTTTTAGTGCAGAAAAGGTCGTTTTTTGCTCATTTTGAGGGGTTATTTTGCCTAAAATATCTAAAAACCATTCTCCTTTTTCTTTATCTAAAACGATTTGGAAGCTTTCAGTTTTATTATGAAAACTGAGATTTAATTGCTCCCAGGTTTGTCCCCGTTTTGATTTTGTTTGTGACGAAGCAACAGGAATATTACCTAACCAAAGGATTTGTGCATTTGGCTTAATATTAAAATTAGGAATAGTCTGCAGGCAGCTTTCTATAAAATTGTATTTAATAGTTGACTTTGGAATTTTAAATTCAAACCAATCCTGTAGTTGAATTTCAAAACCGATACCGTGCATATAATTGAAAAGTGACTTTTTAAGCCCAAAGCTAAATTTTGAATGGTCTATACCGGTTTTATCTATAAACTGAATGTCATTATTTGCAAACGAAATATTCTTATAGTCTGGTTTAATTCCATATTCTGAAGGATTTAAACCTACCGGACTGTGTGCTGTAAGCGCGAACTGATGCCAAAAGCCAGATTGTATAATTCCCAACTCAAAAAGCTGCCGTACCATCTCCAGACTGTCAACAGTTTCCTGCACAGTTTGCGTGGGATAGCCGTACATTAAATAGGAATGGACCATAATGTTAGCTTCGGTAAAATTGCGTGTTACCTGTGCGACTTGTTCTACGGTTACACCTTTGTCAATCAATTTCAATAAACGATCTGAAGCAACTTCGAGTCCGCCGGAAACTGCGATACAGCCGGAAGCTTTAAGCAACAAACAGAGATCTGCGGTAAAGTTCTTTTCAAACCTGATGTTCGTCCACCAGGTTACGCTGAGTTTTCGCTTTAAAATTTCTATAGCGAGCGCTTTCATCAAGGCCGGCGGCGAAGCTTCATCTACAAAATGAAACCCATTTTCGCCAGTTTGATCAATGAGTTGCTCCATGCGATCAACTAACAAACGGGCGGCTATTGGTTCATAGATTTTAATATAATCAAGCGAAATATCACAAAAAGTACACTTTCCCCAATAGCAACCATGCGCCATGGTAAGTTTGTTCCAGCGGCCGTCGCTCCATAAACTGTGCATGGGATTTGCAATTTCTATAACCGAAATATAATCTTTCAGCAACAAATCTGAATAATCTGGTGTACCCAGATCCTGCTGTTTATAATCGGGTTGTAATGCGTTATTCTTATAAACAACAGCGGAATTCTCTAGCAAATAAGTGCGTTTAAAAGTTGGCATTTCAGCTTCACTTTTACAAACCGCTTTGTGAAGCAATTCTATGGGAAGTTCGCCATCATCAAGCGTGATGAAGTCGAAAAATTCAAATACGCGCTTATCTGTTAGCGAGCGTAATTCTGTATTCGGAAAACCGCCGCCCATCGCGATTTTAACGTCAGGATAGCGGATTTTTATGTGTTGAGCACAGCGAAAGGCGCTATATAAATTACCGGGAAATGGGACTGAAAAACAAACCAATTTGGGTTTAACTTCTTGTAAACGCTGCTCCAGAATTTCTAAAGTAAGTTTATCTATGAAAGTGCTTTCTTGTTGTAGCTGAAGGTAAAGTTCATCAAATGAATTTGCACTTTGTCCCAGTCGTTCTGCATAGCGACTAAAACCAAAATTATCGTCGATACATTCAATAATAAAATCTGAAAGATCTTCCAGATAAAGTGTAGCCAGATGTTTAGCTTTATCTTGCATGCCCATATTTCCAAAAGCCCATTCCATATCGTCTAATTGGTCAAAACGGGAAGCTTGGGGCAGAAAATTATCTGTGCAGATTTGTCTGGCAAAAGTTGGGTTTTTACCCTGTAAAAAGGCGATTATCTCATCTAGCGGTTGTAGATAATCATTTCTTAAAGCATAAATGCGTTGACAGTTTTGAGAATGAATGGAGCCTTTCGCGAAAGCGATATTAAATAATTGAGTAAATGTTTTTTTAGAAAAAAGCTCAAGAATGACCTCAATTCCCAGATCCATTTGAAATGACGAAATGTTTTTGGTATTCAAAAATCCTTTTAAATAAGCCGTGGCAGGGTATGGCGTATTTAATTGCGTAAAAGGTGGAGTTATGAGTAATAGATCTTTCAAAGTAGTTGCAAATAAAATATAGCAAAGATAATTGAAAGCCGACTATAAAAGTGGATTTTAAACGCCTGTCTCAGTACTGATCGTCTTGGCTGTTTTTTCGCTTAAAGCACCGTTATTGAGTAAAATTGATGAATCTCAATTATTTGGATTTGATGATATTCATTTAAAATAATTTCGTAAATTTATGATTATCAAATAATTATGATTAATTAAATTCTTGTAAAACAGGATTCTGCTTTTCCCTCTTATTTCTCTTACTTACAGGCATATCCCTCATCCTTTCATTCTGCGCTGCTTTCTTAACAGTGTAAGTTGTAACACTTGATGTGTATGACTCCTTAGTAATCTCTTTAATATTATTTATTATGGAATCTGAAAAGACTGCATCTAAGAGTTTGTCTTGTCCTGAAATATGGCTACAGGTTAAACTTGATTACGCTACTGATTTATATACCATATTTGGTGTTTTATAGTCTAAAGATAAATGTAATCTTATCTCATTGTATAATTTGATTGCATTTTTTGCAGCTCTTTGTGCGTGGGCTGTATTTGTAAAGATCTGGTCCAGATAGAATTCATCTTTCAGAATGCCGTTTACGCGTTCTGCCATTGCATTTTCATAGCAGTGGTTTTCTTGTGTCATACTGATTGTATTTTGTTTCTTTTGAGGATTTGTGTGTAGACATTACTACAATACTGTATGCCCCTGTCCGAATGATGTATTAGTCCTTTGTTGTCCTTAGCTTGATATAAGGCTTTATTCAGGGCTCTTACACATCCTTTGAGCTCCAGGCTGTCACTCAGGTCATAACCTACAATTTTCCTTGAATACATATCTGTTATAAGGGCTAGATAACAAAATCCCTTAACGGTTCTAATATAGGTGATGTCTGACACCCATACTTGATTAGGTCTGTTGACTTCCACGTCTTTTATAATGTTGTTGTACTTATAAAAGCGATGGTGGGAGTTAGTTGTTCTGGCGCTATATTTCTTTCTAAGGGTCAGCATTTTATGTTCTCTTAGGACGTTGAACAAGGTATCTCTTCCGACTTTCAATTGTTGTTTTTCAAAGTCATGGGTTAAAGACTTGATAAGCTTACGAACGCCTTCTCTGGGCAAGGTCTTGCGTTTTTTCTTTACGATCTGTATGACCTGTTGTCTTTGCTCAGCCCTGCGGGTATACTTGTAATAGGCATCCCGCTTTAGCCCAAAACAGTCACATATAGTAGCTAATGAGGCAAATCCCTTGGCTTTTTGCTTAGCTATGATAAAGGCTTGATATTTAGTTTTTTTTTAAGCTCCAAGACGCTTTTATAGCCTAGTTTTTGGGCAGCTACTTCTAGATAGGCATCATCAACGAGTTGATCCATATCCTTTTTAAGAAGCAGTTTTTTAAGTTGCTCAATTTCTTTTTGGAGTGCTTTGATGCGTGTGATTTCGTCCTTTGTTTCTACCATAACCCTAGTATTCATTAAGTCTTTACGTTCATACTTTCTGATCCATTCATTGATGGTGGTGGGATTGATCCCATAGAGCTTACCTAGTTGGCTCTTGGTATACTTTCCAGTACTAAGTTCGTTTAAAATTTTTAATTTGAAGGGTTCGCTGTACCGTCTGGTTACTCAAAGGAAAAGAAAAAGCTATGGCTCATAGCCATCCTAAGTTTGTTTCTATTAAATTTCAATATCAATTCAAAAGAACAAAAGAGCAGAGTAAGGTTAGTATAGCCGTAGGAACTTCAGATTCCGTCAACAATGTAAATCCCTGCTCTTTTACTACTTAATTACCTTTAGTTCATTAGGCCTTTAGAGCTTGTTTTTAGGATGTTGTAAATCAAGTAGCTTGTTCTTTTCTAAATTAATTATTCTATGATTAAAAGTACATTATTTTTTGGGATAGATATTTCAAAGGACTGCTTTGATGTTTATTGCAGCCAAACTGGGCACAGTAGTTATTCCAATGATACGAAAGGTTTTAAAGTTTTTTTAAAGGCTATTCCGGAGAGTTCTCATTGTGTTATGGAAGCGACAGGCTGTTATCATCACCAGCTTGCTATGTTTTTGTATGGCAGGGGTATTTGTGTAAGTGTTGTAAATCCTTTGGTTATCAAAAGGTATATACAGATGAAGCTCAAGCGCGTAAAGACCGATAAGAGTGATGCTTTGATGATCTACAGGTACAGCTGTGAACAGGAGTTAGAGCATTGGGAACCAGACCCTGAGTATATAGAGAGCGGCAGAGAATTGCTATCATTAATACAAATGTATTTGAAGCAATCTACGGCCTTGAAGAACAAGTTGCACGCATTTGAGAGTCGTGGGCAGACTAAAGGCAAGATGATTACTTCCATAAAGCGTCAATTACGAGCTCTTAAAAAAGAGCGTCAGCTGTTGGAACAGGAGGTTGAGGCTTTGATAAAAGCGAATGAGCCATCCTTATACGCAAGACTCCAGACTATTCCAGGAATAGGTAAAAAGACAGCAGTATTATTGATGCTTAGTACGGCTAACTTCAAAGATTTTTTAAGTTATAAACAAGTATCATCCTATCTGGGATTAGCACCAAATGAACGTAGCTCTGGAAGTAGTATACGGGGAAGGTCGCGAATAAGTAAAACAGGCGACGGTCTTGTGCGTAACCATCTATTTATGTGCAGTTTTACCGCCTACATTCACAATGCGCAGTGCAAAGCTCTTTTTGATCGTATCGTGTCTAAGGGAAAGAGTAAGAAATTGGCTTTGATTGCAGTTTGTAACAAGCTGATAAAACAAGCGTTTGCAATAGCTAAATCCGGATTATGCTATGATGCTAACTACATGGTAAAATAAGTAGAAGAAAGCTTGGATTTTAGCTTAGTTCATTGTTATGGGCTGGTTTTATTTTGTCCAACCAACAGTTTTTTTCCATTCCTCAATTTCCTGTTTTCTTTTTTCAAAGTCTGTCGGTGGCGATTGTTTATTATTTTTAGCTTGTTTTCTTATAATTTTAGTTTGTTCTTCAATTGAATTAAGTCCAATGGATTTTCGCCTTTGATTCACTTTTTTCAAGTCATCAAAAATATTAGGGCTCAATTCTCCGCTTTCATCCCAATCAAATTGAGTTCCATAAAGTTGTGGTTTATTCTCAAAAACTGCTATTCGGTCAGTCAAGTATGCTAAATTTTTTGAATTGGCTTTATTTTGATGAACAGTAATTTCTAATAATTTCACACATTTTTTCATAAAGTTAGGTTGTCCGATAGAATGTTGTATTATTAACCAAGTTGCTTCATTTGCTTCTTTGCCCACTTTGTCAAGCGTTGGATAACCTATTTTGTTTATTATTTCATTTAGAGTTTTAGCATTTTTGTTGTGAATTTCAGCCATTTCTTTATTGTAGCCTTCACCAAGTTTTCCACTTTCAATTAGCTTTTCACGAAATTCCAAATCAGTATTTTTCAGTTCGATTATTTTTTCAGCAATTTCGTTGTAATTCATTCTGTTAATTGTGTGTTCAACTTGCCCATAACGTTTCAGCTAAAAGTTCGTTGCGGAAAATGTCCGCAGGACTTTTCCGCCGTGCAGGAAAGGTAGCAAAACAGCGAGAATTTTCGATAGAAAATTCTACCGCAATGACTTTTAGGTATTGTTACCACACGTTTTTTTATCCGCGCTGCCGAAAGTAGCAACAATCCTAATCATTTTTTATTAAAGTACAACTTGGTAAATTTCGATTTTCAGCGTCCGAGTAAAGTCCGCTGCGCTTTTATCTCATATTATTTTTCTATTAAAATTCCCTATTTTTTGGTCATTTCCCACCGATTTTTTAATTGTTTAAACCACTTTTTTACATTCGGTTTGATAAAAATCCGCTGCGTTTTTTTGTCGGTTTTTTTTACGTCTGAGTAAAAGTCCACAGCGAAACGATTTTGTTGGATATCGACCGATTTTCGTAGAGTTTAGAGCGATTTTTTTTTGCACGGAATTTGCAAAATGTGTGGTAACGTTTCGCGGATATGAGCCGTAACGCCTCACCTCCGCTCACTAAAGGTATCATATTTTTTCAAAAGACGATACCTTCACAGAAATGATGGGGCGTTATGGCTTATATGCGCTGTTGTGTTTAGTTCTTTCGCCCTCGACAATTGCCTTAGCAAAAGGGGCGAAAAGGACGGAGTTGTGCAGCTTCGCGTACTGATTTGGAAAAAATGGAAAATCATGGGTGCGGCCTTGCCCTATGGTCTTTATCTGGGGATAAACCCCGTCGGGCAAGCGTTTTTATTCGTTTAGATTACGGATCCATGCGGTATCGAACTTGACATTGTCAAAAAAAATCGCTACCTTATTCAAGTCTTTTAACGATTCTCAACGTTGGAAAGTGGGCTTTCCACGATGACAATCGCTAAAGACTTGAGCAGCTTTATCAAGCTGCATTGACCCTCCATTCTAAACGAATAAAAACCACCCATTCCAAAAAAGCTGCGCAATTAAATACAACTTGTTTATATGCGTACTAAATATACTTTTATTTATCTAAACTAGGACGATATGTGCACCTTTGGTGCTTATTACATATATCAAATGAATGGAAGCCTGAAAAATTCCCATAATGGTCTTATGTTTTATAGCATTATAAATTATTGACTTCTCATCTGTATAAGTCAAAAATTTCAAGTTGATTTAAAAAGCTGCGAATCCCAAAATTGATTGTATATTATAACCAAATCAAGGTAATTAAAATCTCTGGAAGGTTAAATTTGCATAAAATTAATTTTATGGGCAATTCTCAAATATATCAATTACAACCCGTTTCCGTTTGGAAGAATTTCGCAGACCTTAATGCAGTTCCACGCCCTTCTAAAAAAGAAGATCGCGTCATAGATTTTATGAAGCAGTTTGGTGAAAATCTTGGGCTGGAAACTTTTGTAGATCATGTGGGCAATGTTATTATTAAAAAACCGGCGACAATCGGTATGCACGATAGAAAAGCGGTGATCCTTCAGTCGCATCTTGATATGGTTCATCAAAAAAACAACGACACTACCTTTAATTTTGATGAGCAGGGTATCCAGATGCAAATAGCAGGTGATTGGGTTAAGGCGCAAGGCACTACGCTGGGTGCAGATAATGGTCTCGGTGTTGCGACTATTATGGCGCTTCTTGAGAGCAAAAATATTCCGCATCCCGCTATAGAAGCGCTTTTTACGATAGATGAAGAGACCGGCATGACTGGTGCAATGGGCTTAAAAGGTGGTATTTTAAACGGTGATATTTTACTAAATCTGGATACCGAAGAAGATGATGAGATAGGGGTAGGCTGTGCCGGCGGTATAGATATCACCGCCACGAGAACTTATAAGGAAGAACCTGTTGAAGCAGGAAAAACCGGTTTTGAGATTGTGGTTAACGGCTTGCAAGGTGGTCATTCTGGGATGGAAATTCATAAAGGTCTGGGTAATGCAAATAAGATCATAAATCGGTTATTTACTGACGGATTTGAAAATTACGGAATAAGAATTTCATCAATAAATGGTGGTGGATTACGGAATGCGATTCCTCGCGAAAGCGTTGCCTGTATCAATATAGATTCCGTTCATAAGGATGCTTTTTTAGAAGACATGAATGAGCTGGCCGAAACGATAAAAGATGAATATAAAAGTATAGATCCTGATCTTAAATTTACATTTACTGAAGCTGAAGCATACAAAACGGTAATAGATCTTGGTGTGCAGGAAGGTTTTATACGAGCGATGCAGACTGCCTGGAATGGCGTTTTTCGTATGAGTCCGGATATTGCAGATTTAGTAGAAACCTCTAATAATGTAGCTCGCGTTTCAGTAGGGAATGGAAAGATTGAAGTTCTGTGCCTAACGCGCTCTTCTGTAGAATCTACGCGTACAGATCTTGCTAACACCATTCGCAGTGCTTTTGAACTTATAGGTTGCGATGTTGAATTTTCGGGTGAATACCCGGGCTGGAAACCTAATATGGACAGCGCTATACTGAAGGTTTTAGTAGAGAAATATAAAAAATTGAACAATGCAGAACCTCATGTCGCCGCTTGTCATGCAGGTTTAGAATGTGGTATTCTGGGCCAGAATTACCCTGATGTTGATATGATCTCTTTTGGCCCCACAATTAAAGGAGCTCATTCTCCAGATGAGCGCGTTAGTATATCTTCAGTGCAAAAATTCTGGATATTTATTCAGGAGATATTAAAAGATATTCCTGTTAGAGTGTAATAAATCCATTACTCTAAATAAAAAAAAGGTGTCGCACAACGTGACACCTTTTTAATTATAATTCGGTAAGAATTTTATCCTTCTGTTTGTTTTTTCATTAGAATACTCTGAAACTTTTGTTGTAGGCCCTTATCGTTTTGAAGTGCCATAGCCACCGCTTTATAACGATCTAACGTTAAACCGCTATCTTCAATAATAGCTTCCATTTTAGTTTCCAGTTCAGGCTGCATTTTTTCTAGTTCGCCTACAATTGCAGCGTGCATTTTCATTTCTTCGTCTGTAACTTCAAGTTTGCTGTTAGGATCCATTGTTGATTTTTGAATCTCATTGAAGCGTTGTATATTAAGCCCTTTATCTTTTATGATTCCCATCATTTCCTGCTGGGCGGTTTGGTTTTCTACCTGTACTTCTTTAAATGCATCTGCAAACTTATTCAGTTCTGCAGTAGATACTTCAGTAGCAGCGGTTGTTGCTGCCGGAGCTGTTGTCTCCTGTGCCTGGGTTGTTAAACTCATACCGCCTATTAAAGCTCCTGCGAGCACTAACTTTAGAATATTATTTTTAAATCTTATCATGTTCAAAATTTTTAATGTGAATTGCAAAGTTTAGTAAAATCAATGTCAGGCAACCTAATTTTAATACACAAACTGCCATTTTTTAGAAGAGCTTAACATCTGCCGACATGTTTTCTTAAAAATTGAACATAAAAAAACCGCTGATGTGTACAGCGGTTTTTTTTTCGCTTTAAGCGAAATTCTTATTTGCTTTCTTCTCCTTTGATAGAAACAATCTCGATCTCAAAAATTAGATCTGCCTTGGCTGGAATCACAGCATAACCGCGCTCTCCATAAGCCAGGTGATAAGGAATGAAAAGTGTTGCTTTATCGCCCACTTTCATTTGTTGTACTCCTTCTTTAAAACCCGCGATCATACGCGCATCTGGGCTGTAAGCCACTTCAATACATTCATACTGACCTTCTGGGCGGGTTTGTTTTTCATATTCATCTGCAACCTCTTTTATGCTGGTGTCAAAAAGTTCACCATCGCTAAAATAACCTGCATAATCTACAAGAACTGTCTGACCAAGTTTAGGTTTAGGGCCATCTCCTTTTTTCTGAAAATAGATCGCTAGTCCACTTTCCAGAGTATCTGCCTGTGCACGTTGCTCATCAAATTTAGCTGTTACCGCTTTCAGCTTTTCAGCTTTTGCTTCAGCTGCAGCACGATCTTCTTCAGCTTTTTTAGCAAGTTCTTTATCAAAAACGGCAGGAGCATCAAATTTTTTGGCAGCGTTACCTTTTCGTATAATCGTTATCTTTTGAATGTTTACAGGTGTTTTAGGTCTTCCCATCTGTGGGTTTTCCATTTCTACTTCTGTGATAGAATCAAGTACATCAAAACCTTTTATTAGTCTGCCAAAAACAGTGTGACAGCTTACTCTTGGGTTTTCACAATCTTTTAGTGTACCTGCAAGATCGTAACCGTCTAAATGTGGAGTAGCGGCATCTGTGATAAAAAACTGACTTCCGTTTGTACCAAATCCTGAATTTGCCATAGATAAAACACCGGTAGTATCATGGCGCAGTTCTGGTCTTAGTTCATCAAAAAACTTGTAGCCCGGGCCACCGCTTCCTGTACCTTCAGGATCGCCACCTTGTATCATAAAATCTTTGATGATGCGGTGAAATGTGAGTCCGTCGTAGAAAGGTTTTCCTTTGTATGCAGAATCTACGGCTTTGCTGTTTCCTTCTGCCAGAGATACAAAACTAGCTACAGTTGCAGGGGTTTTATTAAAATAAAGTTGAGCAAGCATAGTGCCCTTATCTGTTTGTATTGCAGCGTACATCCCGTCTTCAAGATCTGGATATTTGTCGTCGCAGGCAACAAAGGCAAGCATAAGTGTAAAAAGAACCAGTGATAGTTTTTTCATAATTAATCTTCAATGTTATTTGTTTTTATTTGATTTAGGGTAACCGTAGATTGAATAGGCAGGTTAGAGCCTATTTTATCTTCATAACCGTAGTAGCCAAAGGCTTTATGAGAAGGGAAAAGGAAAGTAACCGTTTCTCCTTCTTTCATAAGTTTTAATCCCTCGCGCAAGCCAGAAATTAATTCTTGATTGCTTTGGTCTATCTGGTAGTTCTGTGTGCCCAGATCTTTCTGAGTGAGAATTGTTTTGCCATCAAGGCTTTTAATATCGTAATCAAAATTTACCAGATCTCCTATTACAGGTTTTTGAGTTGTGCTCGTGTCTTGTACATTATAATAGTACCAGAAACCACTGGCAGATGAGAAATATTCTCTATCTGGATTTTGATTGATGATAGATTCTATAATATTTTCTTCTTTCTCATTGAGCTTTTTATTACGCTCTATAGAAGCTTCTATAGTCGAACCGGTTTTTTGAGAGATAGGTCTGCGTGCTTCTGGAGTTTTACAGGCGAAAACCGTAAAGAGAACCGCAATCGCTGTCAAGAATCTATTCATGTAGGGCTTCTTTATATTGGGGTAATATACTAATAAAATATGCAACGGTTTCAGCAAGTGAATCATCACTTTTACCACCGGCTGCATTGATATGACCACCACCTGAAAAGTGCGTTCTGGCCATTTCATTTACAGAGAAATCACCTTTTGATCGCAATGATATTTTCACAATATTATCTTGTCTGCTTTCTATAAAAATGGCAGCAAGTTTTATACCATCAAGTGAGAGCCCGTAGTTCACAAAACCTTCTGTGTCTCCTTTTTGATAATTAAAAGTATCGAGTTCATCCTGAGTGAGTGTAATAAATGCGGTTTTATATCCTGGCACTTCTGTGAGATTTGTAAGCGCTTTGCCCAGAAGTTGCATCCTGTGAAAGCTGTTAGCATCATAGATTTGCTCATGAATATATGCATTATCTGCACCATGATCTATAAGATGAGCAATTACACGATGTGTTTCTGACGTGGTAGAACTAAACCTGAAAGAACCGGTGTCTGTCATAATACCGGTGTACATGCAGGTAGCCATATCTTTATCTATAAGATCTGTAGCTTCTAATTGCTCTAAGGTATGATAAACCATCTGACTGGTAGCGCAAATTGTCACGTCGCTGTATGTAACTACAGCATAATCATCAGGTTGTTGATGATGATCTATCATGACAAAATCTGCTGTGGCTTCTTGTAAAACATCACCCATTTCGCCAGTACGTGAGAGTGCGTTGAAGTCTAAAGTGAAAATAAGATCAGCTTCGGCAATTTTAGAGTTAGCTTCCTCTTTATTGTGCTCATATTTTAAAACGGTATCTTCACAAGGTAACCATTTTAAAAATTTAGGATAATCGTTAGGAGCGATCACTAGAGCATCATGCCCTGTTTTTTTTAGGTAAATATAAAGGGCAAGTGTTGAA
Source organism: Leeuwenhoekiella sp. A2 (assembly GCF_047946655.1). Taxonomy (GTDB): domain Bacteria; phylum Bacteroidota; class Bacteroidia; order Flavobacteriales; family Flavobacteriaceae; genus Leeuwenhoekiella. The sequence goes on from NZ_CP172311.1 coordinate 3,411,965, forward strand.
CCCATTGCATCACCATCTGGGTTCTTATGTGGTACAATCACTATCTTTTTAGGCGCTGAAAGTAGCGACTTAAGCTTTAATACTGCTTCTTTATTCATAAGGGGCGAAGATACAATTTCTTCATAGAGAGATAATATTAGAAACTTTAATTTTGACTTAAACCAATATTAACCAATGAGAAGTTTCCTTTTTAGTTCAAAAAACGAATTCACAATTAAATTATTGCTCCCTATTTGTTTGGCATTTAGTCAATTTGGCTCTAGCCAAAACAAAACAGATATTTCAGATTTTACAATTGCTTTTGGTTCTTGTAATAAGACGCAGTTGCCTAATCTGTACTGGGACGATATTCTTAAAATTAAACCAGATGTTTTTATCTGGGGCGGGGATGTGGTCTACGCAGATACTGATAATATGAAGAAGATGACCCAGTTTTATGAGCGACAAAATGAAGTGCATGCTTATAAAAAACTTCGTTCAAGCATTCCTATTATGGGCACTTGGGATGATCATGATTATGGTCTCAATGATGGTGGTGCAGAATACGCGAAAAAGGATGAAAGTCAACAGCTTTTTCTTGATTTTCTAAATGTGAGTCAAAGTGATCCCAGAAGAACCAGAGAAGGGATTTATTATTCAAAAACCTTTACTATAGATACGGTTTCTGTAAAAGTCATTCTGCTTGACACGCGTTACTTTAGAAGCGCATTAACGCCAGCTACTGAAAAAGGGAAACGTTACAAACCTAACGATTATGGCGAAGGCACCATGTTGGGTGATGCGCAATGGGATTGGCTTCAGGATGAACTTACAGAGGGTGCAGATTACAATGTTATCATGAGTAGTATACAATTATTAAGTGCAGAACACGGTTTTGAGACTTGGGGCAATTTTCCGCATGAGGTAGACAGGTTTATAAAATTGCTGCAAGAAACCAAAGCAAATAATGTAATCGTTTTAAGTGGCGACAGGCACATTTCTGAATTTTCTAAAAAGGAAATTAATGGTTTAAATTATCCCTTGATAGATTTCACCGGCAGCGGACTCACACATTCTTATACGGCATACAGCGGTGAACCTAATAAATACAGGGTAGGCGAGGTTGTTAGCTCGACCAGTTTTGAAACCCTTGACTTTGATTTTATGAATGCCACGGTAACTTTTAAGATACGCGGTGATGATGGTAAGGTGTTGCAGGAATTAAAACAGGTTTATTAATACAAAAATTGAGGTTTTTAACCTAAAAATCTTAGTTTTGCAGCGTTTTTAAAAAATAAAGTTTTCGCTTTTGCGAAAATTAAAACAAGAAAAATGGCGACAAACAGAACATTTACAATGCTTAAGCCTGATGCTGTAGAAAACGGTCATATAGGTGCAATTTTAGAAAAAATAAACTCAGCTGGATTTCGCATTGTTGCGATGAAGCTTACACAAATGACTCTTGCAGATGCAAAAGAATTTTACGGTGTACATAAAGAACGGCCTTTCTTTGGTGAATTGGTAGAATTTATGACGCGCGGGCCAATTGTAGCTGCTGTACTTGAAAAAGAGAATGCAGTAGAAGATTTTCGTACGCTTATAGGTGCTACAAACCCTGCAGATGCTGCAGAAGGTACAATACGTAGTTTATATGCGACTTCTATGGGAGAAAATGCTGTACATGGTAGCGACAGTGATGAGAACGCTGCAATTGAGAGCGCTTTTCATTTTTCAGGACGTGAAATGTTCTAGAAAATTTCATTTAATAATACAGAAAAACGCTACCAAAATGGTAGCGTTTTTTGTTTATACCAATGTCGATTTTCGACAATTTTCACCGATTTTCACCTTAAAATGAGCGATTTTATGACGTCACGGCCTAATTCTTCATTTAGGTTTTTAATAATCTTTTCTCTGCCATAACCCAATTCTTCCCGCAAAACCGATGAGCTTAACTGAACGAGTAAGCGATCTCTGTCTAATTTTATTAAGGAAGTGTATTTTGCAATAGCGGGCCCCATAACAGCATTCCAGGCTTCTGCGACATCTACTTTATCTATTCCTTTTTGTAATTTATTTTTTTCTACAAAAGCGCCAAGCACGTCTTTAATAGATTTTGGATCTGCGTCTCGTTGTGCCATTATTGTGTAATATCTATTTTTTCAAAAGGTTTATAAGTGTATATAATTCCTTTTTCGTTTTTAACTTTTAAAATTTCGCCATCAGCGAGAAGCACAGTTTCTTTCCATTTATCATAAGGTGTGCTGTAATACAACCTCAAACTGTCATCTTCTACCTTTGCGATTATGTTTTCACGGCTTTCACTTTTTTTAAAACTACCGTCAATTACAGGAGCCAGCTTTAAGCGGTAACCTGTTGTGTCTTTTAACTCGATATAATCAATAAGTGTGCTCATAGCGTACTCAACTTCTTTGCCATAAGGGGTTTCTACTTTTTTAATTTCCCAATAACCACTTATATTCTTCTTTTGATCCTGAGGGTCTTGCTTTGTACAGGAGTAAAAACACAAACCCAGAAGAAGTGTTATAAATTTAAACTTCATAGCTTAAATATTTTATAGGTCTGGTGTATTTCTTTCACAATATTTTCGGTACGTTCTGGGTGTGTATCACTAATGAATAACTGGCCAAAATTATCATTATTAACCAGTTCTATGATCTGCTTAACTCTTGATTCATCGAGTTTATCAAAAACGTCATCAAGCAAAAGCAGGGGAGTGGTGCCGCTAACCTGTTTTATAAAATCAAATTGTGCCAGTTTTAATGCTATAAGGTACGATTTCTGTTGGCCCTGAGAGCCAAATTTCTTAATAGGATGTCCTTCTATTTTAAAGCTTAGATCATCTTTGTGCGTCCCAACGCTTGTATACTGCAACATGCGATCTTTGGGTAAAGCTTCTTTAAATAATTGGGAAAGTGGCGCTTCGTTTAACTGGCTTTTGTATTTTAACCTGACTTCTTCTCTGCCACCACTTATAGAAGCATATCGCTGCTGAAAAATAGGTGTGAATTTTTCAAGAAAATCCTTACGGGCATTAAAAATGTTTAGCCCAATAGCTGCCATTTGATCGTTGTAAACAGCGAGTGTAGTTTCATCAAAAGTACGATTGGCAGCAAAGTATTTAAGAAGCGCATTACGCTGCGAAAGTATCTTATTGTATGAAATTAGATTATTGAGATAGGTTTTATCACTTTGCGAAATAACGCCATCTATAAATTTTCTTCTCGTATCGCTTCCTTCTATAATAAGATCACGATCTGCAGGCGAAATTATTACAAGGGGTAAAAAACCTATATGTTCTGCAAAGCGCTCATATTGTTTTGCATTTCGCTTAATAACTTTTTTTTGCCCACGTTTTGCACTTACCAGGACTTTCTCATCCCTGTCGTCTTTTTTATATAAACCTTCAATTACAAAAAAATCTGCGTCGTGGTTAATATTCTGAGTAGTAATAGGGTTAAAGTAGCTTTTGCCAAAAGATAAGTGGTAAATAGCATCGAGGATATTTGTCTTCCCTACGCCGTTATTACCCACAAAACAGTTGATTTTTGCATCAAGTTCAAACGTGGCAGATTCAAAATTTTTATAATTAATAAGCGAAAGTGCTTGAAGGATCATAAAATTATTTAAGCGTTTTTAAAGTTTAATTATTTAATTTTTAAGTAGTTATAAAAATCAATTTCTCTAAGCAAATTATTATAAAATAACAAAACAATAGCCTTTTAATATTGAATAAAAATTTTATTTTTGCGCCCAACAAAAGTTTAAGTATGGCTACATATAAAAAGAGAGGGTACAAACCAAAAACCAAAGAAGAACAAGAAGATGTTCAGCAGGATGAGAGTACAACTGCAGAAGTTTTTTCTAGTCTTGATGAGGGTGCCACTAGAACAGAAGCCTGGGTAGAGAAAAATCAAAAATGGATTTTTATCATCATAGGTCTAATTGTAGTGGGTGTACTAGCTTACTTAGGGTACAAAAAATTTATACAGGAGCCTAAAGAACTTGAGGCTTCTAATGAGATGTACCAGGCGCAGAATTATTTTAACGAAGCTTTAAATGGTCTTGCAGCTAAAGATTCTCTTTATAATATGTCTCTTAACGGTGGTGAAGGCAAGTATGGTTTTCTTGATATAATAGATAACTATGGCGGTACCAAAGCTGGTAACCTTGCTCATTATTACGCCGGGATGGCTTATTTAAATACTAATCAATATCAGGAAGCTATAGATCAACTAGAAGATTTTACACTTGATGATGAGATTCTTGCACCACTTGCAAAAGGAGCTATAGGAGATGCTTTTATACAACTTGAGCAACCTGAAGAAGCTTTAGGTTATTATGAGAAAGCGGCAAACATGAGAAAGAATGATTTTACGACTCCGCGTTTTCTTTTAAAAGCAAGTGTTACTGCGATAGAGCTAGGTGACAATGATAAAGCAGTTAGTTTGCTTAATGAAATAAAAGAGAAGTACAGTACTTCTGCCGAAGCTAAAAATGTTGACCTGTATTTAGGTATGGCTAAAGCTTCTAATTAAAACATATATCATATTATGGCGACAACAAATCTGTCGGCTTACGATAAGGCAACAATCCCAAACGCGAAAGATTTTCGGTTTGGGATTGTTGTTTCAGAGTGGAATCATGAAATTACAGAGGGCCTCTTTAAAGGTGCTTTTGCGGCATTAAAAGATTGTGGAGCGATAAGTGAAAACATCGTACGCTGGAATGTTCCCGGAAGTTTTGAACTAATATACGGTTGCAAAAAGATGCAGCAAAGCTATGACATGCTAGATGCTGTAATTGCTGTAGGTAGCGTTATACAAGGGCAAACAAAGCATTTTGATTTTGTTTGTGAAGGTGTTACTCAGGGTATTAAAGATCTTAATGTACAAAACGATATTCCTGTTATTTTCTGTGTACTTACAGACAATACCATGCAACAAGCTATTGATCGCAGTGGCGGCAAACATGGTAATAAGGGTACAGAAGCTGCTATAGCTGCAATAAAAATGGCGCAATTGCGAAAAGACTCTAAGTTTTAGAGAGACAATAATTTAAAGGTGGAACGCTTTTTGCTCATCTAGAATGAATACCTGTAAAGAAGAAATTTAAGGGTATTTATTGTAAATTTGAGTAATATTTAAAGAAAGGGAATCTACCGTGAAAATTAATATTCTAAAACAAAAGCATAATAGCCGTTTTAACTATACGCCCAGATACTACAAGGGTAAGGACATTGGGAATCCCTATGATTTTGATTCTAAATTCCAAAAATACAAAGACGCTACAAATGCAAATGACTTTAGAGCGCAATGGTCTGAAGCACGTATTTCCAGCCGCAACAGAGGTAACAGAGGGATAAATAGAACAATAGTCTATATTGTAATTATACTTCTATTTCTATTTTTGTACATAATCGATTTTGATCTTTCTATTTTTAGGCAACCCAGATAAATGGCAGACATTATTAAGCTTTTACCTGATCACGTAGCTAATCAAATTGCTGCGGGAGAAGTAGTACAACGCCCGGCTTCTGTAGTTAAAGAACTTCTGGAAAATGCACTTGATGCAGGATCTGCTACCATAAAACTGGTTTTAAAAAATTCTGGTAAAACGCTTATTCAGGTTATTGATGATGGGAAAGGTATGAGCGGTACAGACGCTCGACTAAGTTTTGAAAGACATGCCACTTCAAAAATTCAGAAAGCTGAAGATCTTTTCGCTTTACATACAAAAGGTTTTAGAGGTGAGGCACTGGCATCAATTGCTGCAGTGGCACATGTAGAATTAAAAACCCGAACTAAAGAAGATGAACTGGGCACTTGTATACAGATTGAAGGCGGTCAGGTTAAATCTCAGGAAGTAGTAGCTGCTGCAGAAGGAACCTCAATTGCCGTTAAAAATCTTTTTTTCAATATTCCCGCCAGGCGAAATTTCCTCAAATCTGATAATGTAGAGTTTAAGCATATTATTGATGAGTTTCATCGTGTAGCTCTTGCTCACGAAAATGTGGCATTTGTTTTCTATCATAATGAGAACGAAATGTTCAATTTGCCAGCCTCAAATAAAAGACAGCGCATTGTAAATATTTTTGGCAGCAAAGCCAATGAAAAGTTGGTGCCGTTGCATGAGGATACAGAAATAGTAAATATTAGTGGTTTTATACTAAAGCCAGAATTTGCCAGAAAAACCAAGGGCGAGCAGTTTTTTTTTGCCAATGGTCGTTTCATAAAGCATCCATATCTTAATCATGCGGTATCAGCAGCGTTTGACGGACTTTTACAGGATAGGGCACGAGCTAGTTACTTTATTTACTTAGATGTAAATCCTAAAACGATAGATATAAATATTCACCCTACTAAAACAGAGGTGAAGTTTGAAGATGAGCATGCGATCTATACACTTTTAAGATCATGCATAAAACACAGTCTGGGGCAGTTTAATATAGCTCCTGTTTTAGATTTTAATCGGGATGCTAGTTTTGATACTCCTTATTCTTACAAAGACAAAGATCTGCAGGCACCGCGTGTAGAGGTTGATCACAATTATAATCCTTTTAAAACTGTTGAATCAAAACCTGTTCAACGACATAGTTCTTTTGAAAAGAAAAGTAGTGCAGGTTGGGAAAATGCTTTTGAAGGTCTTGAAAAAAAATCTCCTTTGTCTAAAAACACTACAGATTTTAGCCGTGTAGAAATTGAAAGCAGAGTTCATAATGAACCCATTTTTGAAGAACACGAGAGTCAGGGTGATCTTTCTTTTACAGATAATACTTCTTCCGGAAGTACTTATCAGCTTCACAAGAAATATCTTGTAAGTACTATTAAGAGCGGTATGGTTATTATAGATCAACATCGTGCGCATCAGCGTATTTTGTATGAAGAATTACTTCGAAATATTACAGTTAAGGAATCTGTGAGTCAACAGTTGCTTTTTCCGCTTCTCTTAGAATATTCTGCTTCAGAAATAAGTATCTTCAACGAACTAAAAGAGTCGTTAGAGAATACCGGCTTTGTGCTTAATATATTGCAAGAAAACACGCTTGAAGTAGTGGGAATACCTTCAAGCATACAGGAAAGCGAAGTATCAATTGTACTCGATCAATTATTGAGCGATGTACAACATGAGGTTCCTGATGCTGGTTTTAGTCAGACTGATGTTCTGGCAAAAAGTATGGCAAACAGTATGGCTGTAAGAAGCGGTGAGAAGCTCGATGAGCTTTCGCGTGAGCATTTAGTAAATAAATTGTTTGCCTGTAAAGAGCCCGCATTGTCGCCTTTTAATAAAAAAACGTTTGTCACAGTTAGCGTTGACGAACTCGATAGAAAATTTAGTTCATAAACTGTAATTTTTGTGATTTACAGTGACAAAGAAAATTGATGGGAAAAATAACAGAAACAGTAAAAATACTTATAATCGTAAATGTGATCTTCTATCTGGGATCACAATTTTTAGTACCAAATGCCGTCCAGCTTTTTGGACTCTGGTTTCCTGAAAATCCCAATTTTGAGTTCTGGCAGCCGCTTACGCATATGTTTATGCATGATCAGGGAAGTATTATGCATATTCTTTTTAATATGTATGCACTCTGGGCGTTTGGTAGCCCTATCGAGCAGATGCTGGGGCAAAAAAAGTTTATTTTCTTCTATTTCTCAGCTGGTTTAGGAGCTGCTCTTATACATACTTTAGTAGGATATTATCACTACCAGGGTGGTTATAATGCTTTATTAGACGCAGGATATTCTCCGGCGGAGATCAAAGATGTAGTTAATAATGCCTTTACCGGTATTATGCAAACCGGGCAGTATTCATATCCCAGTATTGCAGAAGCAGGACAAGTGCAGAGTATGATAGAAGCATTTTCCGTTTCTGCGGTAGGAGCTTCAGGAGCAATATATGGTATTCTGGTAGCGTTTGGGATGATGTTTCCTAATGTTGAATTATTTCTCATATTTGTTCCTATACCGGTGAAAGCGAAATACTTTATTCCTGTTATCTTACTCATTGATCTATTTTCAGGGGTGACAGGTTTTTCTCTTTTTGGACAGAATATTGCTAATTTTGCGCATTTAGGTGGAGCTTTATTTGGCTTTATTATGATCTGGTATTGGAAGAAAAATAGTTTTAACAACAAACGCTGGTATTAATATGGCGACAAACAACCTGATGTATCAATTTAAGACGGCAAATGTTCTCATAAAACTTATTGTCATCAATGCGTTGGTATGGATAGGTTTTACTTTGCTTGACTGGATATTGGGTTACCCGGGAGGTGCTCTTGAGCAATGGTTTAGCTTACCATCATCATTTAATTATTTCATCACACAGCCGTGGTCAATTGTAACTTATGCCTTTTTTCATGAAGGTTTTTGGCATATTTTCTGGAATATGATGGTGCTTTATTGGTTTGGAAATATTGTGCTTAATCTTTTCGCAGAAAAAAGATTTCTTACTATTTATTTTCTGGGAGCGATTGCGGGTGGCTTGTTCTACATGCTGTCTTATAACGTGTTTCCTGTTTTGATTAAAAGTAATGCCATTCTCATAGGTGCATCTGCAGCTGTTACTGCTATCATGATATTTATAGCTGCTTATACGCCTAATACTGAAGTGCGCGTTATATTTTTTAATGTGAAGCTATGGCAAATAGGTTTGTTTGTCGTGTTAGTTGATTTGGTACAAATACCTAATTCTGCTAACGCCGGTGGCTTGCTCTCTCATTTGGGCGGTGCTATTTTTGGTTACGTATACGCTTTACAATTAGGCAAGGGTAACGATATAGGATTGTGGTGGGAAAGAATGATAGATAGTTTTGCCTCTTACTTTAAGAAGAAGGAGAAAACGGCAAATATGAAGACTGTTTATCGCAATAGAAATGCTACGGCATCCCGACCTGCCAGAAATAGTAACGATATGTCTAAAAACGAGCAGCAACGTAAGATTGACGACATTTTAGATAAGATTAGTAAAAGCGGCTACGAGAGTTTGTCTAAACAGGAAAAAGATTTTTTATTTAAAGCAGGAAAGGAAAATTGATGAAATCACTTAGTCTTTTCAACAAGATCGTTTTTGTAATCAACAGTTTTTTTGCATTCTTTCTTTTGGTAGGCTATGTTTTGCCTTTTATGCCTCCACGCATATTTCCGCCTTTGTCGGTTTTAACCCTTGTTATACCGGTTTTGATCATTATTAACCTGATTTTTGTCGCTTACTGGTTGATCCAGTTCAAAAAACAACTCTTACTTTCTGGTATTGTGTTAGCTCTAGGATTGCTGCAAAACACCACCTTATATAAATTTACGGGCACAGAAGTAAAACAGGAAAAGGGTATTAGTTTACTGAGCTATAATGTAAGATCGTTTAATAAGTTTCAATTCTTAAAAACAGATAGTATACCTGCTAAGATTAAGACTTTGATACTTGATGAAAATCCTGATATTGTATGTTTTCAGGAGTATTTACCCATTGTAGAACTACCTGCAGATCGATATCCTTTCTCTTTTAAGCTGCCAAAGGGGAAAAGGAAAACGATGTATCAAATGATCTATTCTAAATATAAGATCATTAAACAGGAGTCTCTTGATTTTCCGAATAGTTTTAATAACGGAATCTATGTAGATATAGTAAAAGATAAGGATACAATAAGAGTATACAATCTACACATGCAAACCTTATCTCTAACACCAGAATTCTCAGAATTACAACATGAAGATTCTAAAAAACTGATATCAAGAGTAGGCAGCGCATTTAAAAAACAACAGGAGCAGTCAGAAATTTTTTTAAGAAGCGAGGCAAACTGCCCTTATCCTAAAATTGTAGCTGGTGATTTTAATAATACGGCATTCTCATATATCTATAAGAAGATAAGAGGGGAGAAGAAAGATACTTTTGAAGAAGCCGGTTCTGGTTTTGGCCAGACATTTATTTTCGATATTATACCTTTGAGGATCGATTTTATACTTACAGATCCCATTTTTGAAACTCTGGGTTTTAAAAACTTTAAGCAGCCATATTCAGATCACTATCCTGTTAAGGCAACTTTCAGGATTAAATCTTAAGATTTAGATTTTCAAGATACGTAAGCGCATTCGGGCCTTCATTAAAGAGCAAATCTAGTACAGAAAGATTGGGAATAAAATCATGTTTATCCTGAAAAACCTGAGCATATGGGGGTGGTGTAACATTCACTTTGCGCTTAGCATCAATCAAATATCTTTTATCAGCAAATTCAGTTTCGTTTTCATATGCGCTGGAGTTAGTTTGCACAATATCGACCTGCAATGCTTCTAAAACCGCGCTAATAGAAGCCAAATTAAAATCCATTAGCTTCTCATATTTTTCATTAAAAAGACCTTCAAAATCGTCTTCATAGAATTCAAAAAATGGCGAAGTGCGGTATGCAATCTGTATAGAGCGCCAATGTTGTCTCTGCCATAAAAAACTATTCTCTATAAATGCTTCGCTTGTTTTTTTATGTTTACCGGCGATTTTATGATGTCTCACCGGGATATTCAATAACAATGAACCGTTAGAAGTCGCAATATACGTGCGGTTGCGATAGCTCTGCTTTTGATAGTTATCGTGAGTTTCAAATACGACTTTATCTGCCTGAGTAATTTCAGCAACGGTAATAATATTTGGTAAATATGCAGGATGAATAAGTATGCTTTTCAAAGAAAAATATTTTTTGCGAAGTTAAATAATATACTAAATTATCTGTCTTTTATTGATAGTAGGAATTTTACTACGAACACAAATAATTAAAATATAATCTATTAACGTTTTAATAAACAGGTATTTATATTTTCATATCAGTTATATTTTAAATAAAAATTAAGAAAATAGTGCATTTAATCGATAATTTAGTACATTTGTTGTGTATTTTATCGAAATATAACGTATTACATCTATGAGTTCGAATTTTGCCCCTTCATTCCTACCTAGGTTTTACAGTATACTGATATTCATTTTATTCGCCTTTACTCAACAGAGTTTTGCGCATGATAATGAGAATCCTGATCCTGTACTAGAAAAGATACTCAAACAAGTTCTTTCTGCCACAGAGCAGATGCAATATGCAGTAGCTATAGACAAAGCTTCTGATCTTATTAGTAAAGCTGAACACGAAAAAAATAATAAATTTATCTTTCACGGGTATAATCTTTTAAGTATAAATTACTTTCAGGTTAGAGACAGCGTGCATTCTCTTGATTATGCGCGCAAAGCAATGAAATATGCAGAGCGATCACAAAATGATACGCTTTTAGTGTGGGCTTATAATAATCTTGCTGCAGGTCTTGCTTCTCATGCTGACACCAGAGATGAAGCTCTTACGCTCTATAAAAAATCTCTGAATATTGCACGAAAATTAAATGATGGTAATTTTCTGGATGCTGCTCTAAATATAGCCGAATTATATAGAGATCAGGGCAAGTTTCACCAGATGCCTATGTATCTTAAGGAAGCAGAAAATAGTCTTGACCCCGAGAATATTTCATTTGATGACCCCAGAATTTACCTGGCCACACTTTGGGGCGATTATTACAGAGGCGTAGGTAAACCTGAAAATACTGCCGATTATTACGATGCTGCTTATCAACTTATAGAGAAAGACAAAATACGGTTTCTGGCTATCGAGTTTTACCAGCGTTATGCCAGTTTTTTGGCAGAATCTGGCGATTTTTCAAAGGCGTATGAAGTGCAAAGTCAATATCAGGACTACTTTAAAGAGACTGATCATATAAACGAATTAGAGACCGTTCAGCTTGCAAAGGCGCGTTCTGAGGCTGCCGAGTTTAAAAGACAGCGTAATGAAGCCGAATTAAAAAGGCAACTTGCAGATCAAAACCTTGAACGCAAACAAATACAATCTGTTCTGTTAGCAGCTATTTTAGTGCTGCTAATCATTTTTTTAGGGTATTTATATAAAAGTACGCGACTGCGGAAAAACCTTATTTATAACCTGAAAAGAAGTAATCAGGAACTTAAAGATGCTAAAGAAACTGCGGAAAATAGCATAAAAGCTAAAACTAAATTTTTCTCCACCATAAGTCACGAGATGAGAACGCCACTATACGGTGTTACCGGTATTGTTTCCATTCTGGAAAATAGTCCGCAGATTAAGAAAGCACACGAGGAAGACTTGCGTTCTTTAAAATTTAGCGCCGGTCATTTGCTTGATATTATTAATGACTTACTCGATATTTCAAAGCTTGAGACTAAAAACTTTAAGCTTGATATGCGACCTTTAAATATCAAGCTTTTAATAGAAGAGATAATATCATCCCTAGATCAATACCATCTGGTAAAATCGAGTAAAATTCATTTTAATTACGACAGTAAAACTCCGCATTACATAATAGGTGATTCACGTCGTATATCTCAGGTTCTGTTAAACATTTTGAGCAATGCCGTAAAATTTACACAAAACGGAGACATTTGGTTACGCTTAAGAAGCGAAAATATATCAAAAGGAAGATACAGGTTGAAGTTTGAAATTGAAGATAACGGGATTGGTATTGCACCTAAAGATCAGCGCCTGGTCTTTGACGAATTCAGCCAGATAGAGAATATAGCTCAAGGCGGACAAACAGGTACCGGACTTGGATTACCTATTGTGAAGAAATTACTTGAAAAAATGGATTCTCAAATTTCAATAAAAAGTGAATTGGGAAAAGGAGCTACATTTAGTTTTGCAATCGATTTTAAAGAAGCGACTCTTCTTGATGTTATGGAATTTGGCTCTAGCCAAAATGATCTCGACAGTGCACACTACAACTTTTTATTGTCTAATGCTTCTATTCTAATCGTTGATGACAATAAGATCAACAGGATCGTTACTAAGAAAATTCTCGATACTAAGAATGTAGTTACAACTCAGGCTGAAAATGGCGAACAAGCGCTTGAGAAAGTAAGAGGAGGCAATTTTGACCTTATTTTGATGGACATTAATATGCCTGGAATGAATGGTTTTGAAACCACCAAAGAAATACGAAAAATCGACGCAGATATACCAATTATCGCATTAACCGCTGCAGATGGTAATTACATTGAAAAAGAGATAAAAGAAAGCGGTATGAATGGTGCCATCATAAAACCTTACAGCATGGACGAATTCCTGAATATTTTAATCGTTCATCTTTCTACCAGAAGAAAATCTCTTACGCTATAATCTAAATTAAATTTAAGGTTGCGAGCGTTGCTCAATTCTTTTTAAGTTACGCTGTATTTTGTTGATAGCAGATTCAATAGATTTTTCAGGCTCTATTACGTTATAAGCTCCCCAGAAATCAGGATCTGCAAACCCGGAAGCTTCATCAACAAGGATAGCAGATGCTTTGTACGTATTTTTTCGCGTAAGCACTTCTATATCACTTTCTTTTTCCCAATCTGTAACCAGCATTTCGCTGCTGATTCTATAACGGGAATTAAATAATTTACGTTTCCAGTTTACTACAAATTCTAGTTGCACATTGCTATAGCCGTAATACCATTTACCATCTTTCTCTCTATAGTCTACGCGATATGATGCTTCTACAGGATATACCCTCACATTGTTCGGTTTTTTACGTACAAACATAGAGCTGGCTAAATCCCTGTTTTCAACATTGAGGTTGTAGAGGGCATTAGTAAGAGCCATAGTTTTAGAGTTTATATAAAGCTTACCGTAATAAAGTGGATCTAAAACGCGATCTTTCTGTTTAAAATTTACTACATAGATCAGTTCGTCATTTATAATAGTTGATTCACCAAAAGAAAACTCATAATAGGGCAGGAGGTCCTGGGTAAGAAAATAATCTGGGTATTTAATTAAATCAACGTAAAGAGCATTTAGCGGTCCTCCCTGCAATTTTAAAGCAATAGTATCAAGCTTACTGTAATCTGTGCTTTTACGTGCTTTATACAATCCCACGAGATCATTTGCAGCAGATGTATAAGGCCTCTTCTGAATATTTACTACAGCTTCTGCTAACGATACATTTTTGTTTCTTCGCTTAATAGTTTCCCTGTAAAAAGCGGTCATATATGTTTGATCTTCTATGTAATTATCACCTTTATTTAAAAACACAGCACGTACTAAAGCCTCTGCACTTTTAGGTCGTGTCACATTTATTTCACCCAGTTCTGTTGCGCTAGGTTCTAGGGCAATAACTGTGTTATTAGTTCTAAACTCTGAAATAATGATTAACAGTTTTTGGTAGCCTAAAAATGAAACCTCCACTTTTGCATTGGGCATCCCTTTTGGGACTTTAAGCGAAAATTCACCTTCAGAATTAGTAACTGAAGCAATGTTTGTCCCTTCAACAGTGAGATTTGCAAAAGGCAAGGCATCTTCTGTATTTTTATCGATTACCTGGCCTCTGTATTCTATAAAATCGTCTGTGGTATCCTGTGCATTTATTATACCTGAAGTTAATATCAGGAAAAGTACTATAATGGACTTTAAGTGTCTGTTTTTTAGATTAGTATTTTTCATAGCGGGTGATTTTAAAAGGTGTTTTCTTTCATAACAATATACGAAATATCAATCGATTTCGTAATTATTTCGCTTTAGCTATTTGTCTGGCATGATAACTGTAAATGTCTGTTATGGCTGCGTAGATTATAAACATTAATAAATTAATAATAATGAATCTGCAACATTTGTATAATTTTACCGTATTAAATAAAAAAGAGTGTTGAAAAAGATTGATCAGTTTGGGTTTGATTCGGCAGGCATATGTATGCTTGTGGTCTTTCTTTTTATAGGAGGTTATTCTGCTTTTGCTCAAATAGATCAAAAATCGGGCTCCTTTAAAATCCCGGCTGTAAAAGATACTGCTCAGGTTAATAACATAGAGAAGCCTAAATCTTCAAACCTAAGCATAGAAGGTCTTAAAACCGAATTACCTAAATCTAATTTTCCTTTAAATAGTACATTAAACGATCCGCTTGAAGGTGAGAATGCAACATCGTTTTATATGATGAAACCAAAAGAAGAATTTGCAGATGCCGGTGCGCGCTATACACAGCAGATGAATGAAAGACAGGTGCAGCGTGAAGCGGCTATGAATATGCCACAGCAAAATGATATTAATTACGGTGAGATAAAGAGTAAGGCTAAAGGGATACGTGTGGTTTGCAGAGATTTTGGTGCTATTGACGGCGATAGAATAACAATTATGATCAATGATGTGATCGTAAGAAACGGCATGTATCTGGATGCGTCTTATAATGGGGTAAATCTACCTTTAGATAAAGGTTTTAATAAAATTACATTTTTAGCTGTAAATCAAGGTAGCACTGGTCCTAATACAGCGCAGTTTATCGTCTATGATGAGAACGGAAATACAATCTACAACAATGAGTGGAACATGCTTACCGGTGTAAAAGCAACTGTAACTTTCGTTAAGGACTAAAAAAAGAGCCAAAAGTTAATTTGGCTCCTATTTCATTCTTTATAATCCTGCTTAAAGCTTACCGTCCTGTTCATCCAGATAATCTTTACCGGGACCGCCCTGGCTGTGTAATTTATTTTCCTCATCATTGAGACCGTTGCCTTTATTTTTCTTAGCGGCCTCTCTTCCGGGAACATCAAGATCTGAACCTGCAAAATCTACTTCTCTTTCTCGATCGCGCAATTGTTGATCATCGCCACCGTCTTTATGAATGTTTTTCTGTTTTAAGATATCAAGATCTTCTTTCGTCAAATCTGGATCGTAGTCTATATTTTTCTGTTTATCTGCCATAATAGTTGTTTTATTTTAAAGTTACAGATATAATGAAAGTTCTAATTACAATTTAACAGGACTATATAGAATTATAACATCGTTTTAATATTTCCGCATTAAGCACAGTTACTGCAGTTTAGATTTAACAGAAGTTTATTAAAATATGGCTGTAATAAACGTAATCTCGCTAAAAACTGTAAATAGGTTTCAATAAATTTGAGAAGTTTAGCTTAAGCATTTTGAAAAAGAAAAAAAAGATTGTTTTAAAGATATTGCGCATATTAGCAAAGGTGGTTGGCGTTATTCTCCTGCTACTGCTTTTAATTATTCTTTTTGTACGATCGCCATGGGGTCAAAATATTATTGTCAACAAGGCTGTTTCTTATATTGAAAACAAAACCAATACAAATGTTGAGATCGACAAGTTGTTTGTAACCTTTGCAGGTGACATACAGTTAGACGGTTTGTTTCTGGAAGATAAAAAAGGGGACACCTTAGTTTATTCAAGATCATTAGAAGCAGATATACCTTTATGGCCTATTATTTCAGGTAACGGAATTGGGATTGATGAAGTAGACTGGCAGGGATTACGAGCAAATATTATACGTAATGACTCTGTAAATGGCTTCAACTATCAATTTTTAATAGACGCTTTTGTAACGCAGGATTCCACAACCACTGCTCAGGATACTACGGCAACTGCCATGAATATCTCTCTTAGGGATTTTCATTTTGAAGATTTTAAAGTAAAATACCTCGATTCTGTAGGCGGTATAGACCTTGATCTCGATCTTTCTCAATTTGAAGCTTCTGTAGATCATACAGATCTTGATAATATGGATTTTCGCTTAAGCGAAATTAAACTGGCAGACACTCATGTAGATTTTAATCAGTTCAAGTCTGTGGTCGATACTACAAGTACAGAAGAAAGTGCGCTACCTAAACTAGCAATAGACGATATTGAACTCATTTATGTAACGGCCAATTATAATTCTATTCCCGGCGGCATTAATAGCAGAGTTAAAATAGGTGAATTTCTGGCTACAAAAATCGACCTAAACCTGCCAAAAACCGACTATAAATTGGGTAAAATCAGCCTAAATAACTCTGATTTTTTAGTCGAAACAACCGTAAAAGATTCCGTAATTTCCAGCCCAAAACCTCAAAATTTATCTCAAGGTTTTACATGGCCGGCAATGCATGTAGCTGTAGACAATATAGAACTGGCTAATAATAATGTTGAGTATTATGTAAATGGTGCCCAACCGCAAAAAGGTAAATTGAATCCCAATGCAATTAAGCTCAATGATCTAAGTCTTTCTATTGACTCAGTAATTTTAGAAGATAAACATGCGGGACTAACCGTAAAGGCTTTAAATTTTCAGGAATTTTCTGGTATAAATGTGCGCAATTTTGCTCTCGATGTTAACGCTACCGATGAGGAAATTAATGTGGGTGATCTAATGGCTGCTGTAAACGGCAATACGCTAAAAGGAGATCTTGATCTCAAATACTTAAGTCTTGCTTCATTTATAGAAACGCCAGAAAACGCATTTCTTGATCTTGATCTGCAGGAAATAGATGTAGATATAAATGACGTTTTTCTCTTTCAACCTGATTTAAAAAATAATGAAAATCTGGTAAAATTGGCTAAAAATCCGGTTTTTGGGCGGCTAAAAGCATCCGGTAAATTAGCAGATATTCAGATTCCTAATCTTAATATTAACTGGGGACAAAATACTTCTATCGTTGCCACAGGATCACTTCAAAATGCGACAGACCCTGATAATCTCACATATAATTTTCCGAAAGTAAAAATAGCGACCAGAAGAAGCGATCTAATTCAGGTTCTTGATGAGCAACAACTGGGTTTAAAACTTCCTGACACGATCACTTTAAGTGCAAATGTAAAAGGAGGTACGCAATCTGCAGATGCATTAGCAGATCTCAACACAAGTATGGGTAATGTGCATCTTGATGGTAATTTTGATTTTGGTGATGCTATCGCCTTTAATGCCGAAGTCGAGGCCTCTAATATTGAGATTGGTAATTTATTACAGAATGATCAGTTAGGTGATTTAAACCTGACAATAACAACTCAAGGTTCAGGAAACACGATTAATAATCTGGATGCTCAGATTGATGCTACGGTACAAAAATTTACATATAACGGCTATGTAATTAATGATCTCAATCTTTCTGGTGATATCAATAACGGCAAGGGTAATCTTAATTCAAAATATAAGGATGACAATCTAAATATGAATTTGAATGCAGCTGTTGTATTAGATTCTGTAGCTCCTGAAGCAAATGTGAATCTTGACGTGATAGGGGCAGATTTGCAGGCGTTAGGTCTAGCTTCGCGAAATGTAAAAGCGGCCTTAAAACTAAAAGCAGATTTTAAAGGGAATGCAGATTCATATGACGTTAACTCGTCGATTACAGAAGGTGTAGCGGTTTATGATAATCAGGCTTATCTTTTAGGTGATGTTGATATTGATGCACACGTTAATCCAGATACTACTTCAATAAATATAAATAACAGAATTATTGATCTTAATTTAGAATCAAACGCTAGTCCGGCAGCTTTCACTACAGCAATACAAAACCATATCAAAACATACTTATCTAATGAGTCACGTACAGATACGTTGACCAGACCGGTAGAAGTGAGAGTACGCGGGACGATTAATCAAACACCTATTCTTAATGAGGTTCTGGTAGCTAACTTAAGAGAACTTGACACTGTAAATATTGCAGTTGATTTTAGTGAAAAAAAGCGTGAATTAACAGCAAATATTGATCTGCCATATGTAAACTACAACGGGTATACTATAGACAGTCTGGCCTTAAATTTTGATTCTAATGCAGATCATATGAATTTTGATTTTGGCCTTAATGAGCTTGATGCCGGGCCTGTTGCTATCAAGAAAACCATAATTAATGGTAACGTTGCAGATAAGACTTTATTTCTTGATTTTCTTTCTACTTACGAGGGCAAGAAAATTGTACAAATGCAATCTCAATTCACAAAGAGTAATGATACTTTACGATTTCATATAGTACCAGATTCACTTATTTTAAACCGAAATAAATGGCAGGCTGCAGCCAATAATCGGGTCGAAATAGCCGATAATTCTATTGTTTTCCGCGATTTTAAAATTCAGAGAGAAAACCAGTCTTTTGAAGTAACTAATAATATGCCTAATGTTGAAGCCGAACATATTGGTCTCAATTTCTCAAATTTTAATCTCGCAACCCTTCTTAGTTATCTAAACCCGGAAAAGAAACTCGCCACTGGTAATCTTAACGGAAGTTTTATTGTTGAAGATCCATTTAATAGTCCGGGAATGCTGGCCGATTTAAACATCAATGATTTGAATATGATGAGCGTAGATATGGGCACTTTAAATCTTAATGCCGAATCATTAGGTAATGAAAATTATGATTTTAATATGGCGATAAAAGGTGGCGAAGTAGACCTTGACCTGACCGGAAATTACAAAGCTAATACTACAGCTGCGCTGCTTGACCTTTCTTTAGATATAAATAAGATAAGTATGAGCGCGGCAGAAGGTTTCTCATATGGAGAAGTGACTAATGGATCTGGTAATTTATCAGGTTCTATTAAAGTGACTGGCACAACTGCAGACCCACAATATGATGGCGAATTACATTTTAATAAAGCTGGTTTTAAAATTGCGATGCTCAATGAGCCATTCTTGCTTCCAGATGAAACAGTAACATTAAATAATGAGGGTATTTACTTTGATAATTTTACGGTTCAGGATTCTACACAAAATGCATTTACCGTAAATGGAGATATACTTACTGAAAGCTTTCTAAACCCTTCTTTTGATCTTAATTTAAAGGCAGATAATTTTCAACTTCTAAATTCAACAGCAGAAGATAATGATCTTTTTTACGGTAAAGCTTCTTTTGATGTAGATGCGGCTATTACCGGTGATCTTAATTTGCCTAAGGTAAATCTTAAACTTGATGTAGGGTCTAGTACAAATGTCACTTACGTGGTTCCGGCCTCAGAAGTTCAGGTAGAAGCAAGAGACGGTGTTGTGATTTTTGTCAATAAAGAAAACCCTGATGCTATACTTACCCAAACTCAGGAGAAATCATATACGGTTTCCGGTTTTCAGATAGATGCTTTACTTTCTGTAGATGAGGATGCCGTTTTCAACATTATTATAGATGAAGAAACGGGAGATAACTTTCAGGTGAAAGGTGAAGGTGATCTTAATTTTAATATGTACCCTAACGGCAGGACCACACTAACCGGAAGGTATGACATTAGTGACGGCCATTATGAGATGAGTTTGTACAATCTTGTAAAAAGACGTTTTGAAATTGCAGATGGTAGCAGCGTTTCCTGGTCGGGTGATATTTTTGACGCAGATCTTAATGTGAAAGCGTATTACAATGTTGAGACTTCGGCTTCTGCGCTTATGGCGGCGCAGACTTCTGGTTCTGATATTTCTACACGTAATCGCTACAAACAGGTGTTACCTTTCTTAGTTTATCTGAATATTGATGGCGAAATGATGCAGCCTAAGATCAATTTTAATCTTGATATGCCACGTGATGATCGTGGTGCTATAGGCGGCCAGGTTTATGGTAGAGTGCAGCAATTAAACCAACAGGAAAATGAACTGAACAAACAAGTCTTTTCATTATTAGTGCTTAATCGTTTCTTCCCAGAATCTGGTAGCGACGGGAGTAGTGGCGGTGCAGCAACAATTGCGCGTGATAACCTAAACCAGGCTTTATCAGATCAACTAAATGTCGCTTCAGATAAATTATTAAAAGATACCGGTCTTGAACTTGATTTCGGACTTAACAGTTTTACAGATTATCAGGGTGATGCTCCACAAGACCGTACAACGCTTGATATTGCCGCTCAGAAAAAGCTGCTTAATGATCGTTTAATCGTGCGTGTAGGCAGCGAAGTAGATATACAGGGAAGTGCGCCAGATAATTCACAGAGTACTCCCGTTATTGGCAATGTAAGTCTGGAATATTTACTTACCGAAGACGGCCGTTTTAGACTTCAGGGTTTTAGACGTAATGAATATGAGAATGTGATCGATGGCCAGTTGATCGTTAGTGGTATCGCTTTAATATTTACCCGTGAGTTCAACAAATTTAATGAGCTCTGGAACGCAATTTTGAAAGAAGAAGAAGAAGCAACCAATGAAGAATAGAACCAGTTTATTTTTTACAACGCTTATAGTTTTCACTGTCCTGCAGTCCTGTAGTGTAGAACGATTTGTTCCTGATGATGAACTGCTGTATGAAGGTGCTTCTATTAATATGGTTTCAGATACTGTGGTAGATAATGAGGCATTGCTTAAAAGCGAATTAGAAGCTACTTTAAGACCTGATTCTAACAAGAAGTTTCTGGGTATGCACCCCGGGCTTTATTTTCATTATAAAGCGCAAAGAGAAAAACCAGGATTCATCAATAAGTTTTTAAATAAAAAAATGGGTGAGGAACCCGTTTATCTTTCTGATGTTGATACTTACGAAATGGAACAAATCCTGCTGAATCGTCTTGAGAACAGAGGTTTTTTCTACAGTAATGTCACCTCCTCGGTAGAAGAAGATACTATTTCTAAAGAAGCGAATGTAGATTATAACGTACGACTGTTGCAGCCCTATCTCATGCAAACCTATCAGCTAGATAATGATTCACTCAAGATATATAAAGATATTAAGCAAGATCTGTCTGAATCTGTAATGAAAAAAGATATGCGATTTGATCTTACCGCTATGAAGGTTGAAAGACAACGCATTGATACTGATCTGAAGAAAAAAGGATATTACAATTTTGACGCAGGTCTTTTACTGTTTGAAGCAGATACAAACCAATACGATAACAGAAGGTATGATCTCTTTTTAAGATTAAAAAAAGATGTACCGAAAAAATCTACAGTTCCTTATAAAATTGGCAGGGTCAATATATTTCCCAATTATACGATAGGTCAGGATTCTGTACGACAAGACACCGTTAAGCTGGCAGATAAAAATTTTATTCAAAAAGAAGAATTTTTTAGACCAGACAGACTTGATCCTTTTGTTCAGATAGAAAAAGGACAACTTTACGATCCCGATATTTCTAGAAACACAAGCAGAAGACTAGGTTCTATAGGTGCTTATAAATTTGTGAATATTAGATACGATGAGATCGATTCTACAAATACAGATAGCTTAGGTTTACTTGAGGCCAATATTTTTCTTTCGCCATTAACTAAAAGAGCTTTAAGAGCAGAATTACAGGCAGTAACAAAATCTAATAATTTCGCAGGACCCAGTCTTGCTCTCACATTTACTAACCGCAATTTATTTAAAGGAGGAGAAGTGCTCAATGTGTCAGCTAATTTTGGTTACGAGGTGCAACTTGCCGGCGGTAATCAATCTGGTTTAAGTAGCATACAATTAGGATTGAAAGGTGATCTCATTTATCCCCGTATGTTATTTCCCGTGCATATAAACAGCGATTTCTTTAAATACAGCATTCCAAAAACAAAAATAAGTCTGGGTGTTGATTATCTTAATAGAAGTCAGTTATTCAGTTTAGGTTCAGTCACAGCTTCTTTTGGCTATACCTGGCAGGCAAACCGATACATTACACATGAGATCAATCCTATTTCTTTAAACTATGTAAAACTGAGCAATACGACTGAAGAGTTTGATCAAATCCTGGCAGATAATCCATTTTTGCAAAGCAGTTTTGATCAGCAGTTTATTTCAGGTCTCACCTATTCATTTACATACAACGGTATGGTAGATGCAACTGCGAGACATCAATTCTTTTTAAATGCAACTTTTGACACCGCAGGAAACAGCATAGACTTAATAAGTGGTCATGGTGCAGAAAATCCTCAAACATTTTTAGGTCTTGAATATGCACAATATGTAAAAGCAGATGCAGATTTTAGATATCATCTTAATTTAGGAGGAGATCAGGTTATAGCTACCAGACTTTTTGCAGGTATTGGGATTCCTTACGGGAATTCTGATATTTTACCTTATACAAAATTGTATTATTCCGGTGGGCCGTATAGTGTGCGCGCATTTAAAATAAGATCATTGGGACCAGGAACATATGAGGGTGGTGAAGATGATAATTCGGCTTATTTTGATCAAACGGGTAATCTAAGACTTGAGGCGAATATCGAGTACCGTTTCCCGTTAATAAATGTGCTTAAAGGTGCTGTATTTGCAGACGCGGGTAACATCTGGAATACTAAAGAGGGAGGTCTGGAAGGCGGCAAATTTACTTCAGACTTTATAAATCAGTTGGGTATTGGTGCAGGCTTTGGTTTGCGTGTAGATATTCAAAGTTTTGTTATTCGTCTTGATCTTGCGGCCCCTCTTCATGACCCCGCGCTCTCAAAAGGGTCACAATGGAATTTTGACGTGCAAAACCCGGTACTTAATTTCGCCATAGGCTATCCCTTTTAAGATCATTCAAATTTTAATAAGATTTATATTACTAAAGTTTTTAACAAATTAATACTGTGTAAGTTAAAGTATGCAAAAGTTTTAGGAAACTGAAAAGTCTTGATCTACTTTCGCTATGAACCTAACTTAAACTTTTAATCATGCTATTATTCTAATAACCAATAGAACAATAGGCTTTCAAACCGGCTTCATTGTTTTAAGAGTGGCAAACAGGCCTTTTACCTTTAATTATTGACAATCAAAAAAATATAAAAATCCGGCTTTTTAGTCGGATTTTTTGCTGTTTAAGGGAGATATTCACTGGTTTCTACCCGATTTTTCTTTTCATTTATTTACGCTAAATAGTATTTCAATCGAGTATGAAAATCAAGCACATTTAGTTAACTTTATAGTAGTTTGATCTCAATACAACCAACCAAATAATCAATCATGGAAAAAGTTCTTATCGCTATAGATTATAATCCGGCTTCTGAGGCTGTTGCTGAAAAAGGATACCAACTTGCAAAAACGCTGGGAGCACAAATTTGTCTCGTTCATGTAGTGGCAGATGTAAGTTATTATGGTATGCAATATCCTTCCTTTATGGGTTTTGATGGTTATGAGGTTCCTTTTAATCCTAATATTTATGGGGAGCTGCGTGGCGTTGCAGAGAATTATTTAACTACGGCCGCCATGCATTTTAATGATGAGACTGTACAAACACATATAGCCGAAGGCGAAACTGCAGATGCGATCTTAAAATACGCAGAAGAGTGGGGCGCTACAATTCTTGTAATGGGAACTCACAGCCACGGCACCTTAGAAAAATTATTGATGGGCACCGTAGCCAGCAGAGTTATAGAACATACTAAAATTCCTGTTCATCTTGTGCCTACACAGGTCACTAAGCCAGCCTAAATTTTAACCTACAAATAAGTAATGTGAATTTTGTTTATAGGAAATCTATATTCAAAAAAACCGCTTATTTTGAGTAAAAATCGGCTTAAAATATCTTAAAAACGTATCCTAGAAGCCAGTATAGAATTACAAATACCACAATGGTACCAATGCAACCGCAGCGACCGCCACCTATTTTTTTTGCTCCGTAGCCAGCAAGAAGGGCTCTAAATAAATTTTTCATATTTATTGGTTAGTTAGTATGGTTCAATATATAATTAATGGGCTAAAACAGCCATATTGATTAACATTACTTTAGGTAAGGTAATGAACTTTTTGTTCTTTTCTATTGTAATTTTATTATCAAAATAAGCATTATGGAAAAGAGACAATTAGGAAAAACAGATTTACAGGTACCACCTATAACATTCGGCGGGAATGTTTTTGGCTGGACAGCAGATAAGAAAACTTCATTTAAACTTCTGGATGCTCTTCTGGAAAGAGGCTTGAATTTTATAGATACGGCTAATGTTTATTCACGCTGGGCAGAAGGCAACTCAGGCGGTGAGAGTGAAACCATTATAGGAGAGTGGATGAAAGAACGCGGTAATCGCGATAAAATGATTATTGCAACAAAAGTTGGTATGGATGTAGGGCAGGGCTCAATAGATCTTTCGCCTGAGCATATTCTTGATCAGGCAGATAAAAGTTTAAAACGTCTTAATACAGATTACATAGATATTTATTTTAGTCATAAAGATGATGATGGTTCTATACCAAAAACGCTTGCAACCTATAATCAATTAATTAATGAAGGTAAGGTGCGTTATATAGGAGCATCTAACTTTCCGCTAGCCAGATTACAGGAATCGATAGAATATTCAGAAAAGCATGATCTGCCCAGATATGAGGTCTACCAGCCTGAATATAATTTGATGAGCAGAGAAGGTTTTGAACACGGCTACAAAGATTTTTGTATCGAAAAAAATATTAGTGTGACTAATTATTTCACGCTTGCCAGCGGATTCTTAACCGGTAAATACAGCGAGAAAGATGATGCTGAAGGAAGTGCTAGACAGGGATTTGTTTCTAAATTCTTTAATGAAAGGGGTAAAAAAGTGCTCAAAACACTTGAAAAAGTAGCTCAGGAGCATCAAATATCGCAGGCAGGTGTGGCGATTGCCTGGGCAATGCAACAACCGGGTATAACCTCGCCTATTGCTAGTGCGAGTAAAATAAACCAATTAAAATCGTTTGACGAAGCTCTTCAAGTTGAACTTTCATCAGCAGAAATATCAGAATTAAATAAAGCCAGTTTAAAATCTGAAGCTGTAAACTAGCCGTCCTGCTTTATTTCAAAGTAAAATTTTAGAGATCACTCTTTTTTGTCTTCATCTTCTTCGGTGTACAAAAGAGGGTGATCTTCTATTTTTAAACCTACTATTTTAATAATATTTTCTACGGTGTTGTATAGCATAAGCACTACACCAATAAGCCCGCCGCTTAACAAAGAAGATAAACCCAGTGTGACGTAATAGATGTAAGTAAACCAGGTATTAGGAACCTGATCAGATTCTGTAATGGGGATATTAAATACCTGAAAAGTGATAAGAGAAACTACAAAAACAGCGGTATCAATTTTCGCAATTCTAAGAACCTGCATGTAGTGAATATCTTTAAGTTTAGATTCTATAGATGAACTTAAACTTAAAAGGGTAAGCAGTAAAGCTAGAATGGTTGCAGAAGCAAGCACAATTGTATTGCACAAAGTATCTATACCTGGCAGGGAGGATTTTATAAGATCTTTTGCTTCGTATCCACTTATATTTCCTAGTAAGAAAGCACCTGCACCAGTTATCACGGTTGCTATAATTCCACCAGTTAAAGCCCTTCTGTCATATTTTGTCATGCTAAACATAGTAAATAGGTTGTAGGTTAGTTGAAACACTAAATTACTTCAGCTTAAATCATCTTCAAAACTTTAACAGAAACTGTTAAGAATATATTAACAAAGTATTAGCAAAGTGTACTGTAAATTCCTTGCTTGAACAATAAACTTTATGAAATTAAAATTACTCCGCCTCACCCTTATAGGCACATCCCTTTTCATTATGTCCTGTGGAAGCTCGCAGGTCTCGAAAAAATCAAAGAATGAAACCGCTAAAAGCGAAACTAAAGATTCTCCTAAAAACGGAATTAAACCGTACAGTAAAGTAATTACAAAAGATGCCGTTTCTGATGCCGGGCTTTTTACCGTGCATAAAGTAGATGACAATTTCTTTTATGAAATACCAGACAGTCTCTTTAATAGAGAGATGTTAATGGTTACGCGTATCGCGAAAACTGCTACAGATATCGGTTTTGGTGGCGGTAAAACAAACACTCAGGTACTGCGCTGGGAGAAGCGTCCTAAAAAAGTTCTTTTACGCGTAGTTTCTCATCAGATCTTTGCTGCAGATTCTCTGCCTATACACGAGGCCGTTGTAAACTCAAATTTTGAACCAGTTTTATACGCTTTTGACATTAAAGCTGTAGGTAAAGATTCTACAAGTACTGTTATAGAAGTTAATGGCCTGTATGAAGATGATGTTATGCCTTTGGGTATACCCAATCGTTACAGAGAAGAATATAAAGTTTCTAATGTAGATAAAGATCGTAGCTACATTGAAACCCTGAAAAGTTACCCGCTAAATATTGAAGCGAGGCATGTAAAAACTTATAATGCCAAGAATGCTCCCAGTAATGAAAGTCTGGGGTCTATTACTGTAGAAATGAATAATTCTATGGTTCTTTTACCAAAGGAGCCTATGGAACGCAGATATTTTGATCAACGCGTGGGCTGGTTTGCTCGCGGGCAGACAGATTACGGTCTTGATGCGCAAGAAAGCAAAACCATACGTTACCTTGATCGCTGGAGACTTGAGGTGAAAGATGAGGATATTGAGAAGTATAAAAGCGGCGAACTCGTTGAGCCTAAAAAACAAATTGTTTATTACATTGATCGTGCAACGCCAGAGCAGTGGAGACCTTATATAAAACAAGGTATTGAAGACTGGCAGGTAGCTTTTGAAGCAGCAGGATTTAAAAATGCCATTATTGCAAAAGATGCTCCAACTGTAGAAGAAGACCCAGATTGGTCTCCTGAAGATGTGCGATATTCTGTAGTGCGTTATTTAGCTTCACCTATCCCTAATGCTAACGGTCCTCACGTTTCAGATCCTCGTAGTGGTGAGATATTAGAATCAGATATTAACTGGTATCACAATGTGATGACCTTACTTCGCAATTGGTATTTCGTGCAAACAGCAGCAATTAATGAAGATGCTCGCGGTGTGGCTTTTAAAAACGAGATCATGGGTAGGTTGATTCGTTTTGTTTCTTCTCATGAAGTGGGGCACACCTTAGGTTTACCGCATAACATGGGTAGCAGTGTTGCATATCCCGTAGACTCGTTACGATCGGCGAGTTTTACTAAAAAATATGGTACCGCACCTTCTATTATGGATTATGCCCGTTTTAATTATGTGGCGCAACCGGGAGATAAAGATGTAGCGCTTATGCCTAACATTGGCGTTTATGATAAATATGCCATCAAGTGGGGTTACAAGCCTATTCTCGATAAAAAAGGGAAAGAAGAAAAATCTGTTTTAGATTCCTGGATTTTAGAACATGCAGGTGACCCAATGTACCGTTTTGGAAGCCAGCAACGCGAAGTGGTAGACCCCAGCTCACAAACTGAAGATCTGGGCGATGATGCTGTAAAAGCAAGCACATATGGTATTGCAAACTTAAAACGCATTGTGCCTAATCTTATAGAATGGACCAAAGAAGATGGTAAAGATTATGAAGATCTGGGTACTTTATACGGTCAGGTTTTAAGTCAATACAACCGTTATATGGGTCACGTTTCTAATAACATTGGCGGCGTTTATGAATATAACAAAACCTATGATCAGGAAGGTGCTGTGTATACTCCGGTGCCTGAAAAACGCCAGAAGGAAAGCATGAAATTCTTACAGGATGAATTGTTCACCACTCCAGAATGGATGATAGACAGTAATATCTTAAACAAGATTGAGCATGATGGTAATGTAGAGCGCATTAGAAGCACACAGGTAAGAACGTTGAACAATGTGCTAGATTTTGGAAGAATGGGACGTATGATAGAAAATGAAGCCTTAAATGGAAGTTCATCTTACTCCCTTTCTGAAATGATGGATGATTTACGTAAAGGCATCTTTAGTGAACTAGATCGTGGGTCTAAAATAGACACGTATCGCAGAAACCTGCAACGCGCGTATGTTGACAGGTTAGCATATTTAATGACCAAAGAGCAGGAGGGACGCTATAATGCAACAGACGTAGAAGTAAGCCAGTCTGATATTAGAGCAATTGCCCGCGCAGAATTGAACACTTTAAAACGCTCTATCAATTCAGCTTTAGGCAGAACTTCAGATACGATGAGTCGTTATCATTTACAGGATCTTAAAGAGCGTATTGATCTTATTTTAGATCCAAGAGCATAGATTTATAATGTTATACTCAAAACCCCGAAGATCACTCTTCGGGGTTTTCTTTTTAATTGAATTTTGATTTTATAAACCACAATCCGTTTAAGCTGAGATTAAGCGTGATTAAATGATAATTCTCTTTTATCAACCCATTGTTTATCTGTCCCTTTTGGCCATACGAATACATAAGGTTTAGAGTAGAATTGTTTCGCTTATTAAGCGGCAAACCCATTCCCACGCTTAGAACGTAATTATTTACCTTCTCGTTATTGATGGTCAGGTTTCCTGTATCATAATTAAATCCCGCACGATATTGCACAGCATTCCAGTAACTTAAAGGGTTTCCGTTAGGTAAGAATTCAACACCTAAACCATAAATATCCTGATCTGTGTAAGTGCCCAGCTTATCAGATTGGTTTGTGGCATCCCAGAAGTTCTTGCGATAATCGGCATAAAAGGTATAATTATCGGCTATTTTACCCTTAAAACCGAAACCCAATTCCAACGGAAGTTTAAAATCAGCCAGATCTTCATCAGTAACGATTTCATCATCATATAATTGATAAACAATACTGTGTTTATTTCCGTTGAGGCTGGTAGGTAAATTTACTACTGATCCTAATGAGAATTTTTCGCTAAAATCATATTGCAGTCCACCGCCTAATTGCAGCCCATTATATCTGTTATAATCATGAATTGTGAGTTGGTTATTGACAAAAATGTTAGTTTCTGTTTGCTCTATTTTTCCAAAAAGATAAGAACCCTTTACGCCTACGCGAAAGTTAGGTAAGATAGAATAACCGTAATTAAGATCAAGTGTATTGAGACCGCCGGAACCTTCAATATTAGTAAGAAAAGTATCCTGTGAACCCTCAATATCTGAAATTATCCCATCAATAGTATAGCCCACATTTGTATAAGGCATAAGCGTAACACCCAATCCCGATTTTGGCGAAAGCGGAAAAGCAAAAGCCAAATTAGAAAACGTAGCGTTAAATTTAGTTTCACTGCCCGCTCCTTCTGAAAGTAAGGCAGACTGCGCCTTAAAACCAAAATCATACATAAAATTTTTAAGCGGTACCCCGGCCATTGATGCAGGATTGAGATTGTTGATGGCTGTAGCAGATGGTATTGCAATACCCGCATTGCCTAAAGCATTGGTTTTACCTGTACTTAAGTTATTAGTAAGACCCAGCCCATAAGAAGAATAAGGTGAATTAGACTGTGTGTTTGTCTGCGCTATTACTGTGATTGAAAAAAGCACGAGTATAACCGTTATCGCGGTTAATTTATTCATCTTCATTATAAACGGCATAGGTTAATTCTAATTTTAAGCGTAAATCTTCTTTAGCAGCTTCACCGTTAAGAATGTAACGATCTACAGAGGTGTTGTAATTGCTCGAGTACAGTGCGAGATACCAATTCTCGCCATTAAATTGAGAGAGTTTCTGGTCGAGAAATAATTGTACAGGAATCGTATAATTTATCGTTTTAAATTCCTCGTTTTTCTGCGTTAGCAAACCCTCTGCATTAGCGCCTGAATAATCGTATAACTGACCAAGAACTTGATTTTTTTGATCGATAATATAAAGCTGCAGTGAATCTCGCGTAAAGAGATTATACATATCTGAATTTCCTTTTAAGCTAATCTTTAAATTTGCATCCAGAATTGTTCCCTGCCCATTGATATCATTGATACGTTCAATAAATGGGATGCTTATTCGTGTGGCAATACCAGTACCGGCTTGAATAAAACTGCTGTTATTAGTGAGTTTACTACTAATAAGATCTTGCTGCTCTGCAAGGTTTTCAAAATAAGTATCTGCCTGCTCGCTCGATATATTATTAAATGTATTAGTGGCGCTAAAAGAAATATCCAGAGTTTCCTCATCATCTTCAGTCTCGTTTTCTAGTGTGTAGTAAATTCGTAAGAAACTACTCGTCGCAAAACCCAGCACTACTGTATTGTTATCATCAGGATCAATAAGTAACCCTTTATAAGCAGAAAGGAATTCGTCAGAATTATTGATCACATCATTTTGCAAATTGTCAAAAAGTGTTTTCCCAAAATCATTATTGAGCAAAAGATGAATAGAATCTTCTCGTATTGGTTTTGGTTTAAACGTAATAGAACCAATTGAAGCGGGATCACTTCTATAGCTTGATGTGTTGTAAAATGATTCCTCTTCCGGTTTTATGTTTTGTAGAACTTTGTGAACGGTAAAGGTTTGCAGTTTTGTTGTGTCGCTGTAATAGTAATTGTCGTAATTAAGAATTAGGGCAATAGAGTCAAACTGCGCATCATCATCTATAGAATAGGTAGTATTAGACAGCTGTGCAAATAATTTACTTTTGGTTAGACCAAAAACACTGTCTGTGTAAGCACCTATTAAGTATCGATCTGCGCCACTCACACTTATAGAATCAAATTTGAAAGTTGAAGATTCTACGGTCACAGTATCTATAAAGTAAACTTTTGTATCGCTAGAGACCCAACTTTCGCCTACAGGAAAGCTTGCATCATCTTTACTACAAGCGATTAGCAGTATAAATAGGAAGAAAGAAAGTAGTGCTACCACCACCGGATATTTTTTCATAGTATATCAGAATTTCAGCGAAGCTATCGGCTGAAGATGTCCTGCTAAAATGTGTTATACCAAAGCCGATTTTTACTAGCTAAACCGCGATTTTTAGTCTACCAATGGGTAGACCTATGTTTAGTCTGCTAAAAAAGCCTGCTGGTATAGACTAATCACACGATCATATAAAATATTTTCTTAGGCTGTGGTGGCTGTATAGTTTTGGCTCAAATTGAAATTCAGTAATGAATAAAAACCTGATGCTAATTCTCATTCTTACTATAGGAACTAAAATGTATAGCCAGACTAACAAAGATCTGTTTGCGTTTGATTATGCTTTAGCCCCGGCTAATAATGAAGATGTTGATCTAAACAAGACTTCATTATTAATTAATATTCCTGCTCAATGGCAGAATTTTGAAATCACCGCTGCACTGGATGCAGACTATTACAGAGCAGAATTTTTAGAAAGTTTTCCTTTAGAAACATCAGAATTAGAACGTTTATATAATGTTTCTGCAGGCGTCGATTTTAGGTATAATTTAGCGGAAAACTGGTCATTTACTGCCGATTTTAATACGGCTATTGCCTCAAATTTAACTAGCAAAATATCAAACCAAGATCTTTTATATACAGGAGGTTTTCATATAGTAAAAACAGCAGATTCAGATTTACCGCTCAATATAAAATTGGGTTTGGGTTACAGGACTTACTTGGGCAAACCTAAGTGGTTGCCAGAATTAAGTATTAGTCAACAAATAGATGAAAATCTGTCTTACGAGATAGGTTTCCCGCAAACGCAGGTGCGGTATGCGCTTGATCCTAATAATTCTTTTATGGTAATTGCTACGCAAGATGGTATGTATGCCAATTTAAGTACTCCCATAATTTTAAATACCAACACATCTGCAGCAAAAACAGAACTAAGCGCTACCACACTGAGTTTAGGGTATGAGTATGCTTTAGATGATAATTGGTCTTTTTCGCTCAAAGGCGGATATCTACTCAAGAACAAATTCAATTTACTTAATAATACAGAAAATCAGGTCTTTGCTTTTGACATGCCTTCACGACCATTTTTTTCAACCGGAATAAAATTTAATCTCAAAAAATGATACAATGATTAAGATGAATGAAAATAAAAAATTAATAGCAATCCTAGTTCTTGCTGCGGTTACTTTTACGAGTTGCTCGTCTGACGATGACGATACAGACAGAGGTAACTGGAAAGAGCGCTCAGTTTTTGACGGTATTCCACGAAGTAACGTTGCCGGCTTTACGATAGGTGATTATGGCTACATGGGGACAGGATATGATGGCGATGATTATTTGAGTGATTTCTGGCAATATGATATAGAAGGCGATTATTGGGTGCAAAAAGCAGATTTTCCCGGTACAGCGCGCAGTTCTGCGAGTAGTTTTGCAGTAAACGATAAAGGATATGTAGGCATAGGTTATGACGGTGAAGATGAACTTAGCGATTTCTGGCAGTATGATCCTGCGGCAAACTCATGGTCACAAAAAGCAGACTTTGGCGGCGGTGTGCGACGAGCTGCTGTTGGTTTTGCCAGTAATACGGCTGGTTTTATAGGTACGGGTTACGATGGTGATAATGATAAAAAGGATTTCTGGAAATACGATCCCACAGCAGACACGTGGTCTGAGTTAGTAGGTTTTGGCGGTGATAAGCGCAGAGATGCAACATCATTCTCAATTGACGGTCTTATATACCTGGGCACAGGAGTAAGCAACGGACTTTACAAAACAGATTTCTGGAAGTTTGATCCTACTGCAGAAGTGTGGACAAAGCTCAATGATCTGGATGAAGAAGATGATTACACAATAACGCGATCTAATGCAGTAGGTTTTGGCCTAAACGGCTTAGGTTATATAGTTGCCGGCTACAGCGGCGGCGCAGTAGGTAGCACGTGGGAATATGATCCTGCTTTAGATGAATGGGAGAATATCACAACCCTCGAAGCTACAGCGAGACAAGATGCTCTAAGCTTTACCACAGGTAGTCGCGCATTTGTTTTGCTGGGGAGATCTGGCAGCTTATACCTCGATGATGCATATGAAATTTTCCCTCAAGAAGATTATGATGATGAAGATTAAGTAGTACATGTTTTTTTTTGTTGCCCGGAGTGTTTTTAAAAATTTACAGATGATTGGAATGCTCCGGGTTTTTTTATTTGATTATGAAATTGAAAACCCTATTTATTTATGCTGGCCTTTTAATAATAGGTTGCGGCATTATCTGGCGCTCTGGCGCGAAAAATGACCTAAAAGTGCAGATTTTTAGATCAGAAATGGGCTATGGCTATAAAATTATAGATCATGAGAAAACTCTTATTAAACAAACGTATATACCTGCACTTGAGAAAAAAGCGGTATTTTGTACTAAAGAAGATGCAAAAAAAATAGCTCATTTAGTGATAGAAAAAATTACCTTAAAACTTAATCCCGCAATTTCTAAAGAAGAATTAGAGAACACCGCGATAGCACTAGATTGCTATTCTCAAACTAAATAACAGTCAATGAGAAAACAAGTTCTTGTTCATTTATCAATCTGGTTAGGTTTTTTATGCCTATTTATTTTTCAGATATACTGGAATCTGGAGTTGTTCCCTTTTCACTTCATGCTTTTAATGGGAGTTAATATGCTCCTGTTTTACATGAATTACTTGTTTTTTGTGCCCACTTATTTGCTTACTAAGCAAACTAAAAAATATATAATTGCTGTTGCCATCTCCTTAGTTCTGCCGGTACTCATAATTGCTTTCTGGCCTCAAAATATGCCTCCGGAGGTAAGAGAACGTATGGCAGAGGCTAGGTTTGAAAACAGACCGCGACCACCATTCTTTGATATTTTTAGATTTGTATTTCCCTTAATCACCGCAATGTCATTTATTGTGATAGGAACTGCAATAAAAATGTATGAAGAGTGGAACCAAAATGAACGCAAGAAAAAAGAGATAGAGACCTATAAAACCAGAAGTGAACTCAATTTTTTAAAAAACCAATTGAGTCCACATTTTTTATTCAATTCCCTCAACAGTATTTATGCACTAACCACAAAAAAATCTGATGACGCTCCTGAAGCTGTTATCACACTGTCTGAGTTGATGCGCTACATGTTATATCAAACCGATAATGATTTTGTTTCGCTAAAAGATGAGCTCGAGTATATTCAGAATTATCTAAAATTACAACGGCTGCGTATTGCAAATAATGAGAATATAACGCTTAACATACATGGTAACGTTACTAATCAGAAAATACGACCGCTTTTATTGATCTCTTTCATAGAGAACGCTTTTAAATACGGTACAGATTTTAAAGGCAATACTGAAGTAAGAATCACAATAAATATAAATCACAACTACTTAGAATTTAAATGTGTAAATGTGATTGGTAACCGTAAAAAAGACGTTAATAATTCTGGTATCGGGTTGCAAAATACCACAGACCGTATCGCTCTGTTATACAAAGACAAACATACTTTAGAAGTGCAAGAAGTAGACAACAAATTTGTGGTATATTTAAAATTAAAGCTAAACTAATGCAGTGTGTTGTAATTGATGATGAACCTCTTGCGATAGATGTCATAACTACATATTTAGAAAAAGTAGGAGGGATGGAAGTTGTAGCAAAATGCACAAATCCCCTTGATGCAATTACCATTTTAAACAGGCATCGAGTAGACCTTGTATTTCTTGATATTGAGATGCCTAACCTGAGCGGTATTGAGTTAGTAAAAACGCTAGATAATCTGCCGCAATTTATATTTACCACGGCTTATCCGCAGTATGCTTTAGAAGGTTTTGATCTCAATGCCACAGATTATCTAGTAAAGCCCATTCCGTTTCCCAGGTTTTTAAAAGCTATCGCCAGAGCGAAAGAAAAGCATGAATCAACCTACCGCAGAAATAAACCGGAAACTGCATCTACAAAACCTAGTAATGAAACTGAAACTATAGCAGATTTCATTTTTATAAAATCTGAATACGAAAATATCAAGATCAATACAGCAGATATTATTTATCTACAGGGATTGAAGGATTACATCAAAATTTACACCTCACAATCTGATAAAGCAATTTTAACCTTGTCCAGTTTTAAGGATATTCAGGAGAAGCTTCCTAAAAACAGCTTTTTGCGTGTACACAGAAGCTTTGTGGTGAATGTAAATTATATAAAGGCTGTGCAGAAAACTAAGATCGTTATTAACGATGTGCGCATCCCAATAGGTGAAACCTTTAAAGAAATAGTTTTTGCACAGCTAAAAATTGGTTGATGTAATCTAAAAATACATCATAAAACACCGATTTTCACTCATTTTCACCCGATTTTATTATCAGATTCATTGCTTTTTTAAGCACTTGAAAAAATGATTTCCGCGAAAGCTAAAAAATGAAGGTGGCCTCTTTTAGTCTAAGCATAAAACCTCCTCCAGGTAGCCTAATATCGTTAAAATGTAGGGTAAAATCTCCCGCAAGTAGACAATATCCGGGAAAGAGTACGCGTAAATAGCAAAAGAAACTTCTACTATAAACCCGAATTATATTTCCGGATATAAAACTAATGAATCAAGCGCAAGAAGACCTGAGGAATAGAAACCTGTAACTTTAAGCTGAAATATATGTAGCTGTAATCGCCTAACAAACAATTAGAAATCTAAATGTCTCCCAGTGAATAAAAGCGGTGTAATGCAAAAAAATAAGCCCGGATAAGTTATCCAGGCTTTATATTCTAATTTACTATCACCCCCATAACGTAAATTAGAGGATCAAATATATAATTTTTAGAAATAAAACATAATATAAATTAATTCTCTTCTCTAAATTTTTAATCATTCTACAAAAAACAAAATTCAGAATCCTAATTATATTAAAATGTGATGGTTAAAATTTATTAATTTTCTTTAAGCTAGAGTTGGTAACAATAAATTTATGTTTTACTAGCGCATTTTTAATATGAAAATTTATATCAATGAATTTAGGGATAGAGAATAAGATCGCACTTATTATTGGGAGTGATTCAGGCATAGGTTTAGCAACGGCAAAAACTTTAGCCGCAGAAGGGTGCACTTTAATTTTATCAAGCAGATCTGAAGAAAAGCTAAAACTTGCTAAACAAGAGATATTAAAAGTTAATGATCAAGCCGCTGTTTATTACCACGTGTGTGATATTATTAAAAATGCTGAAGTTGAGGCCCTGGCAGAATATACAGACCGTAATTTTGGGGGAGTTGATATTGTTGTCAATTCAGCGGGAGCGAGAGGAGCTGCGGGCGACTTTCTGGAGTTGACAGATAATGATTGGCATGAGACTATTAATGTTGATCTTATGGGCGCGGTAAGAATTTGTAGAGCTTTTATTCCACAGTTAAAAAAGAAAGGATGGGGAAGAATCGTTCTTATTGCTTCAGAAAATGCATTTCAGCCTTATGAGGAAGAAAGTGCATATAACGCTTGTAAAGCCGCAATAATAAACCTCTCAAAATGCTTGTCTCGTATTTATGGTAAAGATGGTATATTAGTTAATAGTGTGTCACCGGCATATATAGAAACCCCTATGACAGACGCAATGATGGAAGAACTGGCTAAAGAGAAAAATATTAGTGTAGAAGAAGCGGTTGAATGGTTTCTTAAGAACAAGCGGCCACATATTGAGGTGCAAAGACGCGGGCAACCTGATGAGGTGGCAGCGGTGATTACCTTTTTGTGTTCAGAAAAAGCAAGTTTTGTAAACGGAAGTAATTACAGAGTAGATGCAGGCTCTGTAGAATCAGCTTTTAGTTAAAATATGATCGTTAGAAAGACAAATGATGGTTGGGATATAATATATCAATACGCCCATGGTATTCTGGCCGGGCAGATCGCTCACCATCTTAAGCATAAGTTCCGTCCTGAATTTTGGGTTGAGACACTCACGGCAATAATTGAGCATGATGATAATCAACTTGATTTTAATGAAAAACCTTATCTCAATGATGCCGGGATGCCACAGGATTTTACTGAAGTTAATAGATCTGAAGATGAAAACCTGGAACGCGCAGAACGTGTTTTTGATACTGCGATGCGAAAATCTGGCTTCGTTGCGCTGTTAATTTCGCTACATCTGGAATTCTTATACGGCGATCTTGAAAAAACACACAACGGTTTTAAAAAAATGCTGCTCAAGCAAAAGAAAATTAGAAAAGAGCTACGCACTCATTATGGCTTGAGTAAAAAAGAGGCCGCTGCGTATTATGAGATTTTAAGATTTTGCGACAGATGTTCTTTAATACTATGTCAGGAAAAACTTCCTGCGGTAGAAAGAATGCTCGAGATTAACACCAGTATAG
The DNA here is from genome assembly GCF_047946655.1 of Leeuwenhoekiella sp. A2. GTDB lineage: Bacteria > Bacteroidota > Bacteroidia > Flavobacteriales > Flavobacteriaceae > Leeuwenhoekiella. The sequence goes on from NZ_CP172311.1 coordinate 3,449,472, forward strand.
AAGGCGAGCAATATTTTATCTTTTGTAGAAATGATGGTAGCATAGGCGTTGAGCCATGGTGCTTTGAAAGCGAAAAGTTTAAAGTAGGAGTAGAGCTGCACCCTGTTACTGAATCAACTTTTAGATCAAACAAAGAATTAAAGAAAGCCTTAGATACAGCCACGTTTAAAAGAGAAACATTCAGCTTTAGAAAATAAATAAAAACCTGCTGATTTTTACGCGAAATCAGCAGGTTTTTGTCTTTTTAAACCGGTTTTCTCAGGCTCTTGGGTTATTCAACTTCTTTGTTTTTTTCCTGAATATTCTCTGCAATACTTTGCACTTCATCCAGAACTCTTAAAAGATTACCGCTCCATAACTTAGCTATTTCATCTTCGGTATAACCTCTTCTAACTAATTCGAGAGTAACATTAAAAGTTTGCGAAGCATCATTCCAGCCTTCTACACCGCCGCCACCATCAAAATCTGAACTAATACCTACGTGTTCTATACCAATAAGATCTACCATATAATCTATATGATCTACAAAATCACTAACATTCACAGCAGGAGGAAGGCTATCTATTGTAGCCATTTTTTTGTCTCTTAGGTCGCTCATGCTATGGTAATGCGCAAAATAATCAACTCTTTCTGCAGGAGATAGATTATGAAAATCTTCACGTTCTACCCACTTATAACCCAGAGAATCCATTATTTCTTTGCCTATTTCTGTACGGTATTTATCTAATGCTGCATCTTTTTCAGGATTTACATAAGATCTAAATGCCACAGCCTGTACCACTCCACCATTTTCTTTAATTAGTTCAAGTTGCTCATCATCAAGATTTCTGCTGTGCTCTCCTAACGCTCTGGCAGAAGAATGTGATGCGATAATAGGAGCTTTACTCAAAGCTACCATTTGTTTCATTGCTTCCTTAGAAGGGTGTGAAACATCTATCATCATTCCCAGACGATTCATTTCTTTAACAACTTCTTTTCCCAGATCACTTACACCATTGTTTAACCAAATGCTGTCTTTCTCACCCGTATTACTATCTGCAAGTTGGCTATGACCATTATGAGCCAGAGACATATATCGAGCTCCGCGGTTGTAAAACTCTTCTACTCTTTTAATATCAGTTCCTATTGGGTAACCATTTTCAACACCTATCATCGCTACTTTTTTACCCGCTTTCACAATACGTCTTACATCATCAGATGTGGTTGCGAGTTCAATTTCATCTGGTGCAATTTCTTCTACCAGTTTATGAATCGCATCAAATTTTGAAATAGCGTTTTCATAAGCCATTTGATAACCTTCATCAGTAAGAGTATCCTGACCGGTATAAACTATAAACCAGGCAACATCAAGACCACCTTCTTTCATTTTGGGTAAAGTAACCTGTGTATCCAGATCCTGCGTATAATTAATAGAATCTGTAAAATTATTGACGTTTATATCGCAGTGCGTATCTAGCGTGATAACATCATTATGTATAGTTCTGGCTCGTACCAGAAGTTCATCCTCAGTTTCTGCAGTTGCGGCTTTCTTTTCTGTAGTACACGAGAAACAACATAGAAAAAGAGGCAAACAACTAAGAAGAAAAATTTTTTGAGATAATTTAAAGGAGTATTTTTTTATCATAGGGTATTACTAATTTAAGACAGTCAATATATAAATAAAAAAGCATTTATTAAGCGCCCTCAGTTGCCGAAGAGGCTTCATATTGAGCTACTTCTTTATTTTCTCTGGCACTTTCAAGTCTAAATTCCTGAGCTTTTAAGAAAATCACAGGGATAAATCCTAAGAATAGGAGTACTCCGGATAGGATCAATAAAGGTAAAATTCCGTAGAACGTGTTTCCGCTAGACAAAACTCCAAGTATCAATGCTGTGCTTAAAGGAAACGAAAGTGCGAGAATATTAATAGAAAAAGTACCATCAAAGGTTTTTTGACCATCAGCTAAATCTTCTTCCTGAGAACCTACCGCAGAAATATGTGCAAAAGGCCAAAAACTACAAGCGCTTAGACCAAAAGCAAGCATTAAGAGAATATCATTTTGAACAGAAACATTAAAAATGTATACAAATGCTGTGCAGGCAAGAACAACAACTCCCGCTCTAAGCAATAGTATAGATAGAATTTGAGTGAACTGTTTACGTCTTATTTTTACCGCCAGGCCTATAAATAGCAGCACTAATGGTGTCATTAACGTACTTAATCTTAAAAGGGTATCGCTTATAACGAAAGGCAGAGAATCTATATTTAAACCAAAACCCAACAGAATCAATGCAGCTGCAATAAAAAGATTCACAGGTTCTGAAATCATAGCAATAAATAGAGATTTCAATTTTGAAGCCTGACTGCGTACCACCTGCGATTGCAGTTTATAATGCCAGTTCATGGCAACCAGATAAAGTATCATTAATACAAAAACCTTATTGCCAAGATCTGCCATCGCAGCTTTTGCCAGATAACCATCTCCTAAATATTCCAAAATAAAAGGAAAACAGGACAGTCCCGGTGCTAATGACGGAATTAACATCTTTGCTGTCCTGTATTTTGGAGAGTTCCTGTAAATGCCCAGTAAAGGTAAAAGCAAGGGAAAACCAAAAAACAGAATGCCGTTTAAGGCTAATGCCATCACTGGCAAAAGCAATAAGCTAGCATCAATTTTAATCCCGAGTAAAGCAATAAATATTGTGGCTGGTAAAGCAAGATTCAGAATAATTTTCTTTATTCCTGAGATCTCATTTTTCCCGTCAAACTTTAGCTTTAGTAGTAAACCTATACCTATAAAAAGAATAAATGTGAATGTCTTTTGTAAAGTAATTTCCATTCTATCAAACTATAATTTCATCAATGGCATCAGTAAAAATTTTCATTTCGTCCATTGTTCCCATGCTTACGCGGCACCAGTTCTGATCCCAAAATTTAAAGGCTCTAACCACAATTTTGCGCTCGTAGATTTGTTCCAGAAAAGCATCGCCTTCCATATCTATGGGGAAAATCACAAAGTTGGTTTCAGAAGGCATAAATTCTATACCTCTTTTTGCCAGATAATCTGTTGTATAGTCACGAGCTTCTTTAATTTTTGCCTTGCAGCTTGTAAGATATTCAGCATCATCCATACTGGTTTTTGCTGCAGCGATAGAAGGTCCTGAAATTCCCATACCTCCACGGGTAACTTTATTAATAGTTTCAAGACTGTCAACATTGCCCAGCATATATCCTATGCGCAAGCCGGCCATACCATGAATCTTAGAGAAGGTGCGTGATACGTAGACATCTTTTCCTTTAGCTACAAGCGGGGCCATACTATTTGCCATGCCGCCATCAGAAAGTTCTATATATGCCTCATCAATAAATACAGGCACACGGTCTGAAACGCGATCGCAAAAATCATAGAGCTTTTTAGTGTCTGTAATTGTAGCGGTAGGATTATTAGGATTTGTAATGTAAACAAGTTTAGTATCATCATCTATTGCAGCTTCCATAGCTTCAAGATCATGTTGATAATCTGGTGTAAGCTTTACAGATTTCCATTTACCACCGGCAGCTTTTGCAACAGATACAAGTGACATATAACTGGGATCTGCACTTATAACATTACCCCCCTCCTGAAACAAGACCATAGCCGTTTTCTCAAGAAGATCTGATGAACCGGGACCCATCATTATTTGATTGGTCTCAACGCCTTCATAAGCCGCAATCTTTTCTACAAGTTCTTCCAGGGAACCCCAGGAATAATGATTACCATCAAAAACGGCTTCCTGAAATGCAGCAGCAGCTTTTTTAGAAGGACCGTGCGGATTCTCATTCCAAACCAGACGAGCTCTCACTGTATTTAGATCAGGAAATTTAGGCGGTGTAAACTCATTAAAAGAGCTATGCGTGTATAAAAACCTGCGGTTATTGTTTTGAGCTTCTTCAACTGTTTTTGACCAGAGAGACTGCGGCGTAACAGCAACAGCTCCTAAAGCTAAAGCTCCGGTTTTCAGCCACTGACGTCGATTTAAGGATTGTGGTTTCATATTTTTTATGTTGGTAGAATTTTAATTGAAGTTAAATTAAATAAGTAGCTGATGCAATGTGAATTATCTAAAAATCAATTACATAAATAAATTTTCATTAAAAATAAACCCCATAAATTGCCAATTTGAAAATGCGAAACTTTATAAAATTTCTTAAAGTATGTGAGATTTTAATATTTAATCGTAATATTGCAATAAAGTATTTAATATGGGTGTTACTAAAACCGAAATTTTTACAGACCAGCAAAATAAAATAGCGCTTTTCGCGAAAGCTTTTGGGCACCCGGCACGTGTTGCAATTCTACAGCATCTTTTTAAAGCTGAAACTTGTATATGCGGTGACCTTGTAGAAGAGATTGGTCTGGCTCAGCCTACTATTTCCCAACATTTGAAAGAGCTTAAAAACCTGGGTTTAATAAAAGGTAATGTAGAAGGTACAAGTGTGTGTTATTGCATTGACACTGAAATCTGGGCATCTATGCAGCAACTTTTTGCTGAGTTTTTAAGTAAAGTACCAGCAACGCAATCAAAATGTTGCTAAAAAATTATCTATATCAATCGCAATATTGCAATTAAATAATAAATATGAAATTATCTCAATTAAAAGATCACTTAGACCAAAAAGAGCAAATAGCTTTTGTGCTTCCTAATGGTACGCTCGTGCCATCTCACTTTCACGTTACAGAAATAGGTCACAGTATTAAGAATTTTATTGATTGTGGCGGTACGGTACGACGGGAAGAGCGTGCCAGTCTTCAATTATGGGAAGCAGATGATTATGATCACAGACTGCATCCTGAAAAACTCAGCGAAATTATCGAGCTTTCTGAGCGAATTTTAGAAATTCCTGATCTGGAAATTGAGGTGGAGTATCAGGGTGATACGATCAATAAATATGATCTTGATTTTGATGGAGAGAATTTTCTGCTAACAAATACTAAAACCGATTGTCTGGCTAAAGATAAGTGCGGTATCACTCCTCAAAAACCAAAAGTTAAATTATCAGATATTCAAAACCAATCCTGCGCACCCGGTTCTGGTTGCTGCTAAATTCATCAATCTAAAAAGCATGTATTCAAAAATTAAAACCTACATAGAAGGTCTCGACCTTAGTTCTGTTTCGCAAGAGCGAAAGGAAACTCTACAACCTTTAATAGATTTCATAAAGAACAAGCGTTCTCAAGAGGTAATTCCTGCTGTGAATTTTATCTGTACGCACAACTCACGCAGAAGCCAGTTAGCGCAAGTTTGGGCACAAGCAGTAGCAGATTATTTTGGTATTGATATCAAAACATATTCTGGTGGAGTAGAAGTGACCGCTTTTCATCCTAATGGTATAAAAACTATTGAAAAAACCGGTTTTTTGATTGAAAAATCGGGAGAAAACAACCCAAAAGTAGCTGTGTATTTTGCAGATGATAAACCCGCTATAACTACCTTTTCTAAGAAATATGATGATGCTGCAAATCCTGAATCTGGTTTTGCTGCTGTTATGACCTGTTCACATGCAGATGAAACTTGCCCGTTTATACCGGGAGCAGAGAAGCGTATTCCTATAATGTATGAAGATCCTAAAGAATTTGATGGTACTTCTCAGGAAACCGAAAAATATGAAGAGCGTAGCAAGCAGATCGCAACAGAAATGAAATACATATTCTCAGCTATTAAATAGTAAAAAATGGCAAACAAAAATCAGGAAACTTCGCATAAAAACTCAAGATCTGAATCAGAAATTAATATAAATCAAGGCAAGAATGCTGAGGCTAAATCGACGCCACAGGGCAAAAAACTTGGATTTTTAGATAGGTTTTTAACGCTCTGGATATTTCTTGCCATGTTAATTGGTGTGGGAGCGGGATATTTTTTCCCGGCCATTCCTGCGCAGATCAATACCTATTCCAGCGGCTCGACTAACTGGCCTATAGCAATTGGATTGATTTTAATGATGTATCCGCCTTTAGCGAAAGTGAATTATAGTCTTTTGCCTAAGGTTTTTAAGAACGTAAAGATCTTGTCGATCTCGTTAATTTTAAACTGGATCATTGGTCCCGTTCTTATGTTTGTGCTTGCACTTCTATTTCTTCAGGATTATCCTGAATATATGGTTGGTCTTATTTTAATAGGTCTGGCGCGTTGCATTGCAATGGTTCTGGTATGGAATGACCTCGCAGAAGGAAGCAGCGAGTACGGTGCAGGTTTAGTTGCTTTAAACAGCATTTTTCAGGTGTTTGGATACAGTTTTTATGCCTGGTTATTTATTACGGTTTTACCGCCATATTTTGGTTTTGAAGGAGCTATTGTAGATATTTCTATTGGTACAATTGCAGAAAGTGTAGCGATATATCTGGGTATTCCCTTTGCTGCCGGCTTGTTAAGCAGATTGGTTTTAGTAAAACTCAAAGGAGAGGAGTGGTACACTGAAACATTTATACCCACAATTTCACCCGTGACGCTTATTGCATTGTTATTTACAATTGTAGTGATGTTCTCATTAAAAGGTGAACTCATCGTTAAAATACCAACAGATGTACTTGTGATCGCTGGCCCGCTATTGATCTACTTTGCGATCATGTTTATAATCGGCTTCTTTTTTAGTAAAGCAATGGGCGCAGATTATGACAAGAACGCGGCGATCTCGTTTACGGCCGCCGGTAATAATTTTGAGCTTGCGATTGCCGTTGCCATTTCAGTATTTGGTCTTAATTCTGGTCAGGCGTTTGCAGGGGTTGTGGGGCCTTTAGTAGAAGTTCCCGCTCTAATTATACTGGTACGTGTTGCTTTTTGGCTAAAGAAAAAATATTACAAAGTGAATACAGCACACATTTAGAAATACGCAAAGTAATGGCTGATTTTGACCTGATTTCAGCCATTATTTCGCCTTTCTTCCCGATTTTTAATGCGTAGTTTTTTCTTGTAAGCCCTTCTTAACTGGCGTTCCTTTTTCTTGTCATCATGATATTCGTCAAGAATATCTTTGGCTTCATACAGCTTTTTGTTTGTGAGATGTAATTTATAATCTAATGTACCTTCACCGTTATCTATTACTTCTATAAACACCTTTTTACCAGATTCTATATAACCCAGCTTATCAGGAATTGCGTTAAGATCGCGCTTTTTAATATTGCGCAGAGGCACAGAAACCCAGATGTTGGTTTTGTTGCCGTAATCTAAATGACCTTCTATAAAGAGATTAAAGGCAGTAGATTGAATTTCCATTTGTGGTATTTCTATGACATCATCATCAATAAATAGTGTATTCTTAATAGGTGCAAAACGAATATCTTCAAAACGTTCTTTTCTAAAAGCTATATTTCCTATTTTCTGAATGGGTGCAAAGCCTTTTAATTGAGCACTTTTAAGATCAAAACTAATTTCACCTTTTAAGGTTTTGGTTTTAAGACCTGTTACGTCATCTATAATACCTTCAAGATTAGAATCTATGGTTATTTCGCCCTGAATTTCATCAGCTTTTTTAAATGATGATAAATTGAAATAATCAAACGCTCTCAAAATTTTACCCAAATCTAATTGCTCTGTTTGAAAATCGATATCAAATCCCGTTTCGCCTGCCTGGCTAATGTCAAAAATCGCATTTAGATTGACTTTTCCGTTCTCATATATAAAACCGGTGTCTTCCAGATAAATGGTATTTTCATCAATATAGTGAGCTTTTGTACTAATCGATTTCACTAAAAAATTATCATAGTTAAACGATTGTAATTTTAGGTTTACGCTGGGATTAAATTTGGCATAAATACCTTGTAAACTCTTTCTAAGAAGGAGATTAGGATTTACTTCAGACTTGTCTTTTTTTGGTTTATCGCTGTCAAGAGTTTCAAATATTTTTATGAAATCAAGCCAGATCATATCTTTTGAAAAGATATTCAATTGAGAAGAAACAGGATCTGACCGGTTGTAAAGCAGAGAAGTAAAATTGTTCAGTTTGCCTGAAAACACTAACTTTTCTCCTGTATCCAGCGGAATTTTCAAAGTTTCTAAAACCGCATTTTTATTAAATAAATGAACATCGAGCGTGTCAATTTTTACACTTATCGTTGTGGGTTTGTAATAAACCGAATTATTAAAAAGCTGTAGCGAACTATTAGTCCCAATAAGTAAATTGTCAAGTGATGTAATTTCGCCACTGTAGGTAGAATTTAGGCTGAAAGTACCTTTAGAAAAGAAGAAATCTTCATTCTTAAGTAAAGTGTTCAGGCTTTCAGATTTACCATTTGCATCTAATTTTAAATCTACAGAAGCAGTGTTTACGACATTGCTGAATTCAGTTTCGCTGAAGCGAAAATCAATGTCTTTATAAGCGCCGGTAATTGAATCAAAATAGAGCGTTAAGTTTTTTTTATTCTGATTTTCTGTGGCGGTAGGCGAAATTCGGTTTATGAAATTTCCATTAAAACTCAGGTTTGTAATATTGATTGTATCATAAACAACTGCCTGATTATTGCGCCCGCTAAATTTGATTTTCACCAAAGGGTTACTTCTATATGCAAAGCTGCCCTCTAAAGTGGTGAAGGTATAAAAAGGCTTCTCTATAACGTATTTATCAAGTTGTTTTTCAATGTTTTGAGAGACCAGACTTTTTATCTCTTCATAATTCGTTTTCTTATTTTCTAGGGAGAATGAAAATGTGCCGATATTGGTGGTATTTATGCCGATTTTAGCCTTAAAATCCTGATTTTTTACTTTTAGATCAAACTGTGGTATTACTAATTTCTCTGTTGTTTTATCAAAATTGTATTCAAAAGAAGCACTTACGCGAGCTTCATTAAAAAATGTTCCCTTATCCAGGTTTAAACCCATTTCATGCATGAGAATATCAACGTCTGCAGAGCCTTTTATCCCATCGTTGTATGGTTTTACAGTGGTAGAAACGTAATCTATTTGAGATGTAATTCGTTTATTTTTTTCAAAATCGAATACGTTGGCTTCAAAATTTTTAATCTGAATTTTTGCATTGTCATGCGAAAACCAATTTTCTTTAGAATTACTTTTTTTATTCTTTCGGTTCTTAGAAACAAATACATGCCCATTGCTGTACCCGGTAGAATCAGTAATTAGGTTAAATTCACCGTTTTCTATGATTATTGATTTAAACTGTATCTTTTTCTTAATTAGCTTTTGAAAGGAAATAACAAGCTGAACCTCTTCTGCAGCAAGTGTTTTATATTGATGAATAGAATAAAGCGAGTCTACAAGTAAGATATTTTTTACCGTCATAGACATAGAAGGAAAATTCTCAAACGAACTTACAGACACATCTTCAAAGGAGAGCGTGCCGTAGTAATTGTTAGCATACCATTCTTCAATCTCGCTAATGACCTGATCTTTATGATTGTTTAAATAATAGTTTATTCCCCAATAGGCGAGGGCCATTAGAAATAGGAGAAACCCTAATACTTTTAATATGTTACGAAGCAGTTTCAGACAATTTTATTTGTGAGAAGGAAGATTGAGCGATGCAGTAAATATATCGTAAAACAGTTTTCCAGGGATAATATTAACTTGAAATACATTTTGGTTTTCATTGTTCACATAAATGACTATCATTATTTATAGATATTACATAATAACCAGTTAATTCTATTAATTGATTAAAAGTTTCCCTCAATACTCTAAAATGAATAAGAAATAGTTAATCTTTCTTAATTTTCTGCTAACTAATCTTCAAATTTTAAGAAATGACTAAAACACTACTTCTGGGGCTTTTATGCCTGGGAATGTTAATTCCTATTCAAGCTCAGAAACTTACAAATGAAACCTTTAAGGGATTAAACCTTAGAAATATTGGTCCTGCTTTTACAGGTGGTAGAATCTCAGATATTGCAATTGACCCTAATGATGAAAATACGTGGTTCATTGCCGTAGCTTCCGGCGGTGTATGGCGTACAGAAAACTCAGGTACTACCTGGAAGCCTGTTTTTGATGAGCAGGTAAGTTACTCCATTGGGTGTTTGACCATAGATCCTAACAATTCACATACAATTTGGGTAGGAACAGGAGAAAATAACGGTGGCCGTCACATCGGTTTTGGTGATGGTATCTATAAGAGTACAGATGATGGGAAGACCTGGAAGAATATGGGTCTTAAAGATTCTGAACATTTGTCTAAAATCATAGTTCATCCTGAAGATCCCAATATCGTTTGGGTTGCTTCACAGGGTCCACTATGGAGCAGTGGCGGTGACCGCGGACTTTATAAATCTACAGATGGTGGCACAACATGGAATAAGACTTTGGGTGATGAAGAATGGACAGGCGTTACAGATTTAATTATCGATCAGGAGAATCCTGATGTTCTTTATGCTGCAACCTGGCAAAGACATCGTACAGTAGCGGCGTATATGGGCGGCGGACCAAAATCTGGTATTCATAAAAGTACAGATGGAGGGAAAACCTGGACGCAACTTAAAGACGGCTTGCCGCCATCAAAACTGGGTAAAATAGGTCTTGCAATATCACCCTTTGATTCTGAAATTGTATATGCGGCCATAGAAACAGATCGCACAGAAGGTGGTTTTTATATGTCTTCAAATGGGGGCGCTACATGGACGCGCCAGTCTGATGAGATTGGTCGCGGCACAGGGCCTTTATATTATCAGGAGATTTTTGCCTCACCACATCAGGAAGGCAGGATATATTTTACAAATAACAGTTCGTCAATTTCAGATGATCATGGTAAAACTTTTGTGCGCATGAATGAGCGCAACAAGCACGGTGACAGCCATGCGGTAGCATTTAAAGAATCAGATCCTGATTTTGTGCTTTTTGGTACAGACGGCGGATTATATGTCACTTATGATCTTACCGAGACCTGGCAGTTTTTTCCTAACCTTCCCATCCAGCAGTATTATAAGATTGCAGTAGATGATGCTGAACCTTTCTATAATATTTATGGCGGAACGCAGGATAATGGATCTAACGGCGGACCTTCGGGCACCACTTTTTCAGGCGGTATAACCAATGCAGATTGGTGGAAAACGCTGGGAGCAGACGGTTATGATGCTGCCACAGAACCCGGCAATCCTGATATTGTTTACGGTGAGTTTCAGGAAGGTTTTTTATGGCGCGTAGATCAAAGTACAGGCGAGACCGTTTATATTCAACCCCAACCAAGGGAGGGTGAGCCTTACGAGCGTTTTAATTGGGATGCACCCATACTTGTAAGTCCGCATAATCCCACCAGAATATATTTCGGGTCACAACGCGTGTGGCGTTCTGATAACAGAGGTGATGAGTGGACACCCATTTCAGATGCTTTAACCGAAGATCAGGTACGCCTTGACATGCCTATAATGGGTAAAAAACAGAGCTGGGATAATGCATGGGATTTAAAAGCCATGTCAGATTATAATACGATAACATCACTTGCAGAATCACCCAAACAAGAAGGTCTTATTTATGCCGGCACAGATGACGGCATTATTCAAGTAACTGAAAATGGAGGAGAAAGCTGGGCTAAAACTACTACGGCTTCCATAAAAGGAATACCTGCCAATGCATTTGTAAACGACATTAGAGCAGATCTTTTTGATGCCGGCACAGTTTACGCCGCCCTCGACAACCATAAAACAGGAGATTATACTCCCTATTTGATCAAGAGTACAGATAAAGGAAAATCCTGGACGTCAATACGTGGAGATCTTCCAGATCGTACAATAGTCTGGCGTCTGGTACAGGATCATGAAGATAAGAACCTGATATTTTTAGGAACGGAATTCGGAATATATTTCACTAATAACGGCGGCACAAGCTGGATCAAATTAGAAGGAGGTGTACCCACAATCCCATTTAGGGATATTACCATTCAGGAAAATGAAGATGATCTTGTTGGCGGTTCCTTTGGCAGGGGAATTTACATACTTGATGATATTTCGCCTTTGCGAAATTTTGATTCTTCTGTTTTAGATAAAGAAGCAACATTATTTACTGTGCATGATGCTATGCTTTTCTCGCAACGCAGTGATGTGGGAGGTCAGGGGGATATGCAATATGAAGGCGAAAATGACCCTTATGGAGCCGTTTTTACCTACTTTTTAGCCGATAATTTGAAAACGCTAAAAGGCGAAAGAAAAGCCGCTGAAAAGAAATCGGAAAATACTCCCTTCCCCGGATGGGAAGAAATCGAAGCCGAAGATCGCCAACCTGAACCTGAACTTTTATTAGTGGTAAAAGACAGCAATGACGAAGTAGTAAACACCGTAAAAGGAACCAATAAAAAAGGTTTTAACAGAGTATCATGGCCTTTTAATTATGCAGATCGTAGCGGTATTGACCTTGATAATACTGAAGGAAGACAAGGCGGTTACTTTAGATATAGTGTTATGGCCACTCCCGGCGATTATACAGTTACGCTTTTTAAACGGGTAGATGGGGTAACTTCACAATTGGGTGGGTCAAAATCATTTACGGTTTCTTCATTAAAACCGGGAGCCTTACAAGGCGCTTCTCCGGAAGAAATAATGGCTTTTAGAGCAGAAGTTCAGGATTTCCAACAGGATATTAAAGCTACAAATACGGTTTTGGAAATGAGTTTAAAGCGAATCAAAGCTATGGAAGTCGCGTTAGATCGTGCTGCAAAACCTAATCTCGCTCTAAGCAAGAAAATTTATGATACTCAAGATAAATTGCTTGATATTAAAAAGAGGTTGAATGGTGATGATGCTCGCGAAAGTGTGGGCGAGCATGGTGATCCTACACCCGGTATCGGGACACGTATTGGTATGATGGCTTTAAACACAACTTATGGCCCAACTGCTAATCATATTGCCACATTTAATACAGCAGAAGACCAATTAGCATCTATAAAATCAGATCTAAAACAAGTAACGCAAAATGAACTTACGGCTATTGCAACAGGTCTTAAGAATGCAGGTGCGCCCTGGATAGAAGGAGAGGGGTTGATAGAAGACTAATTTAGGATATAATAAAATCAGCACCTGTTCTTTAAAAGAGCAGGTGCTTTTTGTTTATAAAATATTCATTTTGATTAAATTTGAATATGACAGTTCTTGAGGAAAAATTAGACAATCGCAATATTAGACCCACGGCTATGCGATTGCTTGTGCTCAATTACTTCATGCAGCATGATAAAGCGATCCCTTTGCGTGAACTCGAAGATCAACTAGAGACCGCAGATAAGAGTACTTTGTACCGTACACTAAAAACTTTTGAAGGCAACGGGCTCGTACACAGCATAGATGATGGCAGCGGAATGACAAAATATGCCTTGTGTATGGAAGGTTGTACCTGCTCACCTAAAGATCAACATTATCACTTTCATTGCACTTCCTGTGGTGAGACGTATTGTCTTACGTCACGTAATCTTCCGGTCATAGATCTCCCCAAAAATTTTAAACTACAACAGGCAAATCTTGTTTTAAAAGGTATCTGTTCTCATTGTAATTGATCAGGAAATTCAATACAAATACATAAGCTGTTAGTAATTGAAGAGATTCACTTTGCAACCCGTTTGCATAACCTTTGATATACCTTTGTGGCGTATGAAAGCACTAGCTGTAAGTATATCACTCTTAATTTTTGCACTTTCCTTCTCGCCATGTGCAGACGCATTTTATATAGATAAAGAAGGTGAAACAGCCCATGTTGAAAAAAATCATGCACAGGATGTACAAGATGAATGCCCGGCAATTTGCAGTTGCTCGTGCTGTGGGGTTCAGCTGGTGCTACAACCTTCTGTTGTTGTATCTTCTTCGGTAATATCTATTATAAGTTCTGAAAAAAGCATGGAATATGTCTTAAAAGATACACTGGATTTTCCATATAAAATTTGGCAACCTCCTCAGAATATTAGCTAGCATTTTACAGGCTTAACAGCCAAAAAAGTAGTAGTTAATATTCAATTTACAATCATGAAAAAACAATTGAGCATTTTGCTCTTATGTATCATTGGGTTTACCGCATATGCCCAACAAGCAAATACCATTAATGTACAGGTTTACACGCAGAAAGACAGCATACCATTAGTAGGTGCTACGGTTTACCTTCCTCAACTAAATAAAGGAACAGTAACAAATGTAGACGGAAAAGCAATTTTAGAAAATATAAAAGAAGGCAGTTATCAGCTAAGCGTTTCGTACATCGGTTTTCAGGTCTATAATCAAACGGTTACCTTACCAGCAGATACTGAGTTCACGGTGTACCTTGAGGAGAATGACAATGCCTTGGAAGAAGTTGTGTTACAGTCCAGTCGCAGTACACGCACCATACAGAGAATCCCCACGCGTATCGAATTTATAGGCGGAGAAGAATTAGCCGAAAAATCAATGATGAATGCAACCAATATTTCTATGGTATTGCGAGAAAGTACAGGCATTCAAATGCAGCAAACCTCACTGAGCAGCGGCAACATGAACATACGTATTCAAGGTCTTGACGGCAGGTACACCCAGTTGTTAAAAGATGGTTTTCCCTTATATGGAGGCTTCTCCAGCGGCCTGAGTATCATGCAGATTCCGCCATTAGACTTAAAACAATTTGAAATTATCAAAGGGAGTTCGTCTACATTATATGGTGGCGGCGCTATTGCGGGGTTGGTCAATCTGGTTTCTAAAACTCCCAAAGAAGAACCGGAACTTGATCTTATGTTTACCCAGACCCACGCCCTGGGAAGTACGGCTAATGTGTTCTTTAGCCAGCGAAAAGGAAAATGGGGAACGACCTTGTATGCTTCCGGTCACTATCAAAAAGTTTACGATCCTGAAGGTGATGGTTTTAGTAATCTGCCCAAAACAAAATCTGTTTCCATAAATCCCAAACTTTTCTACTATCCAGATTCGGGAACTCAGGTCTGGCTGGGAATCAATGCAACCTACGACGATCGTATAGGTGGCGATATGGCCATCATTCAGGGAGAAGCGGGTGACGGGCATAACTATACAGAGGCCAATATTTCTAAGCGGATAAGTAGTCAGGCGGTCTTTGAAAAGCAATTTGATAGTGGTGATAACCTTACTTTTAAAAACAGTATATCGTATTTCAACCGGGATCTATCCGTGCCCGACCTGCAATTTCAAGGCAGCCAGATCAACACGTTTACTGAAGCCAGTTACAAAATGAGCACTGCTAATGCAGACTGGATTTTTGGTTCTAATCTCTATACCATTGATTTTGATGAAAATTCTCCCGGTTTGCAGCGCGATCAACAAGATATCACCGCTGGGGTTTTTGCCAATAATGTTTACGATATTTCCGAAAAATGGATTGCAGAGACCGGTTTTCGAGGTGATTATAGCAGGGATTGGGGCTTTTTTGCCCTGCCCAGAATCTCTTTGCTCTATAAGGGAGGAGGTGGTTTTTCCAGCAGAATAGGAGGAGGTTTAGGGTATAAAATTCCCGATATTTTTACTGAAGAAGCCGAATTTATAAATTTTGAGGGAGTACAGCCAATCGATAAAGATAAATTAGAAGCCGAACGTTCTTATGGTGCTAATCTGGATTTTAATTACAGCACGTTTTTAACTGACGAAATACGTGTTTCGGCAAATCAACTATTTTATTACACAGCTATTAAAAACGGATTACTACTCGCACAAAACAGTACAGACAGCTACGTCTTTGAAAATGCAACCGGAAACATAAGCAGTAAGGGCGCAGAGACAAATATTAAATTTTCGTATAAAGATTTCCGCTGGTTCTTAAATTATGCGTTCATAGACACTCATCTTGATTACCTGCCCGGCAATCCAGAGAAGCCTTTAACACCAAAGCATAACGCAGGTAGCGTGGTCATGTATGAAAGCGAAACCTGGCGTCTGGGTTTTGAAACCTACTACACCGGTAGCCAGATATTGTCTAATGGTACAGAAACGACTGATTATATAACTATGGGCTTTCTGGCTGTTCGTAATTTTAACTGGGGAAGCATCTATACAAATTTTGAAAATTTTACAGACAGGAGGCAGAGCAGGTTTTCACCCTTAGTTGCTCCTCCGCATGATAACCCCACTTTTCCTGAGATCTATGCACCAACAGACGGTATAATTGTAAGTGCAGGAATTATTTATAAACTTTTTGGTAACGAAGAATAAAATTGTTTTATTATGGCTCACGATCACCATCATCACCACGAACATCAATCCGGTAAAAATCTCAGGATTGCTTTCTTCCTCAATCTTGCATTTACCATTCTTGAGATTATAGGCGGATTTTACGTAAACAGTATTGCGATCCTATCAGATGCTATTCATGACCTGGGCGATAGCCTTTCGTTAGGTACTTCCTGGTACTTAGATAACAAGTCAAAAAAAGGAGCAGATAGTAAATTTTCCTTCGGTTACAGGCGTTTTTCACTATTAGGAGCACTAATTAACAGTGTAGTACTAATTGCAGGATCAATTTATGTAATTACTGAAGCCGTAGGCCGATTGATGGAGCCTCAACATTCTGATGCCAATGGTATGATAATTTTCGCCATAATAGGCGTTGCGGTAAATGGTTATGCTGCCTGGAAACTTAGCGGCGGGAAATCATTAAACGAACGCGTGGTTTCCTGGCATCTAATAGAAGATGTTTTGGGCTGGGTTGCAGTTTTGATCGTTGCAATCGTGATTAGGTTTTGGGATATTCATTATCTGGATCCTGCTTTATCATTGCTAATAACACTGTACATTTTATACAATGTATTCAAAAGATTGAAAGAAACGCTGTTTATTTTTCTTCAGGGGATTCCTGATGATTTAAATGCCAGTGAAATAGAAGCGAAAATTGTTGAGATTGAAAATGTCAATTCTATTCATCATACGCATATCTGGTCTTTGGAAGGTGAGCATCATGTTTTTACAGCTCATGTGAAACTTGAAAACATTCAACATTTTGACGAACTGATCGCAGTTAAAAATAAGATTAAGAGTGTTTTATAAAATTATCATTTTGAGCATTATACTGTAGAAACCGAACTAGATAACGAGACTTGCGCCTTAGATAAATAGTCCGGTTTTTGCAGTAATTTTTAATTTAAACAACTAGAAAACTATTACAGTTTTACCTATAGCTTTTCCACTTTCTTGTAGTTTGTGAGCTTCTTTAAAACTGTCCGGAGTTAGTCCGTTTATAGTTTTATTTAGTGTACTTTTTATAGTTCCGTTATCAAGAAGTTCAGCCAGCTCTTCCAAGATTTTATGCTGCGCGATCATGTCTTCAGTTTGAAACATAGAACGGGTGAACATCAATTCCCAGTGAAAAGAAACGCTTTTATTCTTGATCTTATTCATATTCAAAGGTTCTTTTGTTTCAACGATCGTACAGAATTTACCCTGTGGTTTTATAAGTTCTGCGGTGGCATCCCAATGCGCTTCAGTATCAACTACATTTAGAATATAATCAAATTCTTTATAGCCTTTTTCTTTTACCGAATTGATAAGATCCTTATGATTTACAACAGCATCTGCACCTTTATCAAGACACCATTCTTCGGTCTCCTTTCGCGAAGCTGTTGTCACAACTTCTAATTTGGTAAGCTTTTTAGCCAATTGTATCGCAACCGAGCCCACGCCGCCGGCACCACCTATTATAAGGATAGATTTTCCTTCACCGCCGTCTTTTTTTATGTCAAGTCGGTCAAAAATACATTCCCATGCCGTAAGCGCGGTCAATGGCATTGCAGCAGCTTCTGCGTCAGAAAGATTCTTTGGTTTGTGCCCCACAAGGCGTTCATCTATGAGTTGATATTCTGCATTGCAACCCGGGCGGGTTATATCGCCTGCATAATAAACTTCGTCACCTTCTTTAAAGAGTTCAACATCAGGACCAGTAGCTTCAACCACTCCAACGGCATCCCAACCTAAGATTTTTGGTTCTTCAAGAACTTTATCTTTCGCACTTCCCTGGCGGACTTTATAATCAACCGGGTTCACAGCCACTGCTTTTATTTTTATTAAAAGATCGCGTTTTTGTGGAGTTGGTTTTTCAGTTTCAAAAACGATAAAACTTTCTTCCTGATCTATGGGTAATGATTTTTTGATTCCTACAGCTTTCATATAAGTATTGTATTAATTATACAGCAAAGCTAAAATCTAATGCACTTTTTACCTCCTAAAAGCAATCGAATATTACAAAAGGCATTATCGATTTTTATTATCAGCTTATTCTTTAATTTTGATATCTTTAATAAAATTAACTTAGTATGCATAAAATCAGCTGTTTTCTTCTCGTTTTTCTAATTGTTTGCAATCTAAATGCGCAAGGTGAATCTATTGCTGAGCAATTAGGTTATCCTAAAGACAGTAAATTGCTCATAGTTCATGCTGATGATCTGGGCGTTAGTCATTCTGAAAACGTAGCGTCTTTTGATGCATTAGAGTATGGTTCTGTCACTTCGGCCAGTATTATGGTGCCTACACCCTGGTTTACAGAAGTTGTGAAATATGCTAAAACTAACAATTCCAATCTTGATTTTGGCCTACACCTCACTATTACCAGCGAGTGGGAAAATTATAAATGGGGACCGATTTCTTCTAAAGACTCGGTTACTGGACTGCTCAACAAGAACGGATATTTTTACAGTGCTGTAGATAGTGTCGTGCAAAATGCTTCCGCGAAAGAGGTAGAGATTGAAATTAATAACCAAATCAAAACAGCCTACAAAGCCGGGATAGACGTCACGCATCTGGATGCGCATATGGGCGGAGTCATGAATACGCCTGCATATCTGGAAGCTTATATCAAGGCCGGAAGAGCTAACAACGTTCCTGTTTTGCTCACAAAGCAAATTCCGTTTTTAAACGAGGTGCTTGATAAAATGCAACCTTCTAAAAAAGATGTGGTTGTAGAAAATTTATATAGCGCAGGCCCAACTGATTTTGACAACGGAATGGCCGATTTTTATACTGATTTGATGGGTAAAATAGCTCCCGGACTCTCATGCCTAATCATTCACGTGGCTCAGGATAATGATGAGATGCAAGCCGTAACGGTAGATCATCCTTATTGGGGATCGGCTTGGCGGCAGGCAGATTATGATTTTTTCACCAGCGAAAAATGCAAAACCCTTCTTGAAGAAAATAACATTAAACTCATCACCTGGAAAGAAGTTCGCGATAAGATCGTAAGAGCAGAGTAGAATTTCAGCGCAAGATGCGATGCTGTTCCGATAGCTATCGGAACAAGTTCAGCAGGACGAATAACCTTGAATTATTATTTTTCGGTTGCGCTTTCGCGAAAGCTGTTTATTTAAAAACTTCATTTAGCTGCTTAAAGTTAGACCAATCTTTTTCAATCTTTTTTGAAGCGTCACCCTGAATTCATTTCAGGGTCATATCACTGTATAGAAAAATCAGGATGCGATGCTGAAACAAGTTCAGCATGACGAGTATCTCATCAATATCCGCTTTCGCGAAAGCTACTCATTCAAAAACCTGCCTTTTTAGGCTAAAAATCTCCCGAAAAACACTTAAAATCGGTTGAATATTTTCTGATTATTTCTAAAGTTTTTTAGCATTTTTTTCAAGTATTAAGACCTAACTTTGATTGACATTTCAAATAATACTGCATTCATGCTGCATAAGAATCTACTGCTTACTTTCTGCTTTTTACTTACTGCTTTCTCATACTCTCAGGATCTTTATATTCCCAGAGATATTAAACAGGCTTACCAAAACAACACCCGTTCTAAAGATGGGAAACCCGGCGCCAATTATTGGCAAAACCACGGCGTTTATGATATAAATGTAAACGTTTCTCCGCCAGACAGAAAAGTCACAGGAAGCGAGACAATCACATACAAAAATAACAGTCCCGATACTTTAAACGTATTGAGTTACAAACTCATTTTAAACGGTCACAAACCCGGCGCTGCAAGACAGGGAACTGCTAATAACGATTTTCTCACTTCTGGAGTTTCTATAGATAAATACATGGAAAACGGAGTGGAGCGTGAATGGATAGACGATCACGATGAGACAAACCGCACGATTAGACTTGCAAAACCATTGATGCCCGGTGCAAGTATTGATCTTGCAATTGACTGGCATTACGATGTTTCTATAGAAAGCGGGAGGGAAGGAGCGATTGATTCTACCACGTATTTCTTGGCTTATTTTTATCCACGTGTGGCTGTTTATGACGATTATGAAGGTTGGGATCGCATGACTTTTACCGGTTCGCAGGAGTTTTACAATGATTTTAATGACTATACGGTAGCGGTTACAGTTCCTAAAAATTATATTGTCTGGGCAACCGGGGATCTGCAAAATACAGATGAAGTACTGCAAAAACCATATGCAGATCTGCTGAAAAAATCAATGGAAAGCGATTCCATTTTCAACATTGCTACTCCTGAAGATCTTGAGAAAAAACAGATTACCGCTCAGGGCGAAACAAATACCTGGCGATGGAAAGCTTCTAACATAACCGATTTCGCTTTAGCGCTTAGCGATCATTACAACTGGGATGCAGGAAGCGTTGTTGTAGATTCTACCACAAACCGAAGAGCAAGCGTGCAAGCCGCTTATGGGGATCAATCTGAAGATTTTCATCACATGGTAGAATTTGGCAAACACGCTTTAAACTGGTTTTCAAACAATACGCCCGGAGTTCCTTATCCCTTTTCAAAATCTACCATTGTGCGTGGTTTTGCAGATATGGAATATCCCATGATGGTCAATGACAATTCTACGCCTAATCTGGATTTCTCTCGTTTTGTTGCAGAACATGAGATTGCGCATACTTATTTTCCGTTTTACATGGGAATTAATGAAACGCGCTTTGGTTTTATGGATGAGGGCTGGGCGACAGCGCTTGAGCACTTGATAAGCATTTCAGATCTGGGTGAAGAAACAGCCATAAGAAACTTTCAACGCTTTCGCGTCAATCGCTGGATCAACGATAAATCTATGGAAGAAGATCTCCCAATAATCACTCCATCTAATATTTTAAGTGGCGCTGGTTTGGGCAATAATGAATATGGGAAAGCCGCTCTTGGTTACCTGGCGGTGAAAGATTTATTAGGAGATGATCTCTTTGAAAAGGCTTTACAAGGCTATATGGATCGGTGGAACGGGAAGCACCCTACACCATGGGATTTCTTTTACTCGTTTAATGACATTACCGGTGAAAATCTGAACTGGTTTTGGGACAGTTGGTATTTCAGTCATAATTATATAGATATGGCAATCTCAAATATTGATGCGAAAAAAGGAACTGTAGAAATTAAAAACCTTGGCGGAATGCCGGCACCTTTTGATATCACTTTCACAACAGCTTCCGGAGAGATAAAAACCGTTCATGAAATCCCAAAAATCTGGCAAAATAACCTAAAAATCGCAACGCTTAAAGCGAAAGAATTTAAAGGCGCAACGTCTTTTTCTATAAATGGAGGAATATTTATGGATGCAGATACTTCAAATAATACCTGGACGGCAGAAAAAGCGTCAAAATAAACTGATTTTTTGATGAGTAAGAACGACCCGTACGCGGCACTTCGGTTTAGAGAATTCAATATATTTTTAGGTGTTCGCTTTGCAATGGTTTTTGCATGGAGCATGCAGTTTGTGGTTATTGAGTGGGAAGTGTATAGCATTACAAAAGATCCACTTTCTCTGGGAATAATAGGTTTAATGGAAGTAATTCCGGCGGTTTCTCTGGCGCTTTTCGCAGGTCATATTGTAGATCAAAAAGAAAAACGCGGATTGCTCATGAAATGCATTCTGGGATTTTCCGTGATTAGTTTTGGCCTATTCTTACTTACGTGGCCCAGAGTTGTAGGCGATATTTCTACACATGTTGTTCTTTATTCTATTTATTTCCTGGTATTTTTAGGAGGGATTGTACGTGCATTTTTAGGTCCCACGATCTTCTCGCTTTTTTCACTTATTGTTCCTAAAAAAGTATATCCTAATGCGGCGACGTGGAGCAGTTCAGTATGGCAAATGGGTTCTGTGGTAGGTCCTGCTATTGGCGGTATTTTAATTCACTGGATAGGTGTACACTGGTCTATGTGCCTCATTTTCGCCTGTTCCCTAATTGCATTGATAACATTGCTGCAGATACCTAAAAAACCGATCTTAAACCCGAAAATCGGTGAAAATGTATTCAAAAGTCTCCGTGAAGGCATAAAATATGTTTTTGGAACCAGAGTAATTCTGGGTGCCATTACACTCGATATGATCGCTGTGCTCTTTGGTGGTGCAGTCGCGCTGCTTCCTATATATGCGCAGGATATTTTAGAAGTTGGCCCTCAGGGTTTTGGCGTTTTACGTGCTGCTCCGGCAGTAGGAGCTATAATTACTATGTTTACTTCAGCTTATTTTCCCTTAAATAAAAATGCCGGAATGAAATTACTGGCTGCCGTTTTTGGATTTGGGATTTGTATGATTGTTTTCGGACTTTCATCAGTCTTTTGGATTTCGGTAATGGCATTATTCTTTAGCGGAATGACAGACGGAATCTCTATGATCATTAGACAAACCATTCTTCAGCTTAAAACTCCAGACCATATGCGGGGTAGGGTAGCATCGGTCAATTCTATGTTCGTGGGCAGTTCTAACGAATTGGGGGCTTTTGAGAGCGGACTTACAGCGAAATTAATGGGAACGGTAACAGCTGTGGTATTTGGCGGTTGCATGACTTTAATTACGGTTCTTATTACAGGTGTAGTTTCGCCTAAATTCAGAAAGCTCGATCTAAGAAAGGATATGGAAGAGAACGAGAAATTGGAATAAATCACGTCGACTTAAAACCAAGTTTAACTATCTGGGATACATACCACCATCAACATTAAATGTCTGATTAGTAATGTAGCCGTTGCGTAAAATGCTTAGAGCCATATCTGCGACTTCATCTACCGTACCAAATCGCTTCACAGGCATGATGTCTGGATTTGGGTTAAATTGGTCGAGCATATCGGTTTTTATTAGAGCAGGGGCAATAGCGTTAACTGTGATACCTTCTGCTGCCAGATTAGTTGCGTAATGATGCATAAGGCCTAATTGACCTGCTTTTGAGGCTGCATAATGTATCCCAACTTTTCCGCCGGTTTGTGCGGCTACGGAAGAAATCATTAGAATGCGACCCCATTTATTCTTTCGCATAACTGGTAGAACCGCTTGAGTAACCAAGAATGTAGAACGTAAATTTGTCTTTATAGTGTGATCAAAATCTTCAAGTGTAGCATCTTCTATTTTTTGAGGAATGGCAATACCTGCATTATTGACTAGTATTTCTACATTTCCCCATTTATCATTTATTTCCCTTAGCATCCTGGTTACCTCTTCCGGCTCTGAGACATTCGCCTGAACTGCAATAGCGTTACCGGCATTATGGTTTATTTCGCCTACGAGTGCATCGGTTTCCTTTTGAGATCTATAATAGTTAATAGCTACTTTGGCTCCGGCTTTTGCCAGATATAAAGCAATAGATTTTCCTATCCCACGGCTTCCGCCTGTAACGAGTGCAATTTTGTTTTTAAAAGCTTCCATAAAATTAAATTGTACTATTCAGACCTGAAATTACGAACAGATATAAAAAGGAGGAAGCAAAAAAGCTAGTTTAGCAGGATATTAAGATTAAAAACCGGCGGGAGTAGGAACGGTTATTGTAGTATTGCCACCCATATCTACAGATACATCGCTTTGCGATTTAGAAATCAACCCGTTTCTGAAAATTATAAGATTTAAGTACAGATCTACATTTATGTCGGTTCCACCACTTTTGCTAAACGTAGCATTGTTTATAAAAGCTCTTATATACCATGTATTTGTACCAGCATAGGCATAAACTTGAAATCCTTCTACATAATTATTACCGGCAGCACTTGAGGCGAGCACGTTGGTGTTATTAGTTCCGTTTTCTAAGAAATAAAATCCCTGTACGGTTACCAAATAATCTGTAGTAGAGATTTGCGTATTGTAATCCTGTATTCCATTGGGAGATGTATTACTGAATATAAACTGAGCATAATTTATGGGACCGTATTTACTTTGATCAATATTGTATTGGATAATTTCTGAATTGGTCTTTTGTATAAGTAGTTTAGATCCTCTAATATTAGTATAATCTCCTGGCGCCTCTAAGAATAACTTGTCATTAAGTTTTACATTTCCATTAACATCAAGGAGAACATCTTGATCTGGGGTAATCGTATTTATACCTACTTGTGCAAAACATGTAAGAGATGAAGCTAAAGCGAAAAAGCAAAGAAATAAAATTATACGAATCATACTTATTAATTTGCAAGATCTGGTATAGATGAAGCCGTGCCTGTATTCTTACCATTAAGATCTGTTGTGATTGTATCTAGTTTTTTAAAGAAAGATTTATCATATATAATAAACGTAACCTTGTAGCTCACACTACCACTTAATTCTGTATCTAAAAATCTGTTGCGTATCTCAAGGTGCCAGGTATTTATTGAAGGGTCTATGGTTGAAGGGGCTTCATAGGTGCGCATAACAAATGTTCCGATTGAGTTAGAATTTGTTCCTGTTTGTTTACTTACAGGGTCGCCTATGTATTGGAAATTTGAAAGACCTACAATATAATCTGATGAACTGTATTGCAAATCTACATCGGTTAAATTATCACTCTGCAAATTGGTAAATGAATAGTTTATAACGTTTATTGGGGCAACTGTAAGATTGTCAACATCTAGAACAGTGATTTCTCCTTCAAGCACAGCAGTAGGAGTGGTTAATCGTGTAAGCAATTTAAAATCCTGATCTGTATTTGTTACTACCGGTAATGTACCAACCTCAAAAGTACCTTGTACAAGCATAGAACCATTTACGTCTAAACTGGCTTGGGGGTTTTGTGTTCCTATTCCCACTTGCGCGAAAGTGTAACACGAATAGATAAAGGAGATAAGTAGTAGAATTTTCCTCATAATCAGCGCTAATTAATTACAGGATTTGTAGCGGTTCCGGTTGTTCCACCAGCCATAGGTATCACGATACTGCCAAATTGCTTTGAAAGATCCTGAGAGTAAATTAAGGTGGTGATGGTCCAGGTACCAATTTCATTGCCGTTTAAGTTGTTAGCTGACGGGAAATCGGCAATAATGTGCCATGTGCCACCACTAATGTATGCCGAAGTATAAGGAATAGAAGATTCTGACCCAATATCTAATTCACGGTCATAGTACGCCGAAATTGTATTTAAAACGAAATTATTGGCATTAACTCCCGTATCAAAATTAAGTATCCAGTCTTCATTGGGATTTCTAATAATATATTCCTGAATGTAACCTAAAGCGGCGCCTGTAGGGTGACTAACATCAAGCGCTTTTATTTTATCTGTATCATCCTGAATAAGGAAAGTAGAGCTATCGTCGTCTGTGATTTTATTAATCGTGCCAATAGCAATATCTGCTACTATCTTCATATCACCGGCAACTTCAAGCTTAGTACGCGGCGTCTCAGTACCAATACCCACCTGCGCCACTAGAGTATGTGTCATACATAGCAGGCATGCGTTTAAAAACAGATGTCTTATCGCTTTGATAATCATTTATTACAACTTGGGATTACAAAAATATATAAAATTTTCTAAGAAAATAACCATTCAACTACTTAAAATGTTATTTCGTCGATATTTAGGGTGTGTGATTGTAATAAAAAGCGCTTTCTAACCCGCGTTGAGAGAATAATTACCAATTTAGAATTTCTAAGATATTATTAAGACGCGATTAAATCTTATAGTCTTAACTTTTCACTTCTTTAAAAAAATGAAATAGAGTAATATGAAAATAGCATTTATAGGATTGGGAATTATGGGTAGCCGTATGGCAGAAAACCTCATTAAAGGTGGCCATGAGATTACAGTGCATAACCGAACAAAAGAAAAGGCAGAACAACTTTTAAGTGCAGGAGCACTCTGGGCAGAAACTCCCGCAGGAGCTGTAAATGGTGCAGATGTTCTAATTACAATGCTAGAAAAGCCAGACGTTGTAGAAAAAGTAGCATTAGGTGACAATGGATTTTTAGATGCTATGCGGGAAGGCGCGATCTGGATAGATTCCAGCACTGTAAATCCTTCTTTTTCCATGAAAATGGCAGAGAAAGCAAAAGAGAAGAATATTCATTTTCTGGATGCGCCGGTCTCTGGTTCTAAAGTGCCTGCAGCTAAAGCAGAGCTTATATTTTTAGTAGGAGGTGAGCCCGATATACTTGAAGAAGTGCAGCCGTTACTTGATCTTATGGGTAAAAAAACATTACATATAGGTCCCGCGGGAAAAGGTGCTGCTATGAAAATTATGATCAATCAGATGCTTGGGCAGAGTGTGTTGGCGTTTTCAGAAAGTTTGTCGCTGGGTCTGGCGATGGGTATTGATAAAAAGATTGCCATTGATGTGCTATTGAGCAGCCCCGTTTCTGCACCTATCTTAACTGCTTTTAGATCTCGAATAGAAGATGGTAATTATGAACCTAATTTCCCAATTCAGCATTTACAAAAAGATCTTCAGCTTTTTACAGATACCGCTTATGAACACAGTAAACCTGCGCCTTTAACAAATACCGCTAAAGAGGTTTACGCTTTGGCGAAAAATAAAAACAAAGAGGAAGTAGATTTTACAGCTGTTTTTGATTTCTTAAATAGCTAGATAGATTCAGCCGATTTTCACAGAGAATTACCCGCTTTTTAGGCTTAAAAAGCGGGTTTTTTATTATTAAAATCGACCATAATAGCATCATTATTTTAAAGATTTCTGCTAAAAAAGGATAGCTTACCTTTGGCAAAAATTTTTTGATGGATTCTTTTGAAAATTTCAACATCTCTAAGCAGTTAAAATATGCGATAGAAGATCTTGGTTTTAAACAACCTACACCTATACAAAGTGACGCTTTCTCTGTAATCATGTCTGGGCGTGATGTTGTGGGTATTGCGCAAACCGGTACAGGTAAGACTTTTGCTTATATGTTGCCCATTCTACAGGACTTGAAATTTTCAAAACAGGAGAATCCCAGAGTTTTAATTGTGGTGCCTACACGTGAACTGGTTTTACAGGTGGTAGAGCAAATTGAGCTTTTCGCGAAATATAACTCGGTCAGGGTATTAGGAGTTTATGGCGGTACAAATATAAATGTACAAAAGCAGGCTGTAGCTCAGGGACAGGATATAATTGTTGCCACTCCCGGCCGATTATATGATCTGGCAGTAAGCAGAACACTTCAGTTAAAATCAATTAAAAAATTGGTTATTGATGAAGTTGATGTAATGCTCGATCTAGGTTTTAGGTTTCAGTTGGTAAATATTTTTGATCTGCTTCCGCAGCGCAGACAAAATATCATGTTTTCGGCAACGATGACAGATGAAGTAGATGCGTTGATGGATGAATTTTTCACAGCCCCAGAGCGTATTGCTGTAGCTGTGAGCGGTACTCCACTCGATAATATTGAGCAAAGCAGTTATGCAGTAGAAAACTTTTACACTAAAGCAAACCTGCTAATTCACTTGCTTAAAGATAAAACCGAATACACAAAGGTTTTGGTTTTCGTTTCAAACAAAAAAAGCGCAGACCGTCTTTATAAAGTTTTAGAAGAAGAATATAATACGCAGGTAGGCGTGATTCATTCTAATAAAACCCAGAATTTCAGGATCAACGCCATCAATGAGTTTAACGCGGGAAATAATCGTGTACTTGTGACCACAGATGTTATGGCTCGTGGTCTGGATCTTGACAAGATCACCCACGTTATCAATTTTGACACGCCTAATTTCCCTGAAAATTACATGCACCGCATAGGTAGAACGGGTAGGGCGCAGGAGCAGGGAAAATCTCTTTTGTTTTACACCGAAAAAGAAACAGAGGCTAAAGAAGCTATTGAAGCTTTGATGGATTATAAGATACCGCAGCACGATTTTCCAACGGAAGTTGAAATATCTAAAAAACTAACACCAGAAGAAGAGCCAGAGGTTGTAGAGATAAACAATCCTACAAAAATGGTTGATGCTCCCGGAGCTAGTTTTCACGAAAAAAAGGAAAAGAACCAAAAAACAAATCAGGGTGGTTCTTACCGCAGAGAGATCGCAAAAAAATACAAAAAACCTAAAACACGCGGTGACAAAAATTATAACAGGCGTAATAAGAAGTAACCATATTTTTGATAAAGCGTTGTTTTGTAGCGAAAAACCACCTGTTTTACCCGATTTTAGATACATTTTCGGTGGTTTATACATCAAAATAAAAGCTGTTTAAAACTACTAACGGCTCTATGTAAAAGACAGCCTAAATAAACGTATCTTTGCACGCTCACACGCGTAATATGGCATCATTTTCAGAGTTAGGAATAAAAAAGGAATATATAAAGGCTTTAAAAGAACTTAATATAAATACTCCTACTCAAATTCAGGAACGAGCCATACCACAATTACTTCATAAAAGAACAGATTTTATAGGCTTAGCTCAAACAGGTACAGGTAAAACAGCGGCTTACGGTTTACCGGTATTGCATGATATTGATCCATCTTTTCCTGTTATACAGGCTCTGGTATTGTCGCCTACACGTGAACTTGTACAACAAATACAAAAACAACTTTTTCGCTTTACTAAATATGCCGAAGAGAAAATCTTTGCAGAGGGCGTTTATGGTGGTGAGAAAATAGACAAGCAAATACACAACCTTAGCCGTACAACTCATATTATTGTGGCTACTCCCGGTAGATTAATAGATTTAATCAATCGTAAAAAAGTAGATCTTTCACATATTAGAACGCTTGTTCTGGACGAGGCAGATGAAATGTTGAGTATGGGTTTTAAACAAGACCTGACTAAAATACTTTCATTTACCGGTGGTAAGAGAAATACCTGGCTTTTTTCGGCTACCATGCCAGATGAGATCAAGCAGATCGTAAAACAGTATATGTCACCTAATGCGCCACGCGTAGAGGTGAATAAGAACTCATTAGTAAATGCAAATATTACGCATCACTTCATAAAAACTTCCATAAAAAGTAAGTTTGATGTTTTAGTACGACTATTAGAAGGGAAAGAAGCTGAGCGGGGTATAATTTTTTGCAGAACTAAAGCAGGCACACAAAGTCTTACTGAAGCACTTAAAGAAGAAGGATTTTCTGTAGGTGCGTTAGAAGGTGATATGCAGCAAAAAGAGCGTGACAAAGTAATGCGCGCTTTTAAGAATAAATCTTTACAAATACTTATTTCTACAGATGTTTCCGCGCGTGGTATTGATGTAAGCAATCTTGCTTTTGTCATTCACCATCAACTCCCCGAACAAATGGAATATTATACGCATAGAAGCGGAAGAACTGCAAGAGCAGGTAAAACCGGTGAATCTATAGCGTTGATCTTACCTAGTGAATTACAGCACGTTTATGAAATTCAAAAAGAATTAGGAATTCATTTTAAAGAAGCAATAATTTAATTATATTAATAGAATAATACACACATATAAAACTAAAACTTTAAAAATTTATGGCTAGATCGCAAGAAACCTATGGTAAAAAAGAAAAAGAAAAGAAGAGATTAAAGAAGAGAGAAGACAAGCAGAAGAAGAAAGTAGAACGTAAAGCAAACGCTAAAGGTGGAGCTTTTGAAGATATGATCGCATATGTTGATGAGTATGGTAACTTAACTGATACTCCGCCAGATCCAGCAAATCGCATTGAGATTGATCCAGACGATATCATTTTAGGAATTCCTAAAAAAGAGGATATTGAAGAAGAAGAACTTCCTGCAAAAGAAGGTAAAGTTTCTTTCTTTGACACTTCAAAAGGATTCGGTTTTATTCTTGACAGCAGAACTCAGGAAAAACATTTTGTACACGTGAGTGGTCTTATTGATGAGATTCAGGAGAACGACAAAGTTACTTTTGAGCTTGAAAGAGGAATGAAGGGCATGAATGCCGTACGTGTAAAGAAGATCTAAAAACCTCCTGTACACCTAAAAAATCGGTTTAAGCACTTAAAAATCAGCGCGGTTTTTATACCGTTATCCAGTTATAAGACAGTAAAATGTCATT
Source organism: Leeuwenhoekiella sp. A2 (assembly GCF_047946655.1). Classification (GTDB taxonomy): domain Bacteria; phylum Bacteroidota; class Bacteroidia; order Flavobacteriales; family Flavobacteriaceae; genus Leeuwenhoekiella. The sequence continues at coordinate 3,479,432 of NZ_CP172311.1, forward strand.
TTTAAAATATTAAATCCGTGGGGATTAGTGCTTTCCCCAGTTTGGATTTAAATTTCTCAAGATTCTCTGTTCTCTAAAATACTTAGAGCCAGTCTTATTTTGTAATAATCAATCTTCTCATTAAAATGCTCATAATAAGGGCGCAAAGCAGTTGGGTTATCTAAATCCTTTTTAGCTCGCGCTATGGCATCTACTTCTACCTGAGAAACATATTTATAGAGATCAATATCTTTACCCTCACTGTATAATTTAGCCAGATGAGAATAGATAGTTGTGTCTTTTACATTCCGCTTTCGCGAAATTTCAGCCACGCTCATTCCTTCTTTTACCAGTTCATATGTGACCTTGTACGTGTTGTTTTTTTTGCTGGCCTTCTCACGTTTCTCTTTCATAAAAGTGGCAACCACTTCTATAAATTGATCACCATAAACTTCAAGTTTACGTTTACCCACACCACTAATATCAAGAAAATCATCTTCGCTTAAAGGTCGTACACGCTCAATTTCTTTTAAAGTCGCGTCACTAAAAACAAGATAAGCCGGAATATTTTCTTCTTTCGCAATAGCGGAACGCAATTCACGCAGTTTTTCAAACAGCGCATTGGTTTTAGGCTTTTTAGTTTTGGTTTCAGCCTGGGCAACTACTGCGGCCAGATCAACAGGATGAGTTAGTCTCACTTTTTTACCTTTAAACAGAACTTCTTTAGCATGCTGCGTAAGATGTAATTCGTTGTTTTTGTGAAAAGCGATCTCGCAATAACCCTGATTTATAAGTTGGATGACGTATTGCTGCCAGTCTTTCCAGGCTATATCATGACCTATCCCGTAAGTGCTTATTTTATCAAGCCCTTTTTCAAGAATATTAGAATTTTTAGCTCCGCGAAGTATGTCGATAACAGTCCCAATAGCTTCATTTTGTTGTAAGCGCGCTAGTGTAGAAAGTACTTTTTGTGCTATAATAGTGCCGTCAAAAAATTGCGGCGGATTCTTACACACATCACAATTACCGCAATCTTCTGCCAGAAATTCGCCAAAGTAACTCAGCAATATTTTTCTACGGCAGGTAATGGCCTCTGCAAATTGCTTCATGCGATCCAGCTTTGCGATCTGCACTTCTTCATTTGCTGCGCCCTGTGTAAATCTCCTCAGTTGTAAAACATCAGCATAACTGTGAAAAAGCAAAGCATGTGATTTTAAACCGTCACGACCTGCTCGACCTATTTCCTGATAGTAACCTTCCAGGTTTTTTGGCATATTGTAATGAACGACCCAGCGCACATTAGATTTGTCGATTCCCATCCCAAAAGCCACAGTAGCACAAACCACTTGTGTTTTATCATAAATAAAATCTTCCTGAACCTTGGTACGCTCGTCAAAACTTAAGCCCGCATGATATGAGGTAGCCGGGATACCATTTTCTGCTAATTGTTCTGCAAGCTGCTCAGTAGATTTTCTGCTCAGGCAATAAATTATTCCGGAAGTATCTGGCCGTTTATTGATAAACTTAATGATCTGGTCTGCTTTTTTATCTGCAGGACGCACTTCCAGCGTTATATTTTTACGATCAAAAGAAGATAAAAACTGCTCTGCATGCGGTATATTAAGTTGGTCTGCAATATCCTGTCTTGTAGCTTTATCTGCCGTTGCAGTAAGTGCAATCATAGGAGTGTTGGGCAGAGATTTCTTTAAAAATCCCAATTGCTGGTATGAAGGTCTAAAATCATGCCCCCATGATGAGATACAGTGCGCTTCATCAATAGCAATGCAACTTATATATGTTTCATTGAGAATAACTCCTAGTCCGCTAAGACTCTCAGGCGCAACGTAAAGTAAATTGAGTGTGCCTTCTGCCACCTGAGATAAAATTTCCTGTTGCTCATCTGCAGACTGACTGCTGTTATAATATGCAGCAGGAATTCCATTTGCATTCAAACCATCTACCTGATCCTTCATCAAAGCGATAAGTGGAGAAATAACTAAAGTAATCCCGGGAAATAGAATTGCAGGAACCTGAAAACAGATAGATTTACCACCACCTGTGGGCATTATAACTATAGAATCTTGCTTATTCAGCACATTTTCAATGATCTGTTGTTGCTGAGCGCGAAAATGATCGTAGCCAAAATACTGCTTTAATGTAGGTATTAGTTTATCTTGATAGGGACTCGATTGCATGCAGGAATATTTATGGCAAAAGAACTAATTCTCTATTAAAATCTTTCGCTGAAAAGCATAAAATAGTGAGTCCTTTTATATTTACTGTAATTTGAAGGAACAAACCAAAGTTCAAAATCACCTTTAAGAAACATTTAAAAGTAAATTAGAATGTAATTTATAATTTCGGTTTTTTCATACTTTGAAAATAATTTCCCCCGCCCAACGACAACTTAAATGACAAACAACCAAACTAACAAAAAATACGCCGTTGTAACCGGTGCCAGTAAAGGACTGGGCAAAGAATTTGCATTAGAACTTGCCCGCAGAAAGATAAATCTGCTTCTTGTAAGTCTACCAAATGAAGGTCTTTCAAAAGTAGCAGAAGAAGTTAGAGACCATGGGATAGATGCAGCTATTTACGAGACTGATCTTTCAAAAACTTGTAATATAGAATCCTTTACAAATTGGGTAAACTCAAATTTTGAGATTTATGTGCTTATAAACAATGCGGGTTTTGGTGGCAATAACCACTTTCTCGATGCAGACAGCAGCTACCTTAATAAGATTATACAAATAAATATAAAAGCAACCACTTTGCTTACAAGGCAACTTATGCCTAATCTAATTAAGCAAAACGACAGTTATGTGCTCAATGTATCAAGTTTAGCCGCATACAGCCCCATTGCCTATAAAACGGTTTATCCTGCAACTAAAGCATTTGTGCATCATTTTACAAGGGCGATGCAGGAAGAATTTAAGCATCGCAACATCTCGTTTAGCATTGTAAATCCCGGACCTATGAAAACTAACGGTCACGTTTCAGAACGTATCGAGCAACAAGGTTTCTGGGTTAACATTATGGTTTTACATGCCAAAGAAGTTGCAAAAATTACCATACGCGGTATGTTCAAAAAGAAAAAAGTAATTATGCTCAATTGGCTACACCGTTTGGGCTGGTTTCTTCTTCAGGTTTTACCGGTGCAGGTAAAAATGGGAATTTTAAGCAGTCTTACTAAAAATGAAGTGCGTGATTTATGAAAGTTCTCGTCACAGGAACAAATGGTCTTCTCGCTTCTAATACAATTAAAAAATTATTAGAGCAGGATTATGAAGTTGTAGGTATGTTGCGGGACACAAATAAATTTGTTCTTCCTGCTCATCCTAAACTTGATTTGATTACTGGTGACATACGAGATCAAAAAGCTGTTGATAATGCAGTAAAGAGTTGTGATATTATAATTCACGCTGCAGCTTTAACTGCTCCAGATCTTTTAAAATATGAGCAGTATTATGAGGTGAACGTTCTGGGTACGCAAAATCTGGTTGAAGCCGCCATTCTAAATAATGTTCAAAAATTTATCTATGTAAGTTCTGCAAATACCATTGGCCACGGGACAAAAACCTCCCCGGGGACAGAAGAAATCGGGGTAAGAGAGCCATTTATCGGCTCTTTTTATGCCAAAAGTAAGCTTGAAGGCGAAGAAATTGTTCTGGCTAGTGCAGATAAAATTCATTCCGTTATCGTAAATCCTACCTTTATGTTGGGTGCTTACGATGCTAAACCCAGTTCTGGAAAGATCATTTTAATGGGCTACAATAAGAGAATTGTTTTCGTGCCGCCGGGAGGGAAGAATTTCGTCAATGTCGATGATGTAGCAGATGCAATAATTTCCGCTTTCGCGAAAGGAAAATCGGGAGAAAAGTACCTATTATCGGGCGAAAACCTGAGTTATTGGGAGTTCTTCAAAAAACTGAATCAATTTTCTGAAAAGAAAGCCATGCTCGTTAAAGTCCCAAAATTTTTACTGCTGAGCGCAGGATTCGCCGGGAATTTGATTCGAAAAATGGGAATAGCGACTCCTGTTTCTCTAAGTAATATGCGCATTCTCTCTATCACAAACTACTATTCAAACAAAAAGGCAGAGCGCGAACTTGGGATTCATTTTAAACAAATTGATCTCGGTATTCAAAAAGCGGTGAATTGGTTTAAAGAGAACGGCAATATCTAATTTAAACCTATGCTTAAAATCTTTCGCGAAAGCACAATTTCTTACCTAAATATTTAATTGATACAAGTGCCGGAATAGGTGTACTTTTGCCGAATGGCAAATGACATAAAAGACCGGCAGGATATTCTTAGTAAACTGAATATTCATCAGTTAAACCCAATGCAGGAAGAAGCGCTGGCAACTATTGAAAACACTCAAAATACGATAATACTTTCGCCCACAGGTACAGGAAAAACGCTTGCTTTTTTATTGCCTGTGATTGATAATCTCGATCCCGAAATTGACGAGGTACAAGCGCTTATTTTGGTTCCATCACGTGAACTTGCAATACAAATTGAGCAGGTTATACGCGAAATGGGTTCTGGTTATAAGGTAAATGCGGTCTATGGCGGGAGAGCTGTTTCTAAAGATAAAATAGAATTAAAGCATTCTCCGGCTATATTAATTGGTACACCTGGCCGTATTGCAGATCACTTTCGCCAGGAGCGATTCTCAACAGATTTTATTAAAACGCTCGTTCTTGATGAGTTTGACAAATCACTTGAGGTTGGTTTTAAAGATGAAATGAAATTTATCATTCTTTCACTTTCTAATCTAGATAAACGCATTCTTACATCTGCCACTCAAGGCGTTACAATACCGGGATTTGTAAGATTAGATAAGCCAAAAACGATTAATTATTTGGGTGATGCTGTTTCTAAACTAACATTACAAACGGTTGTTTCGCCTTCTCACAACAAATTAAAAACCCTTGTTGATCTGCTTGATCACATTGGCAGTCAGCCGGGAATTATCTTTTGTAATCTTAAGGATAGCATTCAGGAAGTCAGTGAATATTTAAATAAAAACGGTATCAATCACGGTTGTTTTCACGGTGATATGGAACAAAAAGATCGGGAGCGTGCTTTGATAAAGTTCAGAAATGGAACGTATCAAATTATCGTGGCGACAGATCTTGCTGCTCGCGGAATAGACATTCCTGAAATGAAATTTATCGTACATTATCAGTTACCTTACTCCGCTGAAGAATTTACACACCGCAATGGTAGAACAGCGCGGGTAAACGCAAAGGGAACAGCGTATATCTTGAAATACGAAAAAGAAAATCTGCCAGAATTCATTAAAAATCCACCTGTGGCAGACATTTCTAAAAAATCAACGAGAAAATCTCCTTACTGGGAAACCTTATTTATTTCCGGTGGAAGAAAAGATAAAATTTCAAAAGGTGATATTGCCGGACTCTTTTTTAAGCAGGGAAATATAACAAAAGATCAATTGGGCGTTATCGAGTTAAAACAGGATTGCACATTTGTGGCAGTTCCTGCGGCAATTGCAGAAGACCTGGTTGAAAACCTGAATAACAGCCGACTAAAGAAAAAGAAAGTCAGAATTTACATTTTATAATATACCCGTTTTAAGATTCATTTACGAAGTATGAAAGAATCAGAAATAGCCGAAGAAAAGGCAATTACTGCTGAAGAAATAGATAAATGTATTGCTGTTCTAGAATATCTAAACAGCAACACAGATGAGATTTTTGAAATTTCAAAAGAGAAACGTACCGCCCTTTTAAAAGCTTCAGGCATGCTTTCCCGTCCTCATCGTGATGAATTTTCACGTAGGAAAAAAGATGCTAAAAAAGCTCAAAAACGCAAGCAGGCAGCAAAAGATAAAAACGCACGTAAGGAAACTGGCATTCGCAGCGCTCGTGAGAATGTGGTTTTTGTAGCTCCTAAACTTCTCGCCGCAGCCGATTTATCAAGTAAAGAACAACTTGAGCTTGAATCGCCACGCAATTGCTACGTGTGCAAAGAGATGTTTACCAAGTTGCATCATTTCTATGACACGATGTGTACAGAATGTGGTGATTTTAATTATGCTAAGCGTTTTCAGACTGCAGATCTTACAGATCAGGTTGCGGTTATCACCGGTTCTCGTTTAAAAATAGGTTATCACATAACATTGATGCTTTTACGTGCGGGTGCGACTGTGGTAGCTACAACGCGTTTTCCTGTAGATTCTGCTATTCGTTTTTCAAAAGAGGAAGATTTTCATAAATGGGCAGATCGTTTACATATTCATGGACTTGATCTGCGTCATATTCCCAGTGTTGAGATGTTCTGTAATTTCATTGAGCAGAAGTATGAAAATCTCGATATTCTCATCAACAATGCGGCACAAACTGTGCGCAGGCCGGCCGGTTTTTATCAGCATTTGATGGAAAAGGAAGAAATGCCGCTAGATGAATTACCTAAATACATTTCAAATCTTTTACAAGATCATATCAATTGCCTGGCCGAATTAAAATCCCTGAGCACAGGTACTTCTAATAATAAGAATAATTCTCTTCCTGTCACCTGGCACGGCCCTGAACCCGGAATTGGGATCAGAGCTTCAGCCAAATTATCGCAGATCCCATACAGTTTTGATAATTCGCTTAGCGCGAAAGAAGTATTTCCCGAAGGTCAGCTTGATGCCGATTTACAGCAGGTTGATTTGCGCAAGACTAACAGTTGGCGTTTAAAGCTTGGCGAAATAGAAACCACAGAAATGATTGAAGTTCAGTTGGTAAATTCTATTGCGCCATTTGTATTGTGCAACCGCCTTGCTGAACTCATGAAGAAGGAAAACACAGGCAAGAAACATATAATTAACGTTTCTGCGATGGAAGGGAAGTTTCACCGCTTTTTTAAGGAAGATCGCCATCCACACACAAATATGGCAAAAGCTGCGCTTAATATGCTTACACATACCGCTGCAGGAAGTCTTGCTAAGGAAGGTATTTACATTAATGCTGTTGATACCGGTTGGGTGACAGATGAAGATCCTATCGAACTTTCAAAACGTAAAATAGAACTGCACGATTTTCAGCCACCGCTTGATATTGTAGATGGTGCGGCGCGAGTTATGGATCCACTAATTGACGGAATAAACACAGGAAAACACTGGAGCGGTAAGTTCTTAAAAGATTACAGACCTATAGACTGGTAAACGATGAGCGAACAAGCAAATAACCCGCTACACGGCGTAAAATTGGCTGATATTGTCACTTTTCTTCGAAAAACCCCCTGGGCAAGAGAAAAAGTAGAGCGTTTGTATTTGAAAACCAAAAAGTAAGCTTCCGCGAAAATTGAATTTGTTCCGTCATGGTGAACTCGTTTCAGCATCGCATAATATTTTTCAAGAAACCCCAACTATGTGCGACCCTGAACTAAATTCAGGGTGACGTTGAATTCGGTAAAAGAGAGAATAGAACACTAATTAGTAAAAAGTAATTTTCTACAGAAAAATCTTTGAGGTCGTCATGCTGAACTTGTTTCAGCACCGCATAATATTTTTCAGGAAACCCAGAGATGTGAGACTCTGATCCCAAACGCCTTCGGGACAGGGTGACGATAAACAGGTTAGGATAGCGATTATATGCTTAAAATATTTACTTCTTAGTGTAATGTTCGTTTTTAAACTTCGACAATGGTTCTTTAATTTTACTTATTAAATAACCAATTTGTCAATTCGAGTGAATTTTCTACATTATAAATGTGTAAAATGGTATCGAGAATCAAATGTTGAGTCATCTCAGTTCTCGATACAAATTTTCTACCGAAAATCACTTGAACAGACATAAGAGCATCTAATTAAAATACATTCCGAATCGAAATATTTATTTTTACAATCTAAATTCTATTCATGTCAAAGAAAAATTATAAAATAGCTGTTCTCCAACTTAACCTGAATGATGTTGCAGAAAACAATTTGAAGAAGTGTACAAAGTGGGTGAGAGACGCAGCGTCACAGGGAGCAGAAGTTATTTTATTACCAGAATTATACAGCAGTCATTATTTCTGCCAGAGTGAGGACACAGATAATTTCGCTTTAGCAGAACCTCTTTACAGCACATCTTTTATAGCTTTTAGCGCTCTGGCGAAAGAACTGGGAGTTGTGATCATTGTACCTTTCTTTGAGAAGAGAATGGCCGGTATCTATCATAACAGCGCCTATATTATTGATACAGATGGTACAGAAGCTGGTTTGTACCGTAAAATGCACATTCCGGATGATCCTCATTTTTATGAGAAATTCTATTTTACTCCTGGAGATTTAGGTTTTAAAGCCTTTCCTACACAAAAAGGAAAAATTGGCACACTTATTTGCTGGGATCAATGGTATCCTGAAGCGGCGCGTTTAACTGCGATTCAAGGAGCTGAAGTTTTATTTTATCCTACAGCGATAGGCTGGCATCCGCAAGAGAAAGAGCAATATGGTGTAAACCAGAAAGGCGCCTGGATGAATGTGATGAAAGGTCACGCTGTTGCAAATGGCGTCTATGTCGCTGCGGCGAATAGAATCGGTCTTGAAAAATATGTGCCAGATACAAACGGAATTCAATTCTGGGGTTCTTCATTTATCGCCGGGCCACAAGGTGAGATTTTAGCTCAGGCTTCAGAAGACCAGGAAGAAATTTTAATTGCAGAAGTTGATCTTGACCTACAGGAAAATGTACGCCAAAACTGGCCATTTTTCAGAGATCGTAGAATAGATCATTACGGTGATATCACTAAACGTGCAATAGACTAAGCATGAGCAACAACAGGCGATTTCCTGCAGAGTGGGAAGAACAACAAGGTGTTTTATTGTGTTTTCCACATAACGGGAAAGACTGGCCGGGAAAATATGAAGCCATTCAGTGGGCATTTATAGAGTTCATTAAAAAGGTTTCTTCGGTAGAGCAGGTTTTTCTTGTAGTAGCAGATGAAAAACTAAAGGCTAAGGTTACAGAAATGCTGAAAATGGCATTTATAGACCTGCATCATGTTTCGTTTATCATTCATAAAACAAACAGAAGCTGGATGCGTGATTCTGGCCCTATTGTTATTAAAAACGGAGAAAAACGTGAAGCCTTAAATTTCAATTTTAATGGTTGGGCGAAATACACCAATTTTCAGCTTGATAAACATGTTCCTTCAAAGATTTCTGACTTTCTAAAAATTCCACTAACACATGTTGAATACAAAGGCAAACCGGTAATTCTGGAAGGCGGAGCGATTGATACAAACGGAAAAGGAACTTTGCTTACTTCGGAAGAGTGCCTGATGGATCCTGAAATTCAGGTGCGAAATCCCGGCTTTACAAAAGCCGATTATGAAGCTGTTTTTAAAGAATTTCTTGGAATTACAAACGTGATTTGGTTAGGCTGCGGCATTGAAGGAGACGATACGCACGGGCATATAGATGATCTCTGCCGATTTGTAAATGAAGACACGATTGTTACCGTAGTTGAAAAAGATAAAAGGGATCCAAATTTTGAACCGCTTCAGGATAATCTGAAAAGGCTTAAAAAATCGGTCCTGGAAGACGGAAAATCGCCTAAAATCGTCGAATTACCGATGCCTAAAAAGCTAGAATTTGACGGACTTCGAATTCCCGCGAGCTATGCTAATTTTCTAATTTTGAACAAGTGTGTACTTGTTCCTACGTTTAACGATCCTAATGATCGCATCGCACTTAATATCATCGCAGATTGTTTCCCCGAAAGGGAAATTATAGGCATGAGCGCCATAGATCTAATCTGGGGTTTTGGGACTCTACATTGTTTGAGTCAGCAGATTCCTGCTTAACTTTCGGCGAAATATTATTATAAATAAAACACCTTAAAACGGTGAAAAATCAGGAAATAACCACATAAAATCGCGTGATTTTATGGTTATTCTTCTTATTAACAGTTTAATATTGCTAAATCCATTCCTGAAAAGTAATTGTTTTCTTTACAATTAGATTGGGATCTTTGTCAAGTATTTTCTTTAAATTTAATCGTATTAAAGCTTAATTCTAATAGTCTTTAATTCTTAATTATAGTTTATGAAAGAGAAAATATCGAGCTGTGGCTGTAGCAATCATAATCCATTACATTGTATCATCCCGCCGTATATGCTAGAGATGATGGCAACCTCACCTAATGAGAAAGTGCGGCAAATGGCAATAAGAAACCTGGTTATAGGTTCAGAAATTCGTGCTGAAAGGAGAGCAATCGCGCCAGAAATGGTGTCTTCATTACTACTGAATAATGCAGGTAAATTCCGTGAAGTTTATGATATGGAAAATAAACCGAATAGGCGTGATCTACTGCCGGGAAAACTCGTTCGCAGTGAAGGTGATGAACCTACAAATGACCCGGCTGTAGATGAGGCTTACGATCATGCAGGATACACTTATGATTTTTACAAAGAAATATTCAATCGCGATTCTTTAAACGATAGTGGCTTAACGCTCATATCGTCAGTTCATTTATCAAGTAATTACAATAACGCTTTCTGGAACGGTAACCAGATGGCTTACGGCGATGGCGACGGGGTAGTTTTTGAACGTTTTACAAAATCTCTTGATGTGGTAGGGCATGAGTTAACTCACGGCGTTGTAGACTTTACTTCACGTTTGGTCTATCAGGATGATCCTGGCGCTTTAAATGAGCATTTTGCAGATGTCTTTGGGACTCTCATAAAACAATGGGTAAAAAATCAAAATGTTGAAGAAGCAGACTGGCTGGTGGGTAATGATATTATAATTCCTGCACCTACAAGACGGGCAATTCGCGATATGAAAAATCCGGGTACTGCTTATATAAATGATCCAGATCTTAACGGTACAGATCCTCAACCTGATCATATTTCAAAAAAATATACGGGTGACGCAGATAATGGCGGCGTACATATAAATTCTGGAATACCTAATAAAGCATTTTGTGAAACCGCAATTGCCATTGGTGGCTTTGCCTGGGAGACCGCAGGTAAAATTTGGTACGAAGCCATGCTTCAGCTTACGCCAAACAGCAATTTTGACCGCATGGTAACGATAACTAAAAATATTGCATTAGCTTTATATGGTAAGGAAAGTAAAGAATATGAAAGTGTAGTGCATGGCTGGGAAACTGTAGGTTTATGATCATAAAATGCGAAAAAAGCGGCGGATTTATGGGCAATCAATTGAGTTGCACCATTGAATTTGATGAGCTTAATCCAGCCGAAAAAAACGCATTTGAAGAATTGCAAAAAGAGAGCGGTAAAGATCCGCGTATGCGCGATTCTTATATTTATAGTTTTAAAATACTTAAAGATAATACCGTAGAGGAGAAGGTAGATATTGATGAAACTTATCTTACAGAAAAAATGATTCCTTTTATTAATAAAGTTGATTCTAAGCTAAAATGATACTTTCTTTTTCGTCTTTATCTATTTTTTGCATACCCGCCGTTATTCTAGCCCAAGCCTCGATTTTCCCACTAAATTGGCCCATTTTTATAGCAGCAATCGCCGGCTGTGTATTGCAGGAGTTTATATATTGGTTTGAGTTACGCCATACGATCGCTCAAGGCGAAATACCCCCAGAATTAAATTCAAGACCGTATTGGGTGATCACGATAAGTTCTATCGTGGTTTTTTCAATTGGTGCGTATTGTTACTTTATATTTTCTGAAGATCAGGAGAATTTAAACTTCTTTACAGTGGCTATTTTTTCGGCTGGTTTCCCCAGACTTTTTAAAGGAGCCGTTCAACAATTAGGAAATCCCAGGGCAAAAGGGCACGATAGGAATGAGATTATAGCAGCGCAAAAACGAGACTTTACAATTCAGGATTTTTTTATGATGAGAAAATAATATGCAGGGTTTTAGTAGTTTTTTTCTAAGTAATGATGAGAAATACAGAGTCAATCTGCCCACTGCTACTAATTCAATGTATACTTTAATTCCATACACTCATTTTTCAGTATATCAAAATGTTAATAGAAAATTAGCTTTATATAGCGCTTGTAATATTGCTGATAAAGTTCCTGGTATTCCCAGGCGTTCTTTTCGTAAAGATATTGACCATCTTAAGCGTGATCAACAACTGGGAGACGAGTTCTATAAATCTGTTACTATAGATCATCCTACCCGAAAAAACGCTAATGTTTTTGATCGTGGTCACATAGTTAGCAAGCAATATCCACAGTGGGGCGCAAGTGAAGCTATTGCGAAAAAAGCCGCATATGATACTTTTTTTTATCCCAACGCTTCACCCCAAGTTCCCGAAGTCAACCAAATGGACTGGAAAGATCTGGAAGAATTTATTGTAGATGAACTCGAAATTAAAAAAGTAAGTGTTTTGTCTGGTCTTGTACTTTCTAATAATGATCCTGTAGCGACTTATATAGACAGTATAACCGGTGAGACAGCGCAAATTCAAATCGCACTTAAGTTTTGGAAAATCGTCTATTACATTTTTGAAAATCAGCTAAAACGAATCGCATTTGTATTTAAACAGGATAAAATTGTAAACAGCTTCCCGTTTATAACGCAAATAGAAGCGATTGCAGACGTGCCTGATCCTTTTGACGCTTTAGAAGATGATCTTAAAACCTACATTGTTGATCCTTCATGGCTTGAAGAAGCAACTACCCTTAAGTTCACACCGGCAACAAATTATTTCGATGAAAATCCTGATTTTAAAGGCATTTCAACCGATTTTAAGCCTAAAATAGCGGTTTTTAACAGAGAAAATTTAAAGAATTATCTCTAATCTACGTTAGAATCTCGTGGATTAGATGAACTTCTCCCGGCTGCATATTTTCTAAACAAATTTCACCAATTCGCACACGCACTAATCGCAAAGTAGGAAAACCCACCGCCGAAGTCATTTTTCGCACCTGGCGAAATTTCCCTTCTGTAATAGTTATACTTAGCCATGAGGTAGGGCCATGTCTGGCATCACGTATTTTTTTCTTTCGCTGTGGTAATTCTGGTTCTGCAGCTAGTCGGCTCACTTTACAAGGCTGTGTAATATATTTACAGCCATCAAGGCCTATTTCTATTCCGCTTGCTAATTTTTGTATAGATACCTCATCAATATCTCCGTCAACCTGAGTGTAATATTCTTTTTCTATACCAGAACGGTTCACAGTGTCACTGGTTTTCCCGTCTGTAGTAATGAGCAGTAAACCTTCAGATTTCTCGTCAAGACGACCAATTGCCATCGAGCCTTCTGGGAATTCATACAGATCTGAAAGAAAATCCTTTTTCCTGGCCTGCCGCTCATCGTTGCTCATCATTTGACTTATGTATCCATAAGGCTTATAAAGTTTAAAATGAGTTTCCATTATTTAGAGAAGTTTCTTTTTGGGCGGCGAATATCTCTAATTTAATTGACTAAATCTAATTTCTGAATTTACTCTTAAAAACTTTGAAATTTGCTTACATCACTATTCTGGTTTTTCAAAAAATTGCCTGCATTGTCTCGTGGTCAAAACTTTTCAAATTATGGTTTTTAACCTTATGAATTTCACTCTTAAATTAGACGATTTTTAAGGTAAAAATGCTGATTTTAGCTACAATTGAGAAAGTTTTCTTCATTTAAAAATCAGTTCTATGAATAATAAAATCCGGAATAAAGCGACCAAAAACGTTCTCCTTGCATGATAATTATTTATAGCCTGTAATTATAATTACTTGTATCATGTTATTTCTTTGAGTTATAGGTTGCCTAATTATTGAATAATACTTGATTTTTATCCGTAAGAATATTTATTAAATAATGTTTATCTCTTTATTTAAAACAATCTTCAATTAACATTTCTTTATTAGCTCCAGAGGTGTTTTCCATTTATTCTTTCTGCACAAATGCTCTAACTTTAGGATGTTATACGCTTATAATTTAATGAATTACACCTAAATTTTTGATTTCATAAAATCGAGTCAATTGTACTAGAATAAATTTTAGGTTTTTGAATACAGATATTTATGGAGAAGGACGAGATCAGGCTTGGGGATATTCAACGCATATTATTTGGCGACCTGCCACCAGAATTTTTATTAGAAGTTTTCATACGCACATTCATAATTTATATATCCTTCTTGCTGGTAATGCGCTGGCTGGGAAAAAGAATGGCGGGGCAATTAACGATCTTAGAGCTTGGCGTGATGCTAACACTGGGTGCAATTGTAGCGCCCGCAATGCAGGCGCCTAATGTAGGAGTTCTTGTGGGTATTTTTATTCTTTTGTGTGTTTTGGGGTTTCAGCAAGGACTTACGTTTCTCTCTTTTAAAAGCAAAAAAATTGAATGGCTAACTCAGGGTAAAGCACGCATTTTTATAAAAGACGGTGTTCTTATTCTTGATGAAATGAAAAAAGCCCGCATAACCAGACAACAAGTTTATGCGATCTTAAGAAATGCAGATATTTTTAACCTAGGGCAGGTAGAGCGTATGTATATTGAGTCATCTGGCGAATTCAGTATTTATAAACGCGAAGAAATCAAACCAGGATTACCGCTTTATCCACCTAATGATCAAGACATTAAAAATGAACAACCCAATCCAGATGAAAAACTCAAGGTTTGTATAAGCTGCGGGTATGTAGACGATTGTAATAATGAATTAGAATGCGGGCATTGCCATCAAAAGAAATGGACTAGTGTGGTTTAAAAGAGAAAAATGAAAGACGAGAATATATACTTTGGTGACTGGAGCAGGATGTTTATAGGCAAAGTGCCGTGGAGCTTTTTTATAGAAGCTTTTATACGCATGTTTGTTATTTATCTCATTCTTGTGGTCGCAATGCGCCTCATGGAAAATAGATTTTCATCACTTGTATCACGCAACGAGATGGGAGCTATGGTAGCGCTGGCAGCTGCAATAGGTATTCCTGTTCAGGCAGCAGACAAAGGGCTTTTGCCACCGGTAATTATTGCAATAATTGTAGTTGTGGTAGAGCGCGTGATTTCGGCATGGGCGTTTAATCATCAAAAGTTTGAACAGATATCGCAAGGAGATTATTCTGTTCTCGTAGAAAATGGAATGATGAATTTCCTCTCTATGAAAAGGGCTCGTGTTTCCCGCGAAGGTGTTATCGCTCAATTGAGAAGTAAGAGTATTAAAAATCTGGGCGTTGTAAAACGGCTTTATATGGAAGCGGGTGGAAGTTTTACACTTATTGAAGAAGAAGAAAAACAAGCCGGTTTGTCAATAATTCCAGATTGGGATAAGGAGTTGTACGACAGACAAATAAAAAGTGATAAAGAAATGGTTTGCCATGAATGCGGAAACAGAAAAGACATTATCTCTAATGATGAGATCTGCTCTAATTGCAAATCTAAACATTGGGTGACAGCCATAATATAACACCAACTAACCTATATACATGACCAGAAAAAATCGTTTTATCCTGTCTGCTTTTGTGATCATTGCCATTGCTGGTGCAATTATTTGGTTTAGCCAGAGAAAGATCAAGAAGTTAGAAGTAGTTAATATAAAACAGGAAGTTCCTGTTGATTCTACAGCTATTCTATGGTATAAAAACAGTATAATCTATAGTCTGGATGTAGAAGTATTTAAAGATAGTGATGCAGATGGCACAGGAGATTTTAAAGGATTGATCTCAAAATTGCCATATCTTGATTCGCTTGGTATCACGGCGATCTGGCTTTCCCCTTTTAATCCTACTCCTAATAAAGACGATGGCTATGATATTACAGATTATTATGATGTAGACAAAAGACTGGGATCATTATCAGATTTTGATGCTTTTGTAGCTGCCGCGAAAAAAGATAGCATTAAGGTGATAATGGATCTCGTTGTAAATCACACATCTAATGAGATAAGCTGGTTTAAAGAAGCCGAAAAAGACACAAGTTCAGTCTACCACAACTGGTATCTATGGAGCAAAGAACAGCCTGAGAATTACGATACAGGTATGATTTTTCCCGGGGTACAGACAGAAACCTGGACGTTTGATACAATTGCAAAAGAATATTACTATCACAGATTCTATGATTTTCAGCCAGATCTAAATATGCAATACTTACCCGTTCAAAGAGAGGTAAAGAAGATTATGAAATTCTGGCTTGATCGCGGTGTAAATGGTTTTAGACTTGATGCTGTACCCTTTATAATAGAAGTACCCGAGAAAAAAGGAGAGAAGTTTGAGCATCAGTTTAATCTTCTTACAGAAATGCGTGAATATGTTTCGAGTATTGACAAGGAAGCTATCATATTAGGTGAAGCCAATGTTGCGCCTTCAGAAACAAAAAATTATTTTGGTGAAGAAGAAGATCGCATGCATATGATGTTTAACTTTTATGTAAATCAACATATGTTCTATGCGCTTGCAACTGGTGAAGCAAAACCTCTGGCAAACGCGCTGCAAAGCACAAAAGATATTCCCAAAGAAGCAGAATGGGGACAGTTCTTACGCAATCACGATGAAGTTGATCTGGGCAGATTAACTGAAAAAGAACGCAATACTGTTTATAAGAAATTTGGTCCCAGAAAATATATGCAACTCTATGATCGCGGTATCAGACGCAGACTGGCACCTATGCTAAACAATAATATTGACCATTTAAAACTAGCTTACAACTTATTATTTTCGCTGCCAAGCACACCTGTAATGCGCTATGGAGATGAAATAGGAATGGGTGATAATTTAAAACTGAAAGAACGTCTTGCCGTACGAACGCCCATGCAGTGGGATGATTCTAAGAATGCCGGCTTCTCTGTCAGTGATACAGTGGTGAGACCCGTCATTAATTCATATCCATACGGTTATGATCGGGTTAATGTGAAAGATGAAAAACAAGATTCTACTTCTTTTCTCAACTGGAACATAAAAATGGTCGCTTTACGTAAAGAATGTCCGGAAATTAGTTTTGGTCAATGGGAAATTCTGGATTCAAATTCAGATCAATGCCTGGCAATTCATTACCAATGGGAAGACCAGGAATTACTGGTCGTGCATAATCTAAGCGACGAGGATCAAGAAGTTAGTGTGGCTGCAGAAAATTTGAAAAAGGGAAAATTAAAGAATCTCGAAAACCAAAAAAACATTTCACCCTCTCACGGAAGTTTCAATTTTAAACTGAAACCATATGGCTACAGATGGCTGCGTGTAGTAACAGAATAATGTATAACTACATAAAAATCACTACCTTGTAGTAAAAAAGTATGCCGCTTTATATGGACAGGCACAATATTCCGCAGGACATAACTGCAGAACATGTGGCGCAGATGCATCAGGAAGATCTAAAGATCGAGCATCTTTACGGTTGCAAAGATATGACCTACTGGTGCGATGAAGCCAGGAAAACCGCTTTTTGCCTTATAGAAGCGCCCAATGAAGACGCTATTAGAGAGATGCATCAAAATGCGCACGGCGACGTACCGCATAAGATCATTGAAGTTAATGCGGGCATAGTAGAATCTTTTTTGGGTCGTATAGAAGACCCTGCTCCTCTCAAAAGTGAAGAACAATTAATAAAAGATTCAGCTTTTAGAATTGTTATGATCGCGCAAACCAATCAGATTTTGTGTACTGATGAAGTAAAAAGTAAACTTAGGCGCGTTCTGCACAAGAATTTAGACCTCACAAAAGAAACCATTAAAAATTATAATGGCAACGTAGTTAATTATGATCTTTATAAGTGCATGGCTTCTTTTACTTCAGTAACGCAGGCTGTATTGTGTGCAATTACCATTCATTCTAATTTTAAAAACTTGTCAAAAAAGGTCGATTATCCGCTGCTGGAGCTAAATATCGGGTTGAGCACCGGTGATCCTGTTACAAATACTCCTGATTTTTTTGAAG
This sequence comes from Leeuwenhoekiella sp. A2, assembly GCF_047946655.1. Classification (GTDB taxonomy): domain Bacteria; phylum Bacteroidota; class Bacteroidia; order Flavobacteriales; family Flavobacteriaceae; genus Leeuwenhoekiella. The sequence goes on from NZ_CP172311.1 coordinate 3,497,204, forward strand.
ATACTATAAAAATGACTCAATGGTTATGCGAAGTAATAGATGGTCAAATTGTGGTTTCGCCAGAAGTTCGTTATTCATATGATAAGGAGAATAAGAATGATTTAAATGAAAACAAATCTGTTATTGCGCTAAATCCATCTGAAGAAAAATTTCTAGAGAATTTAATGCAGTTTACAGAAAAACTTTGGAACCAGACCAATCTCAAGGTAGAAGATTTCTGCGCACACCTGTGTTGTAGCAAAGCAAAATTTTATCGCAATATGATCGCATTAACCGGAAAATCACCCAATACATTTTTAAAAGATTACAGGCTTAAGCGTGCATTAAAAATGCTGAGCGTACAAGGTGGAAACGTTTCTCAGGTTGCTTTTGACAGCGGTTTTAATACGCCATCGTATTTTTCAAAATGCTTCCAGGAAGCTTATGGTATGTCGCCTTCTGCTTGCGCGAAATTCTTTATCTAAAATATAACTTTCCCGATTTTTGATCATTTTAGCCGATTTTGAGCTAAAAGTGCTTGTTTTTGAGCGATTTATAAATGCCCGATGTTTTTCTACTATCTACTTTAGCAGTATACAATCTAAAGAATTACTCATCAATCAAAAACAACCAGTATGAAAACAATTAGTGAAATAGAAGAATCAAAAATCAATGTTTTTAAAGACCAACTTAGAGGTGATTTAATTATGCCAGAAGATTCTATTTACGATCAATCAAGAAAAGTCTACAACGCGATGATAGATAAAAAACCGGCTATGATCGTAAAATGTGTAGATGTGGTAGATGTTATAGCTGCCGTAAATTTTGGCCGCGAGCATGATATTTTGATCGCTGTTAGGGGGGGAGGACACAATGGCGGTGGTCTGGGTATATGCGATGATGGTCTGGTTATAGACCTTTCCGGGATAAAATTTATTCGAGTAGATGCAGAGCAGCAGACTGTAAGAGTGGGCGGCGGCAATCTTTGGGGAGAAGTAGATCACGCCACACATCCTTTTGGGCTGGCAGTTCCTGCCGGCATTATATCATCAACAGGAGTAGGCGGTCTTACGCTGGGCGGTGGAGTAGGGCATTTGTCTAGAAAATATGGCCTCACCATAGATAATCTCCTTGAAGCCGATATGGTTCTTGCAGATGGTAGTTTTGTAACCGTTAATGAAAATAAGAATTCAGACCTATTTTGGGCTATTCGTGGTGGTGGTGGTAATTTTGGTATCGTCACTTCATTTAAATTTCAGGCGCATCCGGTAAAAACTGTTATTGGCGGTCCCACTTTATGGCCCATAGAGCGCACTGAAGAAATAATGAAATGGTATCACAATTACATTACTAATGCTCCAGATGAACTCAATGGCTTTATCGCAACCATGATCATTCCCGGCGCTCCTTTTCCGCCAGAGTTACACAACAAACAGTTTTGTGGTATCGTCTGGTGTTATTTAGGTGATCAAAGTACATTTGATGAGCTTTTTAAAGAGATTAATGCGCTAAATCCTGTTTTTGCGCACGTAGGTGAAATGCCATATCCAGCTATTCAGACCCTTTTTGATGGCTTACTGCCTCCGGGATTACAGTGGTACTGGCGTGCAGATTTCTTTAATGACCTGCCTGCTGAAGCCAGTGCACAGCATCTTAAATTTGGTTCTAGTATTCCTTCACCTTTATCGCAAATGCATTTGTACCCTATAAGTGGGGCAGCCGGCAGAGTGGGAGATGAAGATACTCCCTGGGCTTATCGGGATGCAAAATACGCAGGTGTGATAGTGGGCGTAGATCCTGACCCTGCAAATGCGTCTAAAATTACAGAGTGGTGTAAAGATTACTGGACAGCACTGCATCCCTTTTCAGCGGGAGGTGCTTATTCTAATTTTATGATGAATGAAGGGCAGGAGCGGGTAAAATCAAGTTATAAGCACAATTACAGCAGGCTGGCCGGTATTAAACACAAATACGATCCTCATAATTTGTTTCGTGTAAACCAAAATATAGAACCGCAATCTGCTTAAAGCGAAAGCAAAAAAACACCCATTGAATTTACCAATGGGTGTTTTCATTATTGCGGTGAGAAAATAAAAGATCGAGCAACTGTTATTAAGGTAACCTGAATAATTTCAGAATAGTTGCCACGTTTCTTTAGTCTCTTTAAATTTCTAGAATTCCTGAACAGCAGGACGCAGAACGATCTCATTAATATCAACATCTGCAGGTTGCTCAATAGCATATGCTATAGCTCTGGCCACAGAATCTGATGGAATTGCTTGTTTGTAAAATTCTTTAACGTTATTAGAACTCGCTTCGTGAGAACTTCCGTTTTTCAATTCGCTATCTACAGCTCCGGGTTCTATAGAAGTGGTGCGTATTTTACCACCTACTTCATGACGTAAACCTTCAGAAATGGCACGTACGGCAAATTTAGTTCCGCTATAAACAGTTCCGCCCGGGCTAAAAACTTTAATTCCCGCTACCGACGACAAGTTGATAAAGTGACCATGACCTTGCTTTTCAAAAACAGGAAGTGCTGCTGCTATACCATAAAGTACACCTTTAATATTGATGTCTATCATACTGTCCCACTCGTCAATTTTAGTTTCTGTAAGTGGAGCAATAGACATTAAACCAGCATTATTTACAAGAACATCAATTTTACCATAAGCTTCAAGAGCTTTGTCTATTAAAGCTTGTACTTCCTCCTTTTTAGTTACATCGGTTTTGAGCACTTCAGCATTCCCGCCGGCATCACGTATTTCTGAAGCAATTTTTTCAAGATTCTCTATACGACGAGCACCTAATACAACATGCGCTCCTTTTTGTGCTAATAATCTCGCAGTTGCTTCACCTAAACCGCTACTGGCACCAGTGATTATAACTACTTTTCCTTTTATGTTATCTTCCATTTTATATTGTTTTTGGTTGAAAATTTTCTTCACGCAAATTTAGGAAGCGCTTGCTTGCATTTAAATAACATAGGTTAAGAAAAGGAATCTTGCTGAAATCAAAAAACCCGCCTAAAAGGCAGGTTTTTATAGTGATTTGACCGATTTTTATTGCTTACTTATCCAATTATCAATCTTATTTTCAAGTAATTCTAAAGGTACGCAGCCGGTTTCTAGAACCTGATCGTGGTATTTGCGTATATCAAATTTATCACCAAGTTCAGCTTTAGCTTTTTCGCGAAGCTCTCTTATTTTCATCTGTCCTATTTTGTAAGAAAGAGCCTGACCGGGATTTGCCATATATCGCTCAATTTCTGAAGTTACACTAGCTTCAGATTCGGCTTCATTATCAAGTGAATATTGTATCGCCTGTTCACGCGTCCACCCTTTGCTGTGCAATCCTGTATCTACAACTAAGCGCACTGCACGATGCATCTCTGCGCCCAGCATACCAAAATATTGATAAGGATCTGTATACAACCCCAGTTCTATACCTAATGATTCTGCATAAAGTGCCCAGCCCTCGCCGTAACCGCTGTACCAAAGTGTTTTTCTAAACTGTGGAAGTTCTGTGCTTTCCTGCGTTAATGAGATTTGATAATGATGACCCGGGATTGCTTCATGTAAAAATAAGGACTCATCACTGTAAACATTATATGTAGCAGCATCAGGAACGGGAACATAAAATATACCAGGTCGTGTACCATCTAACGAACCGGGATTATACTCTGCACTGGCAGAATTTTCTCTAAAAGCTTCTGTACGTCTTACTTCAAAAGGTGTTTTTGGTTTTACATCAAAAAGCTCTTGCAGCTGAGGTTTCATGCGATCGTAGATATCATTAAAATGGGCGACAACTTCTTCCGGGTTTTTATACGGCATCAATTTTTTATTGGTACGTACATAATTAAAGAATGCTTTTAGATCACCTTCAAAACCTATTTGTTCTTTAACCTTTTCCATTTCCTGAGATATGCGAGCGACTTCATCAAGACCTAATTGATGAATCTCTGCGGCCGTCATATCTGTGGTTGTATATAATTTGATCTGGTGTTGATAATAGGCCTCACCATCAGGAATATCTGCAATACCACTGGTTTCACGGCCAGCAGTTAAATAATCGTTTTTTAAAAAATTAGTCATCTCTTCATAAGCAGGAATTACTTTTTGGGTAACCATTTTTTGATATGCCTGTGTTACTTCTTCTTTTTCCTCATCTGTAAAATCATCGGGCAGATTTTTAACCGGACTGTAGAAAATATGGCTGTCCAGATTAGAGTCTGTCATAGCTTCCATTTGCGGGATAATTTTAGCGATAAGCGATTTAGGTAAAACATAACCTTTTGTAACACCTTCTGCCATATTACGCTCTGCGTTTTTAAACCATATAAGGTAATTATCTACCCGTGTTAGCCAGTTTTTATAGTCGGCTACTGTATTAAAAGGTTGTGCACCGGCCCCGCTGGCAAGCTGACCCATAAAGAGATTTACAGACCACATTTGGTCTATAGGCATGTATTTATCTTTACTAAATTGAAGAGTTTCCAGATTAATATCACACTCCCAGTCTAGAATGGCTTTGCTCATAAGATCTGTCTCATTTAAATTTGAGGCGTCAAACTGTGAAGCTTCTTCCTTATAATGCTGGTAGTAATTTTTTAAACTATCTGTATATTCCTGAGAAAGCGTGTTGGGAAATTTGTCATTATAACGCATATCACCAGATGTGGTGGCGTTAAGGGGATTGAGCTTAAGACCGTCTTCATAGTAATTGTCTAACAGGGTATTAAACTCTGTATTTGCCGCGATCTCCTGGTTTTCTTCTTTTGGTTCATTTTTACAGCTTAATAAGCAGCTAAAACAAATTAAAGTAAGTAGTAATTTTGTCATTATAAAATGGTTAAGGTTGAAAAATAAAAAAGAAATTCAAATGTTATTATAGTGAATCCTTTAGGTTAAAAAGACATTAACAATGCCCATTGGCAGGAAAACTTTATAAAATAATATATCTTTGAGCAAATTATTTTGATTTAAGATTAATAACACCCCCCTTGAAGCAAGGCCCTCCTAATACTGATGATCTTTCTAAAATAAACCAGGCAGATCTGCATAAACTGCTTGATCAGGTTGATGAAATGATTTATCAATACAGATTCAACCCCGAAGATAATACATCTTATTTTCAATATGCCAGCAGAAGTATCATAAACATTTTTGAAATTACTCCAGAAGACGTTAGTGATACTGCAGAACCACTTCTTGCCAGAATTCATCCTGAAGATCGAGAAGAAGTTTTAGCAGCAATGGAGGAGGCTAAAAGTAAACTCCTGAGTTGGGATTATGAATATCGTGTTCTTCTGCCTAAAAAAGGAGAACGCTGGGTGAGAGGTAAAAGCCACCCAGAACCTCAAGCAGACGGCACAATCATTTTTAGAGGCAGCGCCCTTGATATAACAGATAAGAAACGCATCGAGATCGAATTATTTGAGAACAAAGAGCGTTTAAGATTAGCGGTTGAAAGTTCACAGGATGGTATCTGGGACTGGAATATTGAAACTAACAAGGTTTTTTACTCAAAAGCTTCGCAGAATATGCTAGGCTTAACTCAGGAAGAACTTGAAGGAAATTCTGAGGCCTGGAATGAGCGTGTACATCCTGATGATCAAAAAGCCTATTATGACGATATAAAAAAACACTTTAGAGGTGACACGCAATTTTATATAAATGAACATCGCGTAAAGCGAAAAGATGGTAAATACATCTGGATATTAGACAGAGGTAAGGTCATTAAGTGGAATAAAGACGGGAAGCCCCTGCGTGTAATAGGCACACATTCTGATATTACAGATCTAAAACAAAAGGAAGCAGACGCCATAAAAACTACAGGTATTGTTGCAGAGCAAAACCAAAGACTGATGAATTTTGCTCACATTGTATCTCACAACTTACGCTCACACTCCAGTAATTTTGAGTCTTTGCTGGGTATGATGGATGTTGCAGAGAGTATGGAGGAGAAGATGGAGCTTATTGATTATGTAAAAAAGGTTTCAGACGGATTATCTGAAACTATCATGCACCTCAATGAAGTTGTTTCTGTGCAAACAAATGTCACGCTTGAGTTGAAAGATCTCAACCTGCATGATATAATCGAGAAGACGAGATATATTCTAAAAGCTGATATCAATAGGAAACATGCAGATATAACTAATACCGTTTCAAAAGATATACTGGTACGTTATAATCCCGCTTATCTGGAGAGCATAATTTTGAATCTTATATCTAATGCTTTAAAGTATTCACACCCAGATCGCGATCCTGTTATAAAACTGGAAACCAGAACTCTTGATAATTTTCTTGTATTAAGCCTTAGAGATAACGGTAAAGGTATTGACCTTGATAAATACGGGAAGAATATTTTTGGTATGTATAAAACCTTTCATGGCAACGATGACGCTAAAGGTATAGGTCTTTTTATCACAAAAAATCAGGTGGAAGCCATGGGTGGTGAAATCAATGTCACCAGTGAAGTAGGGAAGGGGTCTATTTTTGAAGTGCTTTTTAAGCTCTAGATTGTGGCCAATTAATTAACAGATCGATTTTCTATCCTTTTAATTTTTTAGACGCAGAAATGGTGTAGCTTTGCCGCTTCTTAAAAAAGACACCCATGAAGCGTATCTCAGCCTACCGCAAATTATTTAATAGTGAAGCCAATACAGATCTTAAGCAGCTTAAAACTACTTATAGAAATCTTGTAAAAGAATGGCATCCTGATAAATTTCAGGAAGGCGATGCTAAGCGTGACGAGGCTGAAGTAAAAAGTCGTGAGATTATAGACGCATATCATTTTCTGGTAAGTATCGCTCCCGAAACTAAACTGGCTAATGCCGAAACATACCAGGCTACAATTAATGAATGTGGTATAGCAGATTTTAATCATAAAGGTTTGCTTCTTGATATCACATTTACAGACGGTACTACTTATGAATATTTTGGTGTTCCAAAAAATATTTTCATTAAACTTATAAATTCTGATAAGCAGGTACGTTTTGCTAAGCGCAATATTTACAACAACTATCTTTACAGAAAGTCTAAAAAATCGCTTCAGGAAGCTTAAAATCGGCTGTTTTAGTCAAAAATTCGTCAATATAATTGATGCGTTTTAAGCAGTCTATTTCTGTATTATGAATAAAAAGGCAGTTTATGCAGTAATTCTTTGTGCTCTTATTGCGGGCTCAAACGGCATTCTCATAAAAAGTATGCCCAGCATGTCTACCGGTCTAATTGCTTGGTTTAGAACTGTTGTGCCGGTGCTTTTTCTGCTTCCCGCGTTATGGCGAAATCAAGAACTGAAGATTGAAGGCAACTATAAACATATGTTTCTTGCCTCTGGCATTAATGCCATACGCATGTATCTCTATCTGGTGGCATTTATTTACACTTCTATAGGTAATGCAGTGGTATTATTTTATACCTATCCGCTTTTTGTAGCAGCTCTTGAGATCATATTTCATAAAAAGGGTATAGGGAAAAAGCAACTTATGTTCATGCTTCTGGCTTTTTTTGGTATTTTAATTACCTATGCCGGTAAGAAATTTAGCTTTCAGTCAAATGATTTTATCGGGATGTTAGCGGCGATAGGAGCATCTATAGGTTATGCTATCACGGTTATTATGTTTAAGACAGAAACCCATAATTATAGTAAAAACCAGCTCATAGTTTATCAAAATATAGCGGGTGCCGTTCTTTTCACTCCTTTTTTAATTGCTTTGCCAGATGCAAAACCAGAAGAGTTAGGTATTGGGCTTATTTATGCGTTTACTATAGGTGTGATCGTTTTTAAATTGTTCTTTTTTGGTCTTAAATATTTATCGGCTGCGACTGCAACTTCACTCATGTATTTAGAAGTGGTGAGCGCAATAATTCTTGGGTATTTAATTCTGGGTGAAAGTCTTACGTTAAATACGATAATAGGAGGCAGCTGTATTTTAATTAGCAGTTTTTATATTTCCAGATTAAATCGAAAAGCTGAAAGCGCAAAATAAGTCAATAAAGCTAAATAACAATGTTTTACGATTTTATGATAGAATATCTTTTATTAGTTGTAGCTTTGCCAAGTAAATTGATTCAAAGGTATCTTTAGTAAGAGACACTAATTTGAAAATTTGCGGCAATAGTGCAATACATTTTATAATCGCGGTATAGGAATAAGCGACGTAAGTTTTAAGTCTAGGTTAGAAGTTCAATCATAACCTTTAGTCCTCAAGAATTCTTCTCAGTTTCCACAAAAAATCAGTTATAGAATATAGGCAAGTCTGGAAAACCTCCCAATTTAGTTTAAAAATCGGGTAAAACCAGTAATAATCAGACAAATTACAGCTAATCGTAATTACTGATTACCAAATAAATAGAAATGAATATTTTTAAAGAGTTTATAAATAAATTAAGTAACAATAGAGTAAAAACAATGAAAGAAGGTACAGTAAAATTTTTCAATGGGACTAAAGGTTTTGGTTTCATTAAAGCCGAAGGATCTAACGAAGATATTTTTGTGCACGCAAGTGGACTTATAGACGAGATTCGTGAAAACGACCGTGTTGAGTTTGAAACAGAAAGAGGTAAAAAAGGAATCAATGCAATAAACGTAAGAGTTATTGACTAATTCTTTTTGCAAGATTTAATAAAAAGCCATCTGAAAAGATGGCTTTTTTTATACATTAAAAATACATTCTAATTTCAGAAAAGCAAAACGAATTACAATTTTGCTTTTCTGTATTACTAAGTTACTGCCCATTTCTGTAGCGTTCTATAATAGATTTTATTCCACGTAAGGGGATCAATGTCCACTTAATGCGATTGTTCAACTCATAATTAAGTTCGTAAACCGCTTTTTCAAGCAGAAAAGTATCTAACAAAATATTGTAATCTTCCTGTTCATCTGGCATAAAGTTACCATCGCCCACATTGTTTAAATATCCCTGCAAGAACATGCGCGTGATGTAATAATACCAGGATTCTGCCCATTTTTCGAGATTGCCTTCTTTACGTTGCTTGTCAAATTCATGTTCTGAAATACTGCTGTAAGCAGCATAATGAAATGATCGTATCATAGCAGCAACGTCACGCAATGGTGATCGCTTTAATCTGCGCTCACTAAAGGCACGAGCCGGCTCACCCTCAAAGTTTATAATTACAAAATCTTTACCGGTCCAGAGTACTTGATTTAAATGAAAATCACCATGTGTTCTTATTTTAAGAGTAGGTATTTTGTGGTCAAAAACCCGCTTAAAACAGTCTAAAACCTCACTGCGCATGGCTAAAACCTCCTCAGCTTCATTTTGTATCTCTTCAGGAAGATTTTTAAGGTTTTTAGAGAGATTTTCAAAAGCGCTGCGCGTTAGACTTTGTAACGATGAGAATAATGACCGCTGATAATGCAGCGAGAATTCTTCATGTTCAAAATCTTTCACTTCTGTGTGAGAAGCAAGTGCTGTATGCATTTCTGCACTGCGCTGGCCTAAAAGTGCTATACGCTCTGGAAAAATACTGCCCATAAGCATTTGCATATCTTCTGGTATTTCATCAAATTGAATAGGCTTGGTTAAATTGTTCTTTACTGGTTCCAGCTTTACTTCACGGGCCCGCGTTAATACATTATCAAAATATCTATGTAAAGCATCTTTAGCATAATCCCACGCATTGCCCTGGTTAGAGACAAGATCCTGAACCATTGCCAGAACCACCTTGTTACGAGCTGCTGTATTGTATTCTATTGAACCTACAAACTTGGGAGCATTTTTAAACTGCGCTGTCTCTGATAAGAATTTTGTTATTTCCAGATCTGGATTTATAGTACTGTCAAGTCTTCTATAAAGCTTGAGAAAATATCTGTTGTCATAAATTATAGATGTATTACTTTGTACAGAATCAATTAAACGCGAATTGAGATCATTTACATGAAAGGTTGCCTGTTCTTCTCCTTTTTTAAATATCAATGTTTCGCTTGCAGTATGTAAACGCTTGCTTTTCTGAATATTCAAAAACAAGGTATTTCTATAATTTTCAGAATAAACTGCATCAAAAAGAATTCCCTCATCGTTCTCAAGAGATAAATTAGCAATTATTCCCTTTTTAGGAATTTCGCGTATAGCTTCCTCTCTCGTTTTTGATAGAAAAGCAACCGGAAGCTGGTAATTTTCGGGTAAACCGTCATTATAAACCACTTCAATTATCATTAGATAAACTTGCAGGTTTTTAACGGGTATCGTTCTAATATTGGCGACGGCCACACTTTGTATAACACGAGAATTTCCTTCAAACCAGCTGCAGCTTTTTAAGTAAGGTGTAATAATTTTACTCTCAAGTTTCTTTTTGGTCTTGCTCTCTAATAAATCTGGCCAGTCTTTGATTTTGAGCGTTGGCATAGGGCTTTCCTCAATACGGCTATTCTCTTTTTCTAATGAAAACCAATAGTAACCATGGGGCGCCATTGTGAATAAATAGGGGTCTTCTGTAATTCTGGGAAATTTATTATGGCTAAACACTTCTACGGGAACATAGTCTTCAAAACCTTCTAATTCCAGTTCTACTGCCTGAGAAAAGCGCGATAAATTACCTAATACCAAAATATCTTCATCCTGATAACTTCTTGTATAAGCAATAACCTTAGAATTAGATGGCGATAAAAATTTAATATCACCACGGCCAAAGGCCTTGTAACGCTTACGCATCCCAATTATACGTTTCATCCACCACAGCAGTGAGGATGCGTTCATTTGCTGCGCTTCTACATTTACAGACTCATATTTATACTCCGGGTCAATAATAGTAGGCAAGTATAACTTCTGCGGATTTGCCATTGAGAAACCGGCATTTCTGTCGGCCGTCCATTGCATAGGTGTGCGCACTCCGTCACGATCACCCAGATAAAAATTGTCTCCCATACCTATCTCATCACCATAATAAAGAACTGGTGTTCCCGGTAGCGAAAACAGCAAAACGTTCATCAACTCGATCTTATTCCTGTTGTTCTCAAGCAAAGGGGCAAGGCGGTGACGAATACCTACATTTATTTTAGCCTGAGGATCTTTGGTGTAAACCTTATACATGTAATCGCGTTCTTCATCTGTCACCATCTCGAGTGTAAGTTCGTCATGATTACGCAAAAAGATCGCCCACTGGCAGGATTCCGGTATATCTGGAGTTTGATCAATAATGTCAATAATAGGATAGCGGTCTTCCATTTTTACCGCCATAAACATACGCGGCATAATAGGGAAGTGGTAGTTCATGTGACACTCATCACCTTCACCAAAATAAGCTGCAGAATCTTCAGGCCACATATTTGCTTCAGCGAGAAGCAGTTTATTATCATGATTCGCATCAATATGAGCACGTAATTTTTTTAAGAAGGTATGCGTTTCGTCAAGATTTTCACAGTTGGTATCTTCTCTTTCAAATAAATAAGGTACTGCATCAAGACGGAAACCATCAACGCCTAATTCACACCAGTAATCCATTATTTTAAAGACCTCCTTCTGTACCAGCAGATTATCGAAATTTAAATCTGGCTGATGCGAAAAGAACCGGTGCCAGAAATACTGTTTCGCCACAGGGTCCCATGTCCAGTTAGAGGGTTCTGTATCAGTAAAAATAATACGGGCATCTTTATATTTTTTAGGATCGTCTGTCCACACATAATAATCTCTTTCAGGTGAGCCAATGGGAGCTTTACGTGCTCGCTGAAACCATGCATGTTGATCTGATGTATGATTTATAACCAGCTCTGTAATTACTTTTAATCCCCGTTTATGTGCTTGCTTAATGAGTTTTTTAAATCCTTTTATATTACCATAGGATGGGTTAATACTATAATAATCTGCTATATCATAGCCATCATCGCGCAACGGAGAAGGATAAAAGGGCAAAAGCCAGATCGCTGTAACACCCAGATCTTCAAGATAATCTAGTTTTTGTAATAGACCGTCAAAATCGCCTATACCGTCACCATTACTGTCGAAAAAAGCTTTAATATGAAGTTCATAAATTACGGCATCTTTATACCAATGCACGTTCTCGTCTATGCTTGCAGATGTACTCATAAATCTTATTGTGTTTAAAACCTGAAGGTTAAGAAATCAATTTCCTTAAAGTTACAGAAGCCTGAGGTATTGAAAAATTAAATAACAAGAATTAAACATTTCCCCCCTAATTTTTACGAATAAGCGTAAAGCACAAGTAAGAGTGCCGGTAAGAAAAGTAGGATGAAAAAGAGGAAAATTAAAAAGCTAAAATTGAAAGTTAATCTGCAGATTCTGTTAACGCTAAAATATCTTTATTCTCCAGTATTACATTTTTTCCTTTTAAGAAACCGGCATTAAAAATAGCCAGACCTAATTCTGTTGAGCGTATACTGTATTTATTGCCAAACATTTTAAGCAAGGGGTATGCTTTACGCATGATCTTATAACTTGAGTTAGGCTCTTTTCTTTCTTCTACGGGATAAATATTGCCAGGTCTAAAGATGTACAGGCTTTCAAGATCTTTACTGATGAGATAATTTTCTGCCATGCCTTTATATTTTGCAAATGGCATCCTGCTTTTTTCTTTTTGATCTGCACCAGCACCACTCAAAAAACAAACATGTGCTTCAGGACTCATTTTGTTCAGGACATCTATAAAAGATACTGTATAATCTACAGTTATCTGCTTAAAGAGCGCATCTTTTACCGTACCAGAGTAAACTCCCAGACAGAAATAAGCAATATCAATATCTTCAAAATCGGTTTTATGAGTAGAAAAATCGGTGAAATCAGTAACAATAACCTCCTTTAACTTGGGGTGATTTATTCCGCTTGAGCGTCGAGTTAATGAAATTATACGAGTAATTCTAAAAGATTCTAAACAATGCTGTAAAACAATATTCCCTACCATCCCGGTAGCACCTGTAATCAATACGTTCTTCATAAGTGGTAGCGTTTATCAGCGAAGATTAAACAAATAGGATAATATTAATATTTTCGAAAGCAAAGTTAGAAACACTATAAAATCCGGAAAATTTGAATCTCAATTGATAAGTAAATCTATACTAATTAATAACTGTAGGCAAGAGCGGATTTTCTTATTTCAGCATAGAATTATGAGATCAATTCAACGTACTTTCTTTGAAATGATTTGATCACTTTAAGTTTCAGAATGTTAAACCTTTGGGTGTAATTAAATAAAATAATATCAAAATGTAGAGATTCTCTTTCTTTATTATATTATTGCCAATTAAACCCTACTTGAAAAATATAAGATACGCGTTACCGTTTTTAACGGATATGTGTACATAAACTAATGATCTTCAGGTTACTTCTTATATCTGTTTTTTTTATCTGTCAACTTAATTATGGGCAATGTCCCGAGGGCAGTATACGCCTGTCTTCTCAAGCCGAAGTTAGCAACTTTGTATCATCACATGGCAGTTGTACAATGCTTCCGGCTAATTTGATCATTGAAGGAGCAAATATTACAGACATTTCAGGAATTCAGAATATTCAAAATATAGAAGGTCATTTATTAATTAAAGAAACTTCGCTCACAGATATAAGCAGTCTTAATTCGCTAGAGGCAGTAAAAGGAAGATTATTTATTGAAGACAATCCCCTTCTGGAAGAAATCAATCTTTCAAATATAGAAGAGATAGGCAGGCTTAATATTGAAAATAACCAAAAGCTCACCAGCATTAGCGGCTTTGATAAACTAGCTTGTACCAGCCAAATGGAATTCTCTTATAATGAGCAACTACAATCAATCAACGGTTTTAATGCAATTAGTTCTGCTGGTGTATTTCAAATAATTGAAAATCCTGATCTGCAGCGTGTAGAAGGATTCAGCAATCTGGCGGAGGTAAGTTCTGTACTTTATATTCATCAAAATCCGGAATTATTAGTTATTCCTGCTTTTAATGATCTTCAGAAAATAGAAGGTTTAAGAATATCTTACAATCAAAAACTTACAACATTTGGCGAATATCAAAATCTCAAAAAAGCCAATTACATTCATATAGAATACAGTGGCAACAGTAATACCACTCCCTATTTTTCATCTTTTGATAATCTAATAGAAATTAATTCTATTTCACTTAGATATTTAGGAATAGAAAAGATAGACGCTTTTAAAAATGTATACAATCTTGGGGATCTTACTTTAGAAGGGATGGCAAATCTTACAGATTTTAATGCTCTTAATAAAGTTGATCATATTCTTTTTGCAACCATAAGAGAAAATGCCGGTTTGATTTCTTTTAATGCATTGCAAAACCTGAAAGAAGTTGCCTTTTCAATTCTTCTATATCAAAATACATCGCTTGAAACAATTGATGGATTATCTAAACTCGAAAAAGTAGGTTACGAGCTTCAAATTAGCTCAATGGATAAACTTAAAAATCTTGATTTTCTAAACAAGCTGCGCAGTGTGACTAATAGTTTGTCGATACAATTTAATATGTCGCTTACAGATTGTTCTGGTTTAAGCAATTATCTAAATTATGGTAAACAGCCTATTTTTTTAACCATTAGAGATAATCTTTTTCCCTGCAATACTTCGGCTGAGATAGCCGCAAGAGGAGATAATGATGGTGACGGTATAGCAGATGCTGTTGACCTCGATGATGACAACGATGGTCTTACAGATCTATCTGAACAAGATGGTGACCCTACACGTGATTCAGATCTTGATCTGCTGCCAGATCATTTAGACCCAGACAGTGATAATGATGGCTGTTTTGATGTGTTTGAAGCCGGATTTTCTGATCCCGATGTTGATGGCATTTTAGGGAGTGGTAAGCCTAATGTTGATTCTGATGGTAAAGTATTAAATGAACCTAGTGGTTACAATAAACCTGCAGATGTAAATCTCAATGCAGTGCCAGATTATCAGGAATATTGGCGCACACCTTTATATAATTTACAGCCGCAATCAGTTGAGATCGTATTGGGGCAATCTGCCACATTTACAACAGAAGTAGTAAATGCATCTGTATTGCAGTGGGAAAAAAGTACAGATGCCGGCAATAACTGGATTCCTTTAATTGAAGACGCAGGTTACTCAGGTGTAAACACGCAGGAGCTTACGGTAACAAATCCATCAATTGCAGAAGATCTTAGTCTGTACAGATTACGCATTTCTAACCCGGCCAGTAATTGCTATACACCCAGATCTTCTAATATTGCAACGCTGTCTATACAGTTACCGGTAAATGCGACAGCGGGTAATGATACATCTGTTACAATTTGTAAAAATGAAGAGCCGATAGATCTATTTTCGCTTTTGCCTGGGAATCCTATACAGGGCGGAACATGGTACCCCTTTCTTCAGGGGAAGCAAGGTTATTTTGATCCTGCCTTAGATGAGGCAGTAACATATACGTACACCGTAACAGATGCAAACTGTAATGTCGCTGAAGCCAATGTAGCCGTTAATTTGAGTACGTATAAAAGCGCAGGTGAAAATGGCGATCTAACGACCTGTACATCAAATACGCCTGCAGATCTTTTTGAAAGCCTTAATGGTAATCCTGAAACCGGCGGAATATGGACACCTACTCTTAGCAGCGGAACCGGTATTTTTGATCCTGCTGTCGATCCTGAAGGAATTTATACCTATACAGTTATAAATAATGGTTGTGAAGATACAAGTGCAACCGTAGAAGTTACACTCTTAGAAGGCAATCCCAATGCCGGCGATGATGGTGAAATAACTATATGTATAGAAGGTGAACCTGTTGATCTTTTTCAAATACTGGGTAACAACCCTGATGCAGAAGGTACGTGGTCCCCTCAATTAATATCTGAAACAGGCGTTTTTGATCCCGTAATTGAGGCACCGGGAATTTATAGGTATACTATAGACAGAGGTGCTTGCGGTATTGATGAAGCAACGGTAAATGTAATCGTTGAGCAATTACCCAATGCGGGTGTAAGCAGAACTTTTACGGTTTGTGAGGAAGAAGGTGTTATAGATCTCTTTACGCAATTAGATGGTATACCGCAGGAAGGCGGCGTTTGGTCTCCGGTTTTGGCAAGTGGTTCGGGGATTTTTGATCCTGCTTTAGATGCTTCGGGCGTGTATGTATATACTGTGAATAACAGTTGTGGAAGCGCTTCCGCGGAAATAGATATTACGGTCATACCAATTGCCAATGCAGGAGAAGATGCTGCAATTTCGGTTTGTAAGAATGGAGAAGCGCAGGATTTGTTTTTCGCTTTAAGCGGATCACCAGACGACAGCGGATTATGGAGTCCGCAATTATATAGCGGCACGGGTATTTTTGATCCCGCCATAGATGAGGCAGGTATTTATACATATACTGTTATAAATGGTAATTGTACACCGGTATCTGCACAGGTAACTGTAAATGTGGAAGATATAAGCGCTGCCGGTGAAGATGGGATTCTTGAGATATGCAATTCTGGTGCAGCCGTAGATCTTATGAATTACCTTAATGGTAATCCTGTTTCTGGCGGTACATGGTCGCCTGCTTTAAATAGCGGTGGTAGCATTTTTGATCCCTCGCGAGATACTGCAGCAAGCTATTTTTATACTGTAAATGATGGCCTTTGCGGCGAAAGCAGTGCCCGTGTAGATATCGTACGCAGTGCGGGAACACCTATTACCAATTTTGAAGTGAATGCGGGACAGCGATCAGGTTCTAATTTTATTGAAATTATTATAAATACACCGGGCGATTTTGAATACTCTTTAGACGATTTTTACTATCAGGAGGGCAATATTTTTAATGATATAGCAGGTGGAAATTATACAGTTTACGCTCGTGAAATAGGAGGTTGTGGCATTTTACGACAACGGGTTTCTATCTTTAGCTTTCCCCGGTATTTTACACCTAATAATGATGGCCGTCACGATAATTGGCAACCTCTGGGTACTTCAGATCAAAACTTCACTGTATTTATTTATGACCGTTATGGCAAATTATTAAAGCAGATCAACCAGATTTATGACTCCTGGGATGGCACATATAATGGCAGACAGCTTCCTGCAGACGATTATTGGTTTCATATAGAATTTGCAGATGGCAGTTCACAAAAAGGACATTTTAGTCTCATACGTTAAGAAAAAGCAGGCAAAAATTTTTATACATGTAAAAAATATTTTTGCAAAATTAAACCGTCTTATATTTATTTAATGCGCACATAAATGGGTTAAAATGACTAAAAATCGGTCTTTTTGTACCAATAATCGAATAAATTGCGCTTTCGTTAATTTTTTTTAAATGGTAATTTAATTGTCTATCTTTAATTATACAAGTTAAAGTACACTCCCCTTCAGCGTAAAAAATTAAATGAATAACAGCTCAATATATACATTGCATGCTAAAAAATTATACGGTACAAAATGTTTTAAATAACTCATCAGATGTTATTTTATTTATTAGTGAAGAAGGAGATATAATCTGGGCAAATAAACTAGGCCTTGAATTATTTGAGAGTGAGACTATCGCTTTTACAGACACAATGTTAGATGATGATATTCCTGAATTTGAACAACTCTTAACAAAAATAAAGCAGCCTAAAAACACTAACGAGTTATTTAGCTGTCGCCATCAGTTAGAGAGTGGTATCACTATATCTCTAAAGTGGTCGCTTGGGTGGGATTCAGATAAGCGATATATTATTTGTCTAGCAGCTGGTGGTACTAAAAGTATTGTAGAAGAGAAGCTTAGGTATCACTATATTTTTCAAAAAGATCCTTCTCCTAAGATCAAATACGATTCTAAAACACTTAAAATTATCGATCTCAACGATGCTGCTATAAGCGTATACGGTTATTCTAAAGAAGAATTTTTAGACATGACAGTGAAAGATATCTTTGTTGAAGATTCTGTCTTTGACTTTCTAAAAGGTCAGCGCGGCTTGAGTGAAAAACATTTTCCTTATCATCTTGGTGTATTCACGCATCATCATAAAGACGGGACTAACTTAATCATGGATGTTTCCGGCGGTATGAGCTCGTCAATAGAAGAGAGTATGATGTTATATTGCGTCGATATTACAGAGTCGCACAAAACATTACAATTTGAGCGTCTAGAGCGAAGAATTATGGAGCAGGCGATGGAGATAGCGCCAGACTTAAATAAAATTTTAGAAAATTACGTTCTGGGACTTGAGCAGATCTTCCCAGATATGAAGGCTTCTATTTTAAGTGTAAAAGACAATAAAATATATAATCTCGCTTGTCCTAATTTGCCTCAAATTTATAAACAAGCAATTGAAGGAGCCACTATAGGGCCCAAAGGTGGCTCATGCGGTACAGCAGCATTTCTTAAAAAACGTGTAATTGTTTCAGATATTAGCACAGATCCTCTTTGGGAAGATTATAAGGCGTTGGCATTGCCCGTAGGTCTGGCTGCATGCTGGTCACAACCTATTTTTAACTCAGAAAAAAATGTAATCGCAACATTTGCAAACTA
Organism: Leeuwenhoekiella sp. A2; assembly: GCF_047946655.1. Classification (GTDB taxonomy): domain Bacteria; phylum Bacteroidota; class Bacteroidia; order Flavobacteriales; family Flavobacteriaceae; genus Leeuwenhoekiella. Next base: position 3,515,606 of record NZ_CP172311.1, read on the forward strand.
TTATGCTACGCCCAGAAAACCAACCCACAAAGAACTTTTGTTTTTTGAGCGCTCTTCTTCCCTCGTGAGTATAATACTAGAGAACTATAGAAATAGTATGGCAATACGCTCAAGAAATCAACTCTATAAATATGTACATCAAGCTACTAACGATGCCATTTATGATTATGATTTTATAAATGATAATATCAAGTGGGGGCAAAGCTTTCAACGTCTGTTTGGTTATCCTATATCCAATGATATTTATTCATTAGAAAGATGGAAAAAAATAGTTCATCCCGAAGATCTAACATTAGTCTTAGATTCTTTAAATCTGTTTCTTAATAATAGCTCTGAGAATCGTTGGACAGCTCAATATAGACTTAAGAAGGCAGATAGTACGTATGTATTTGTAGAAGCAATGGCCCTTGCAGTAAGAGATTCAAAGGGAAATGTCACTAGGTTAATAGGCGTCCTTACCGACATCTCAGAAAAATTGGCCTATGTTAAAACTGTAGAAGAACAAAATACCCGCTTACGCGAAATTGCCTGGGATCAATCACATTCTGTACGAGTGCCTGTAGCCAGACTTATGGGGCTGATAGATCTTATTAAAAACGGAAATATCTCGATGGCAGAAAAAGAAGATCTTCTTACAGATGTTCTCGACTCTGCCAAGGAAGTAGATAAGGTTATTAAATGCATTTCTTTAAAAACAAAATCACATAAAGAAACTGAAGAAATCGCCAAGCTTTTACAAGGTAATAAGTTGCTTAATTTTCAAGCCGATAATTAATAATATGTCTCAAATGTTATTAAATTCGCGAGGTTTTAAAATTTTATGAGTAATAAAGTATTGATTATAGATGACGATGCAGTAATTAGAAAAATACTTGCACGTATGCTTCAAATTACCGGGATAGCAAAAGAACCTATAAATCTGGTAGACGGGCTCGAGGCTTACAATTACTTAATTAGTGAAGAAAAAGCAATAAAATACACTCTATTTCTTGATATTAATATGCCAAATATGAACGGTTGGCAACTGCTGGAGAGGCTTAAAAGCGAAAATTTACTCGATAATAAATTGATCTATATTATAACTTCTTCTGTAGATCATAAAGATTACCAAAAAGCCGAAGCAAATCCGCATATAACAAGTGTGATCACTAAACCTGTAACGCTGGCAAAGCTCAAAGCATTAGTGACAAAATAAATACTCCTTAAAATTGAAAAATCGGGTAAAATAAGGCAAATATCGCCTCATTCTATCCGATTTTTCTTTCTGCTTTAAACTTTAAAATTGGTGACTATTAATCAGCCATCTCGTCTAATTTACTATTTGCAGATTTTTTTAGATCATCATATTTACCACTGATATTTTCTTCAAGATCCTGTACGGTATCTTTTATCTTCTTACCAGTATCATCAATTTTATTTTTCAGGTTTGCCTTTTCTTCCGGAGTCATATTCTTGTATTTCCAGAAAGCGAAAGCTCCTAATCCTATTCCTAATAAGGCTAAAATGCCTTTTCCATTCTTATTTGCCATGATTGATTGTTTTGTCATGAAGATAACCTAAAAATCGTGACTATGTTGTGTACAAATACACTTTAGGATTTATTTAATAGAAGGCTTAAGCGAAAAACAAATTTTGCTGATGAACTATTTAAACCCTATTTCTTCAAGCCCTTTGTGACTCACTTTGATGGCTTCAAGCGGTTCCATATTAAAGGTTTTATCTTGTTCTACCATATAATACTTCATCCCGGCAATATCTTTTTGAGCAAGAATGCTGGCAAAATCAATATGACCATTACCTACAGGTGCAAATCTACCTTCATCATCCATATCTTTTACATGCCACATTTTAAAACGACCAGGATATTTTTTAAAGTAAGCAATAGGGTCTTCATCTGCTTTTGTTACCCAGTAAAGATCCATCTGAAAGTTTACATAGTCAGGATTTGTATGCTCTAACATATAGTCATAAATCTTATTGCCATTTGCATCCTCTTCAAATTCAAAATTATGATTGTGATAAAGGAGTTTTAAACCTGCTTTTTTACACTTTTCGCCAAGCGTATTTAGAATCTTGGTCAGATTTTCTGCATCGCCTTTCATGCCCATTCCCGTGTCGCTATAAGTAAACAAACCCATAGGAGGTACCGGGATTACAAAATATTTAAAGCCTGCAGCTTTTACATCTGCTATCATAGCGTCTGCATTTTCAAGCGTTACAGTTCCCTGATGCGTGCTTATTGGGTTTAATCCCAGTTTTTTTAATTCTTTTTTAAACTCTTTAGGTTGCATACCATAGAATTTGCCGTCTTCATATCCGGCCGCTTCTATATTCTTATACCCTGCATCTGCCACGGCTTTAAGAGTAGCTTTAACGTCTTTACCCATATCATCACGTACGGTGTAGAGAGCCAGCCCTCCCAATTTATCTTGCGCTACGGCACTAAAGCAGCCGGCTAAAAAAAGGGCTACAAAAGCCAGTTTTAATGATAATCTGATCAATTTTGTATTCATAAGTTGTCTAATTTTTATTACTTCATTAAAAATAGTATATGTAAACAAGGAAATTGCCATTTCTGCAAAAAAAAACAGCTGGCTAAATAACCAACTGTTTTAATACCATTGTAAAGGATTTTTTGTCTGAAATGAATTCAGATCAATTTTATCATTTATACAGCTTCAGCTACATTTTCAAGTGCTTCGCGTAATTCTTTCGCAGCAGCGGCAGGATCATCTGCGCCATAAATTGCAGCACCTGCAACGGCAACAACTACCCCAGATTCTACAACTTTTGCAATATTATTTGCATTTACACCACCTGCGATAGAAACCGGTACACCAGCACGAGCAGCCTCATCAATTAAAACCTGGATAGAATAACCATCTGCCCATTGCTCATCAAGACCTGCATGTAATTCTACAAATTCAGCACCAAATTTGATTACTTCCTGAGCTCGTTTTACGCGATCCTGAACACCAATTGTGTCTACTACCACACCTTTATTGTGCGCTTTTCCTGCTTTTATTGCACCTTTTATAGTAGCATCACCGGCAGCACCTAATACGGTTACTAAATCTGCACCTGCTTTAAAAGCGATGTCTGCTTCTAACTCACCTGCATCCATAGTTTTTAAATCGGCAAAAACCAATTTGTCTGGATGAGCTTTTTTCATAGCAGTTACTACAGCAAGGCCTTCGTGTTTAATTAACGGAGTACCTAATTCAATAATATCAATATACGGTGCAACTTTAGCGGTTAGCGCTAGTGCTTCTTCTGTTGTTAATAAGTCAATTGCGACTTGTAATTTAGTCATAGCTTTCTTTTTTTATTAGTAATTATTTTTGTTATTCTAGGTTAGCGTGTCTTTTCCAAAGTTCTTCTGCGGGAGTTCCTTTCTCGTCCCACAAGGTTTGAAAAACGGCATCGCTAAGTAATAGTATTGCTTGTTCAAATAAGCTCCCTGCATATTGTGCAGAAATTGTTTTACCATGATCCTGCTTTTGGGCCGCAGTAATAATAACAACCAGATCAGAATTTTGAGCAAGGGGAGAAGAAGTTGTAGTAGAGTAGCTCACTACTTTAGCTCCTGCCTTTTTTGCTTTTTCTGATGCCGTCACCACAGAACTTGTAGTTCCTGAACCTGAAGCAGTAATAAGTAAATCTCCCTCTTCTATAGCAGGAGAAGTAGTTTCACCTACTACATAAACGGTAAAACCAAAATGCATCAATCGCATCGCCGCACTTTTCATGGCAAGTCCAGATCGCCCGGCTCCTGTTACGAAAATGCGTTTAGCTTCTTTTAAATAGGGAATAATTAATGAAACGGCATCAAAATCTATCTGAGTCAATAACTTACTTTGTTCGTCAAGAATAAGTTCATGATTCTTTTTTAAGTGTTTTGAAAGTTCTGCCTGAGTCATTGATTGCTTGCTTTGGTTACAATCAAAATTACGGAACAATTATGGCGAAAAGCCCGCTGACTCATTGTTATTATAAATAGGGCAATTCAGAAAAAATGTGTTAAATACAATACTGAATTACAGGAATTAAAATTCTTAAATATTTCAAAATGAAAATAAATAATATTAATAATTGAAAAACAGTACATTATGTTTTCGTTTATTGAAAATAACCCCAAAAAGTAATCTGATTTTTGAACGGTTTTGACCCTAAAATGACCGATTTTCAGAATATTCTTCCGATTTTTAACAAGCTAAATCCATTAATATAATAATCTCAAAAAACGGAAGCTTCGATAACCGATTTTATGGGTTAAAAGGGCGATTTTTAACACTGTCACAGCATGTTCACTATAGTATTGAATATTTACAAAAATGATTGCTATAAGAATCTTGTGATATTAGCAATATTCATATTCTGTATATCTTGCCAGGCACAAAACCTAAAACCAGAAACCAACTTTAATGACCAGAATAATACGGTAAACCTGTATGCTTTTGTTGGCAGGAAAATAAGCCTTACAGAGTTTGATCCCAACTTAAATAACAAAATCAAAATTTTAGACTCTATTACCGGTGATACTATAGTTCGTCAAAATTATGTGATGGATTATGCATTTAAGGCAAAATATGTTATAATTCAAAATGTTTTAATGATTTAGGTCAAGATACTGTAACATTTAATGTTTACAATCATTACGGAAGACCAGCTTTTGAGAATTATGATTATGCACTTTTATATATTTCTCTAAGTGAAAATGGTAAATATTACTTTCATCAAAAATATATATCAGATGAAGTTATAAAAGTGAAAAAGGATATTTATGAGGGGAAAGATGGTGAAAGTTTAAAGGACTTATTTAATGAAAAGAAAAACGGTGTTTTAAAAGCAAGAGGAATTTTTTAATGATATTTTAGTCCGTTAGAAGAATATATCTATTATCTAAAACAGGAAATAAGCAGTAAATAATGAAATGGGAAAACAGTATTGTCAAGAATTTTAAATGGGGCAGCGAGATTAAAAATAAGGCGGAAAAAGAGATCGTTGCTGCAAAAATTGCTACGTATGTTCAAAACGGGCAAACCATAGGTGTAGGTTCTGGCTCAACTGTATTTGTGTCACTCACTCATATAGCTGAAAAGGTTAGCGATAAAAAACTCGATATTAAAGTAATTCCCACTTCATTTGAGATCGAACTTGCCTGCGCGGCGCTTGGGTTGCGCATTACGACTTTAAAACAAGACAAACCAGATTGGTACTTTGATGGCGCAGATGAAGTAGACCCACAAAACAATCTTATTAAGGGCAGAGGAGGAGCAATGTTTCGCGAAAAGCTGATGCTGGTTTCAAGTACCAAAAACTATATAATTATAGATAAAAGTAAGATCGTGCAAAAGCTAGGCATTAATTTTCCCGTGCCGGTAGAGATCTATCCTGATGCTATTAATTATGTGCGTAATCAACTTATCTCTTTAGGTGCAAATGAAATTGAATTGCGTATGGCTTTAAAAAAGGACGGACCCATAATTACCGAGACCGGAAATTTTATACTTGATGTTCGCTTCCGCGAAATCGAAAAAACCTTAGAAAAGGAACTTAAAAGCATAACGGGCATCATAGAAACAGGATTATTTCAGGGATATGATGTCACCATTGTTGAGCCTTAACAGTGGGAAATTATTATGTTATTCTAACCTGAAACAATCGTTACAATTTAAAGTTTAGTTAAAGATAAATTTATATCTAAGCTATTGCTTAGTTTTGTTTCGGAATTTGAAGTTATGGCCAGATGTAAACAATATAACGAGGAGGAAGTCATAGAAAAGGCAATGAACCTTTTCTGGCAAAATGGTTATGAGACCACCTCCATTCGTATGTTAGAAAAAGAGATGGGCATTAACCAGTTCTCGATCTACGCTAGTTTCGGCAGTAAGCATGGTGTTTTTGTAGAAAGCATAAAACTGTACAGAAAGCAGTTAAACTCAATTAGAAATACATTAAAAGAATCTGAAAACGGCGTTGAAGGCATCAAAGAATTCTTTTATAATTTTTTAAAATTCACAAAGTATAAAGATGCACATAAAGGTTGCCTGGTCTGTAACACGATGAGTGAGATGGGCGAGAAAGCAGAACAAGACCTAATGGCAGAAATGAAAAAATTTACACAAGATCTAAGGGTGCTTTTTGTAAAGAATTTAAGCCAGGACGCCGGTAAATCTAAAGAAACAGTTGAAAGAGAAGCTAATTTTTTAATGACCGCTATGCTTGGTCTCTCCGTGGGTTCCAGATTTCTAGATCGTGAGCAGATCGATGATTATCTAGAAACAGCTTTTATTAACCTCTAAAATTTTTTACACCTAAACTAAGCATTTGCTTAGATATATAACAATCAATTAGAAACATTAATAATAAATAAATATGAGTATTTCAATTAAGAATAAAGTCGCACTGGTTACCGGTGCAAATAGAGGTATAGGCAAAGCTATTGTACACTCTTTTATTGAGCACGGTGCAGCTAAAGTATATTTAGCAGTTCGTGATACTGCTTCTGCTCACGAACTTGAAGAAAAGTACGGAGATAAGGTAGTTACCCTAAAAGCGGATCTTTCTGACGCTAATTCTATCACAAACTTAGCACAACAAGCTAAGGATGTTGATATTCTAGTAAATAATGCAGGTGTGGCCATGCCTTTGGCAACTATAGGTGCAGATGTAGAAGAAAGTTTAAAACGTCAACTTGATGTAAATGTATTTGGTTTGCTTCGCGTTGCTAATGCTTTCGCAGAAATTCTTGAGAAAAACAAGGGAGCTTTAGTTCAATTAAACTCTGTTGCATCAATTAAGAACTTTCAATCCCTTTCATTGTATTCAGCATCAAAAGCAGCATCTTATTCCTTAACTCAAGGCATCAAGGCAGATCTGGGAGCAAAAGGAGTAGCTGTTCTTAGCGTTCATCCTGGTCCTATTGCAACTGATATGGGTAGAGAAGCTGGCTTTGACGATGCTTCTGCACCATCTGTAGTTTCAGAAGGTATAGTGCATGCGCTGGAGACTGGGGATTTCCATTTATTTCCAGATGATATGGCTAAGCAATTTGAAAGTGCATATCAAAGTTTCTCTGATAATATCATTACAGCAGAACTTGCTTAAAGGAGTTTGAAGTGTATCTCAATAATCACGCTTCAGGCAGAATTACTGGCACACTTTATTAATATTCTTTACTAAGAGGGAAGAAATTTAATTGTTAGGTTTCTTCCCTTGCGGTAAAAAATCCCTAATTTTCTTTACTGATAAATTATGAATATTTTCAGATTATAAGAGAACGTAAGAAAATGGACTATAAACTGGGAAACAAGATTGCCCATTACCCTTTAAAAATGGATACTGAAACCGGAAACAGCGTTTTTAGTATCTATAAAAATGATTCTATACAAAACTATGTGTCTTCAGACTTTTTGATACCGCATAGAAAAGATTACTTCTTCTTTGCTTTTATATTAGATGTCAGAGACTTTAGCAGGCACTGGATCGATATGAAACCTTATGACATTCAGTCCAGAAAACTCTATTTTACAGATCCCTCACAAGTACAATTAAAGGAAGAAAGTTGTGCTTTGCATGTTTATAACATGAATATCACGAAAGAGTTTCTTTCGCTAGATAGCTTAAATACACTAAAAGATCTGCCTATTTTGCAGAACCCTCATCGGGGGCATGTTTTAGATCTTAAAGAGACAGATTATCAATTTCTATTAGAAACCCTTGATAATATCTATGCTGAATATCAAAATGAGAGCCAGTGGCAACACAGTATGTTATTGTCTTACGTGAGCATTTTTTTAATTTACTGTAGCAGATTGTATGCAGAGCAATTTGAGAATATTAAAGATCAGCCAGAGTCGTTATTACTATCAGATTTTCTAGATCTTGTTGGTGAGAAATTTCGTGTACAACATGAAGTTTCGCAGTATGCAGAGCAGCTAAATATCTCTGCAGGTTATCTGGGTGATACGATAAAGCAGCAAAGCGGTAAATCTGCAATTGCGCATATACAGGAGCGTATTGTACTTGAAGCTAAGCGACTTATTTATTTTACTGAAGATTCTATGAAAGAGATCGCTTACAGTTTAGGTTTTGACGATGCTTCCTATTTTAACCGTTTTTTTAAGCGGCATACCACATTTACGCCTTTAGCTTACAAAAAGCATATCCGGAAAATGTACCAGTAATTCCTGAAAGTCTTCAATACATGCACTGCTGCCTCATTTTATCTTTGTTTAAAATTAAAAACAACGATTATGAGATCAGTATTGATAACAGGAGCCAATAAAAGCTTAGGTTTTGAATTGGCCAAAATAATGCTCAAAAATGATTACTATGTATTCTTAGGGAGCCGAACCCAAGAAAGGGGAGTGGCTGCAGTTGAAAAACTGAGGCGTGAAGGCTTAGAAAATGTACAACTGGTACAAATAGATGTAACAGACAAGAACTCTATAGAATCTGCTGCAAGAGCAGTTAAAGAGAAATTTGGAAAACTGGATATTCTGGTGAATAATGCAGGAATACTAGGCGGAATGGATCAAAAAGCGGTTAGCGTATCTTCACAAACTGTAAGAGATGTTTTTGATACTAACTTCTTTGGGGTGATTAATGTTTCCCAGGCATTTCTTGAACTTCTGAAAAAATCTGATAGTCCCAGAATAAGCAATATTACTTCTGGCTTGGGATCACTTACTTTACATTCTGATCCTGAATGGTCACATTATGATGTGAAAAGTGCAGCATACGGACCTTCAAAATCAGCGCTTAATGCCTATACTATCGTATTGGCTTATGAGCTAAAGGATCAAAATTTTAAAGTGAATGTAATTGATCCCGGTTATACCGCTACAGATTTTAATAACCACGGCGGCCCATTTAAAGTAGAAGATTCGGCTAGGTTTTTATATGATCATATTGATCCCGCAGAAGATGGTGCAAATGGAACCTATTTTAGTCACGAGATCGAAGAAGAACCACATGTGAGTCCGTGGTAAATTTAAATTAGTCATCAAAAAACCGCCTATAACAGGCGGTTTTTTATGCTTTTTAATCGATTTTTATATTCCGCTGTAATATTTATATAGCCAAAGTATTTTATATTATAATTAATAAGAATTTTCTTTCAAGTAATTCAGGCAGTATTCACCTCGCAGTTATAATCCTAATGTGTTTTAATATTTAACTTTCTTATACTTATGCCTATTTTGCTTTTATACTTTTGTGAGATTATGTATTATAAATTTATTGAGCTACTCAAATAATTATTCGATAAAATGCGTTTTTTAATCGATTATATGCGTTTTTTGCTTATTTTGCGCGCTTTATGATTCTATTGCTTCTGTTTAAAGGAAGTTGAGAATGGAATTAATAGTAGCCCAACTATGAAAATAAGAAATCTACACTTATGTGCATTAATCTTCTTTTGCTGTAGTCTGCAGTCAAAAGTATTTGCTCAAAATAATTATTTACTGCGATCTACAACCAGCATTAGCGGGGCTTCAGCAAAAATTGAAGCTAATGGTAACACATATTTGGTGCAGCAAGTAATTGGCCAGTCAGCTATCGGGACCTACACAGCTATTCCCTATGATATAAGGCAAGGTTTCATTCAACCCAATATTTTAAGCAAAATTGTTGATGTAAATGTACCTACCAGTTTAATAGTAGATGTATATCCCAATCCCTTTAAGTCATCGGTTTTTTTAGAATTTGAGGAAGAAATAGAAAGTACCATTGATGTAGTGGTTTACAATATGATGGGCGTACAAATTTTATCTAAACTGTTTCAATCAAAAGAAAAGGTAGAACTGCAGCTGGATCAACTACCATCTGGTGAGTACATCATAAAAGCGCTAACAAACAATATGCAGTTTATTTCAAAAATAATAAAACAATAAAGCTCCACGATTAAATCAAGGCATTCACCCAAATCACTCCCAATGAAAAAAACATTACTCCTATCCTTTTTCTTTTTCTGTTGTGCCCTTGCGGGATTTTCTCAAACACCGGGCATTAGCTATCAGGCAGTTATTTTAAATCCGGAGGCAGATTCAGGTTCTCAAAATGATCTGTTTAGCGATAAAGAGATAACTATTCGTTTTACAATTATTAATGATCAAAGTACTGCAGAATATAAAGAATATCACGAAACAGCTACTGATGCTTATGGAATGATAAATTTATATATAGGTCAAGGTATACAAATAAGTTCTACCGATTTTGAAGACATTAACTGGAATGGACTTTCTAAAAAAGTAAAGGTAGAGATAGATTTTACCGGTTCTAATTCAAACTTCAAACCCTTAAGTGAACAGGAATTAACTTACATTCCGCAGCCGGAAGCCACTGATTATTCACAAATAATATGGGATAATGCAGATGCTATAGATAGTGAGATAACACGGGCTACCACAGCAGAAAGTGAATTGGAAAGCAGTTTGCTTATTGAAATGAATACGCGGGAAGATGCAGATGCTCTTAAGGAAGACACTTCTAATAAAAGCACAGATCTCATCCTTGACGCTGCATCAGATATAAAATATCCCAGCGTACGATCTGTAAAGAAATATGTTGATGAAAATTCGGCTCTTACGCTGGCAGGATTAAATCTAAAAGTTGACAAAGAAATCGGAAAAGGGCTTTCAACAGAAGATTATTCAACCGCTGAAAAAACTAAACTAGCTGCAATTTCAGGAACAAACTCCGGAGATCAGGATCTAAGCAATTATGCGACAAATACTAATTTAGATTTAAAGGCAAATATTGCTTCGCCAACATTCACAGGAATTGTCTCAGGGATTACCAAAACTATGGTAGGCTTGGGAAATGCAGATAATACCAGCGATGCTGATAAACCAATTTCAACAGCAACTCAAACAGCGATCGATCTAAAAGTTGACAAAGTAACCGGAAAGGGGCTTTCAACAGAAGATTATTCCACCGCTGAGAAAACTAAATTAGCTGCAATTTCAGGAACAAATACCGGCGATCAGGATCTAAGCAGTTATGCGACAAAGACGAACTTGGACTTAAAAGCAGATATCGCATCGCCAACATTCACAGGAACTGTTTCAGGGATTACCAAAACTATGGTAGGCTTGGGAAATGTTGATAATACCAGCGATAATGATAAGCCTGTTTCAACAGCAACTCAAACAGCGATCGATCTAAAAGTTGACAAAGTAACCGGAAAAGGGCTTTCAACAGAAGATTATTCCACTGCTGAGAAAACTAAACTAGCTGCGATTTCCGGAACCAACACCGGTGATCAGGATCTAAGCAGTTATGTGACAAATACAAATTTAGCTTTAAAGGCAGATATTGCTTCACCAACATTTACAGGAACTGTTTCAGGGATTACCAAAGCAATGGTAGGCTTGGCAAATGCAGACAATACCAGCGATGCTGATAAACCTGTTTCAACAGCAACTCAAACAGCGCTTGATCTAAAAGTGGATAAAGTAACCGGAAAAGGTCTGTCTACAGAAGATTATTCAACAGCTGAGAAAACTAAACTAGCTGCGATTTCCGGAACCAACACCGGTGATCAGGATCTAAGCAGTTATGCGACAAATACCAATTTAGCTTTAAAGGCAGATTTAGCTTCGCCAACATTCACAGGAACTGTTTCAGGGATTACCAAAACTATGGTAGGCTTGGGAAATGCAGACAATACAAGCGATGCGGACAAACCAATTTCAACAGCGACTCAGACAGCTATTGATCTCAAGGTCGACAAAGTAACCGGAAAAGGTCTTTCAACAGAAGATTATTCCACAGCTGAAAAAACTAAACTAGGTGCAATTTCAGGAACCAACACCGGTGATCAGGATCTAAGCAGTTATGCGACAAAAACCAATTTAGCTTTAAAGGCAGATTTAGCTTCGCCGACTTTTACTGGAACTGTTTCCGGGATTACCAAAACTATGGTAGGCTTGGGAAATGTTGATAATACCAGCGATAATGATAAGCCTGTTTCAACAGCAACTCAAACAGCGATCGATCTAAAAGTTGACAAAGTAACCGGCAAAGGTCTTTCTACAGAGGATTATTCCACCGCAGAGAAAACTAAATTAGCTGCCATTTCAGGAACCAACACCGGTGATCAGGATCTCAGCAGTTATGCTACAAATACTAATTTAGCTTTAAAGGCAAATATTGCTTCACCAACATTCACAGGAACTGTTTCAGGGATTACCAAAGGAATGGTAGGCTTGGGAAATGTAGACAATACAAGCGATGCTGATAAACCTGTTTCAACAGCAACTCAAACAGCGATCGATCTAAAAGTTGACAAAGTAACCGGAAAAGGTCTGTCTACAGAAGATTATTCCACCGCTGAGAAAACTAAATTAGCTGCCATTTCAGGAACAAACACCGGTGATCAGGATCTAAGTAGTTATGCGACAAATACCAATTTAGCTTTAAAAGCAGATATCGCTTCACCAACATTCACCGGAACTGTTTCAGGGATTACCAAAACTATGGTAGGCTTGGGAAATGCAGACAATACCAGCGATGCTGATAAACCTGTTTCCACCGCTACGCAAACTGCGATTGATCTAAAAGCAAATTTGGCTTCGCCTACTTTAACCGGAACTCCGCTGGCACCTACAGCTGCATCAGGTACTAAAACAACTCAAATAGCAACAACGGCCTTTGTTGATAATGCTGTAAGTACAGCTACAAGCGGCACTTTCGTAGACTTAACTACTAACCAGACAATTGCCGGAGGTAAAACATTTAGCAATGATATTACTGTAAATAGCATTAGAATAGGCAGAGGTATTGGTAATAACGGTGAAAATACCGCAGTAGGTAGTTCTGCATTAGGATCAGGTACAGGTTCAAGAAATTCAGCTTTTGGTAATGGTGCTATGAGAAGCTATACAGGAACCGGTTTTGACAATAATACGAGTGTGGGTTATAATAATCTACCCGGCTTAACAACTGGAAGTGGTAATACCTCTGTAGGTGCAGAGTCTATGATGGCCTTAATAACAGGCACTTCAAATACCTCAATAGGAAATCAATCTTTGATCAATACCACAGGTAGTGGGAATGTGGGTGTAGGTAAATCATCTGGAAGTACTATTTCCAGTGGTTCAGGAAATACAATAATTGGCACTGGAGCAAATGTTTCAACAAATGATCAAAATAATTCAACGGCCATTGGTTATCAGGCCATATCTCCAGCAAGCAACACCATTCAATTAGGAAATTCCGCCATTACTCTCGTTAATACCAAAGGAGCAATTACCTCAGGCGGAACTGTTACAGCTACTTCTTTTGTAAAATCTGGCGGAACTTCAACGGAATATTTAATGGCAGACGGAAGTATTTCTTCCGGGGCTACACCGGTAAGAGAAGTAGCAGATGAGTTTTCTGCAACAGCCTCGCAAACAACTTTTACTTTAACGCAAACACCATCTGTAAACAGCAAGGTAAAAATGTATGTCAACGGTATACGAATAAGTAATTCGGCTTATAGTGTTAGTGCAAAGACCTTAACCTATGTACCTGCTAACAATGGAAATTACACATTGAGCGAGAGTGACAGAATTCAATTTGATTTTTATTATTAATTATAGTCTTAGATCAAATTAAACATGATTCAAAAAATAACTATATTATTTCTGCTATTCCTCATAAATTGGAGTGTTCCCGCTTATAGCCAGGTGTTGCCCCAAGGAGATCAACTTATTGCCTATTACCCTTTTTCTGGCAATGCTGATGACAGTAGCGGTAACAGCTATAATGGTGTTATTACAGGAAACCCTGTTCTAACCGCAGATAGATTTGGCAACGACGATTCAGCCTATAGTTTTGATGGTGATGGCGACTGGATTTATTTTGGCGATTCCATGCTTTCTCAATTTGTTAATAATACAGATGATTTTACTATTAGTCTTTGGGCTAAATCTGCATCTACAGCAACTCAGGATCTCATTAGCTATGGCGAAATGGTAAGTTGTGGGGGAGGACGTTACGGGGCAATTGCCAGATTAGGTGACAATATTCAATTTAATAGCTGCAATGCCGTATTTAACAGTGCTTCGGGCGGTGCAAATAGTGATGATATTTGGCATCAATACATATTTGTCTGGAATAAGATCACAGGCAGAAAAGTTTATAAAGATGGAGTACAAATAGGTGCTAACACAGAAACGGGCACTTTTAGAATAATGAATTCAGGATTAGCTTTAGGTCGTGGATTTATGGACTGGCCTGTAGGTACACTTTTTAACGGTGAGGCTGATGAATTAAGATTATGGAAAACTGCATTAACGGCAACAGAAGTTTTAGATTTATACAGTTATGAAAGCGACACAGCAAATACAATTAGCGCTTTACCTATACCTAAATTAAAAACAATCAATAAAAATGGTCAACTCTCTATTTCAGCTAATGAACAGATAAATAAAAACGGGGCCATAGGATCTGGCAAAGGTTTATCTGCTAACGGGAGTAATATTTTATATGAGTTAAACGGTTTAACTCAGGAAACCGCAGGCATAAGTGCTTATCAAATAAAACAGAATTTTCCATTAGCTCCTGATGGTGTGTATTGGATTAGTAATTCAAATCTAAACGAGGGTATACCTTTTCAGGTTTACGCAGATATGACCACAGATGGCGGTGGCTGGATGTTATTAAATGTAGGAGCGGGAAATATTGCAGCGCCTCAAGTAAGCGTAGTTACATCCCCTGATGTTTTGGGTTATTTACCCAGAACAACCGTTATAGAATTAGCTAAACTTTGTAAAGATGTGCAGTTAAGGTCAGGAGCATCTTCGGTGTCTTATGCAATAAAACAACTTCAACATCACCACTGGCCATTGGCGCATTACAAAGTGATGCAACAGATGTTAATGGTGCTGCAACCTGGGCAAATGGAGCTTCATCTACTTTTGTGGTTGACTCAGGTTCCTGGCTCTGGGCATATTGCTGCCCCGGCGCTGCAGCGGGGTGGCCTAAAATGTACCACTCAAGTAATTATGCCGAGGGCGTACATTGGTTTGCAGATTTGGGCCTTGGCAGAACAGCAAACAATGCAGATGCGTGGTTTTCTACCTGGATCAGGTAAAAAAAAATAGCCAATGACCGAAAACCGCCTAAAATTGGCGGTTTTTTAATGCTTTTGAGCCGATTTTATCGCTAAAGATTTACGTATAAATTATCTTATGCCAGATTGTATTGCTTAAATTTAGTATTGATCAAGCAACTTTCTGAATGGTTAAAATCTATAATTTACGAATTGTTCCTAACGACCTAATTTTTGAGGAAATTGATCAGTTTAAGCAAAAATTTGAAACCTTATTTGGTAAACAACCACTCGTAAGATCAAAACCCCATATTACACTTGCTGCATTTGAAATGGACACGCGGCAGGAAAATATTATGATCAGAGCTTTTAACCAATTATCAAGCATAGCAAAATTTAGATTAGAAATTCAGGGTTTTGACATCTTTGAAAATAATGCTAACGTGTTACTACTAAAAGTAGCTACAAATAAAGAAGTTAAACACATTCATACACTTATAAAAATCCTGTGGATTAGAGATCTACATAGAAAACTTACTTCAATAAAAATTCCGGCTACGCCACATATTACAATTTCAAAAACCAGCGGAATAAAAATGCTTCATGACAGTTTAACTTATTTTTCGAAAACCGAATATATAAGACAACTGGAAGTAAATAGATTAACGTTGGTTTCCAGACATCAACACGAAACCTGGGATTGGGAATATCATATTCCTCTTGGTGAGTGAATGGAGTTCCGAAAAACCCAGCCTAAATAAGAGTTTTTTGATGCTTTTATGCCGATTTCTAGCACATTTAGATATCTAAACCTAATCGCCATTAAAAATTCAGAATAAAATAAAGCTCCTGTTTATTCACGTACAATTTCTGTCAACTCACCTACAGAAAATTGCATCTTGGCGAAAGAAATACAACTCGCTACCTCTAATTAATAGTTTTACATATGTAAATGAAACATAAAGTAAATCTCAGCAGAGGTCACTAAAAAGAAACATTTATAATTCTTAATTACCATTTAGTTGATGCTAAAAAACCGCTTAAAACAAGCGGTTTTTTAATGCTTTTAGACCGATTTTTCCTGAATATAAACCATTTTTTCATGTTGGAAAATGTAAAATTTCAGGAGGTTTTAACTATCTAAAGTTAAAGAATATTAATATTGATAATACGTATTTATTTCATTGATATATTGTGTAAAACTAACATCATGAAAAAACTACTTAGATTAATAACATTAGCACAAATGGCATATTACACCTACGACTGGGTAAAGAACAAGCGCTCATTTAAGCAGGAGTTTGTGCCCAATCTTAAAAAGGTAAAAAGAAGACTTTTCTAAAAAGCTGATATATATCCGAAAATATTGGCTCCTTATTTTTTCGCAATAGCGAAAGTCTAAAATATATTTTTTAAGCTATTCAAAAGTATGACGCTGTTCTTCAGTAACAGATGCGTTTAGAAGTTCGTTATAACTTCTTATCGCATTAAAATCACGTGTGATTTCGCTAGAAAGCACAATCCCGGAAACTCCGGCTTTTAAAAGATCGCTTACTTCGTTTGTGGTTATTTCGCCAAAAGCGAGGATATGCGTTTTTGTATTTAAAGCTTCTGTGATTAGTGTGTAACCATTAAGACCTAAAACACAACTTTTATTCTCTGTGGTGGCTTTATCAGCTTTATAAGGCCCCAGACTTATATAATCAACCTCTGCAGCAAGTACTGCTTCACAATCCTGAAGTGTATTAGCGGTAGCGCCAATTATTTGCCAGGGATATAACTTTGCTCTGATTAAAGTAGGGGAGAGCGGCTGGTTATTTAAATGTACGCCGTCTGCTTTGATCTCTTTAGCCAACTTATAATCATCGCAAATTATCAACCGTGTTTGAAAATGAGATGTGATCTTAATAGCTTCTTGAGCTAGTTGTGACATCTCATTTTCTGATGCATTCTGCAAACCTAACCGCACCAATTCAATACCGGAAGTACAGGCATTCTGAATATTTGCCAAATGCTCTTCCTGAGTATTTCCCTGAGATATATAATGTAATTTTGGGATGATCATATCTTGATTTTAATAATTTGGTAAACAGATTCTTGTTAAAGATACTCATACTGAAAGCACAGCGCATTAAAACAACAATAAATTGTCATTTAATAGAAGCCTTTTCAGCGACTGAGAAATCACACAAGTGACTCTGGTATTGATAATTATTTGATCAATAGCTACACGTGCGACTTCTCGCTGGCGCTCAAAAACCTTCCTTTAATCAAAAATATTATTCAGCTTCTGTAAGAGAATCTGCCATGGCCAACTCTTCATTTTCTTCATTAGAAGCAGGAACAGAATCCTTAAGTCTTGTAAATTCTTCTACACGCTCTGCATCATCTTCCTCACCTGTGAAATAAGGAAACACATCCATAATAGGAGACTCAGAAACAGCCGGGATGCTGTATTCTCCCATTGTATCTTCCATCGTGCTCACCGTATGCTCAAAAGCTTCTTTTACATCGTTGGCCTGCACCAGAAGATAAATATTTGTTTTGCGCTCTTTACCGCTTTCTTCGTCAAAAGCGATTAACGCAACCTTAGATTTAAACCAGCGATCACAATTCTCAAAAGGATGAATCTCAGCATAATTAGCCACTTTGATATTAGTGATCTTAATTTCTTCACCTTCCATTAAATAAGCGGCCATTTCTTCAGTTATTCTGCTTTCGGCCTCAGTATAAGAAACAGCATCTACTAAAAAAGGTTCGGTTTTTACCTTTTGCTTACCAGACGCTTCGTCAAATTTTCTGTATTTTATTTTGCATTCATACCACGTTGCACTCATATCTTTTCATTTTTAAGAATTCAAAAATAGGATTTAGCTCTGGGCGAAAACCTCCTAAAAATAGATAGATATTCACAATTTAGAAGCTCATTTTTTAGAGCTTTTAAGTGAGGGAGTTAGGGTGCTACGTGAAAGAAATGTTATTTGGTCGAATAGTTATTTATAAAATATGAATATCAATTAATCCCGAAAAATCGCCTGTTTTTGGCGATTTTTATATGGTTTATGCTGATTTTTAGTTGATTGTATTTGTTTGGAAAATAATAAGGACGATTAACTAAGGGAGAGAGAAGCGGGGTTACTTTTAGAAAATACATTTAAAAGTTTGAGTAATTATCTTCTATAATCATTAAATTACACCAATAGTATGATGATAGAATTATGAGCACAGTACGTAAAACGGTAACCTTTACCGAAAAGCAGGATAAATGGATAAAAGCACAAATAGAAGCTGGTGAATTCACTAACGACAGTGAGTACTTGCGAAATCTGGTACGTCAGGATCAGGCTAATCATGCTAAATTTCTTGCACTTAAAAGTAAGCTTGATGAAGGGCTTGCAAGTGGCGCGGGTACCAAGTCGTTGCTTGAAATCATGAAAGAAGTTGAAGCGCGTATGCAAGAAGATGGGCGTTTATAAACTCTCCCGCAAAGCAGAAATTGATTTAGCCGAGATGTACGAATTTGGAATCTATAAATTTGGACTGCTACAGACACAAAAGTATTTTTTAGGCATGCACGATGTTTTTCAGGTTCTTGCTGAAAACCCTAATTTGGGCAGAGATGCATCAATGTTTATAGATGATCTAAAAAGATTCACATATCAAGCTCACACTGTATTTTATCTACCACTGGCAGAAGGAATATTTATAATTCGTGTATTGAGTCAACGAATGGATTATGAGAGCCATCTGATTTTTTAATAGCTACCTTCTCAAAACTCCATTTATTTTTTGAATAAACGTCTGAAAGTCGCCAGTTTTAGGCGGTTTTTTCATGCTTTAAGTCGATTTTTCAGGAGGTTTCGTTGCTATAAAACAAGCTGAAACTAAAAAATAGGAGGGAAGTAGAAAGTTAGATATTGACTTTTTTTTGTATTAATTTCCAATGGATTACGGGATACCGTAAAGTGTAACTTATTAAAAATAGTATATTTAAACTCTCCCTTGTAGCTACTTAACAGCAATGTGACTTTTGTAATTCCAAAGCATAAAGCATACAGAAAATTGAAAATATGTATTTATCAAAAATAGAAATCCACAATTTTCGTGGGATTAAAAGCCTTGAAGCAGATTTTGATTCAAGTATAAATATGATAATTGGCGAAAATGGGAGTTGTAAATCCGCCTTAATTGACGCTATACGCATACTATATAACGTTGCAGATGCAAAAAGAGATATTTATATCTCCAACGAAGATTTCTTTGAAGATTTAGGAGCAAAAACCACTTCTGAAACAATAGAAATTACATATACTTTTAGTGATTTATCGAATGAACAAAAAGGAGCCTTTTATGAATATTTGATGTTAGGAAAAACTCCTGATGATGATTATGCAACTATTACAATTGTGTATGAAAGAAGAGAAGATAAGTATCCATCATTTAGCTATTCTACAGGAATTGGAGGGTCACAAAAAGCTGACTATAAAACTTTTGAATTGTTTCAACATTACTACCTTGGAGCATTAAGAGACAGTACAAAAGATTTATTAAATACTAGAAATAATATACTTGGAAAAGTAATAAAACGTATAGTTACAAGAGCAGGAAAAAATGAAGAGATTGAGGAAATAGTTAGTAAAGCAAATCAAGATTTATTAAAGAGAGATGAAGTTTTGTTAACCAGAGATAGCGTAAATACAAATCTTGAACAAATTTTTAAAAGTGGACAAGAAAATAAAATTGGTCTAATAATGAATCAGGCCAAAATTGAATATATAGTAAATGCTATTAAGCCTTTTTTACCTCATGACAAGAATACATTAAATACCAATAGTGGATTTAACCTTTGGCAAAATAGTTTAGGCTTTAATAATCTT
Source organism: Leeuwenhoekiella sp. A2 (assembly GCF_047946655.1). Taxonomy (GTDB): domain Bacteria; phylum Bacteroidota; class Bacteroidia; order Flavobacteriales; family Flavobacteriaceae; genus Leeuwenhoekiella. The sequence goes on from NZ_CP172311.1 coordinate 3,535,529, forward strand.
ATTTATATAGCAACAGTATTAGGAGATATTAAAGATAGATTGAGTGTTGATAAATTATCGCATTTCTCATTGTTAATTGAAGAACCAGAAGCACATTTACATCCACAGTTGCAATTAAATTTATTTAATTTCTTAAAAGAGACGAATGCTCCTAAAAACAGTCAACTTTTTATAACTACCCATTCTCCAACGTTAACATCAAAAGCATTATTTGAAAATTTAATACATCTAAATAATAGAGCAACTAGAATTATAGATTGTTATAATGATAGAATATTAGAAAATATTATTGAAGATGTTACTAAACCTCATATTACACTTGATGAAGATGCTATTAAAAAGAGAAGAAAGCAACTTATTAGGTATATTGATGTAACAAAATCTCAACTATTTTATGCAAGAGGAATATTGTTGGTTGAAGGCATTTCTGAAGAATTATTAATAGATGCTTTTGTACAAGTTCTAGGATTTCAATTAGAAGATTATAGAATTGAGTTAGTTAATATTGAGGGAATTTCTTTTTACCCTTACTTATATCTATTTAATTCTGTTAATAAAGATAAAAGATTAGATAAGAAAGTTACAATAATTACCGATGATGATAGATGTAAAAAAGAATCAAAGAATTATCCCTTTGATGTGTTATTTGAAGACAATAATTTAGAAGATTTCCATAAACTATTAATAGCTCCTTATGAATCAAATCGTCTGAAAAATATTACTTCCGTAAGTAATGGAATTGCTAATATTGAAATGCATACAGCAATAAAAACATTAGAGTTTCAATTAGCGTCTGACAATGTCCCCAATAATAAGTTGGATTTCTATAACAACTTTTTAGTAAAATATATTGAAGACAATTTACCAAATGAATTCAAAAAAATTAAAGCTTATGTTGATGCCATAAAAGGTAATGATATTGATGCTAATCAAAAACAAAGAATCCCTATTTTAATGTGGAAAGCATTGCCTACAAAATCAGAATTCGCACAAGATTTTGCACAACATATTTTAGATAACCTTGAAGAAGCAAAGAAGAATTTTATCGTTCCATACTATATCGAAAATGGAGTTAATCATTTAAAATAATAGTAAATGGAATTTGAGAATAGCCTAGAACGAGAAGAGTATTTAAAAGCAAGAGGGAAGGTAATGTTAAACGCTTGTCCAGGAAGTGGTAAAACAACTACAATTGCCTATAAACTAAAACAATTAATAGAAGAGTGCAATAGAGATTTTGGCGAATATGCTGGTATCATATGTTTGTCATTTACAAATGTTGCAAAAGATGAAATCAATGAAAAATATAAATCCTTTACAGGGAAGTTACTTGGTTTTCCAAATGATGTGTCAACAATTGATAGCTTTGTATACTCCTTTATAACAAGACCTTTTATTCACTTAATTAAACCAGCTTTGAGCAAAGTACAGATTATTGATGAAGGAAACATAATAGACGAGATTTTGAGTAATAGTTATCAACTAAAAAAACACTGGAAATATCTTTATTCATATAAACCAAGTTCAATTGAATATAGAATTGACGGAACAACTTATTCTACTATTGGAGGAGATGGCTCACAAACATATTTTAATTATTGCAATGCTGTTAAAACCCAGCAATTAGCTCTTGGTTTTTTAAAATCATCTGATTCAGAATATTTTGCACTTCAAATTTTAAATAGTTTTCCTAGAATAGGAGAGTGGTTAATTAAGAGGTTTCCTTTTATGGTTATTGATGAGGCTCAAGACACTTCTGAAATACAACATGCAATTTTTGATAAATTAATTGAAATGGGACTAAAAAACATTGAATTTATTGGCGACCCTTATCAAAGTCTGTATGAGTTTAGAGATGCAAGACCAGACTTATTTTATGCAAAGTATAAAGACACAAAAAATTGGAATTGTCTTGAGTTAATGAGTTGTAGACGTTCATCTCAAAATATTATTAATGCTTATCAAAAATTACGTTTAAGCCATGAAAAGAAAGTTAATTCAACAGCAAATATAGATATTGAAAAGAATATTTGTGTTTTGAGGTACGATGATGGTCAAGAAATTAAATGTGTCGAAAAATATATTGAATTAACTGAAGATTATAATACTTGTCAAGTCGTAGTGCGTGGTCAATCTATGCAGAAATTAATTACAGGAGCAGGAAATGGCAAGGTTTATCCATGGAAAAATTCAATCCCTAATTATTTGGTTAGAGCTGTAATTTGCTATAAAAATAATGAAATTAAAAGTGCTGTAAATATTTTACGCAGTGTGGTTCCTGTAATTGAAAACCCCAACGTAAATCAATTCGATTCAAAAGAAAGAGTGTTAGAATTAAAAAGCAATTCTGAATACAATGCATTAATAATAGAAGTTCTGAAAGGAGTTCCTAGTTTCAATAATACTCTAGAAGACTGGTCTAAATTGTGTGGCGCTTATCTAAAAAAGATGTTTCTACTTGACGATGATATAGATTTTGACATAAAAAAAGGCCAATGGCTAAAGCAATATAAGACAAGTGTTTCTGATTTGTTTGATTTTAAGGATAATGGTTTAGTAGTTCCTGTTTCAACTATTCATCAGGTAAAAGGAAAAACCTTTGACTCTGTTTTAATGATTTTAAGTTCTACTAGCAAAGGTCAAAGTATTTCATTATCCGATTATTCAACACCAGCTATATTTCCAAATGAAAAGAAAAGGATGATATATGTAGCAATGTCTAGACCAATTGATTTAATGGTTATTGGAGTTCCTAATTCAAAATATACTAATGATGAAGTTAAAGAAATTCTTGGTGAAGATATTGACTTCATTTCCTGTTAAGTTATTATCTAAAATAGAATCTCAATGTTGTCCTTGGCCTCTCGCCGTTTGACTCATTTATCATATTTGCACTATAATTTATATTATGTAAAATAGAATATTTTACAACCTCTGTTTCTCCAGTTTTATTCTGTTCTCCACTTTTGCTCCATTCTAGTCTTTTATACATCTGCACGACATATAATCATTTATAGGGCTTGTATCACGTAAAACAGCTTTCTGGCCGTCTCGTATTCTAAAGATATAGACAAATGCGTTTCCTTTAGATTTTTTATCTGCCGTACCGCTCCAGTAATAACCCACAGAACCAAGATCGTAGAAATAGAAATTATCTGTGTTATAAATGCGCTTACCAGATAAGGTCGCATTAAACTGTGAATTTCCGCCAACTGTAAGTTCGTTAAAATCTGCGCCATGACTGCGTACAAGTTTTTGCCAGTCGGCATCTGTGGGCAACCGCCAGCCATCGCCCAGCGATTTACATGCCAGCGCTGCACCTCTTAATGTATATAAACGCCCATTCTTACAATCATTGTTATAGCATACAGACAGCGAATTCTCAAGATTGATGTCATTTGCAGACCAGATCTGGCCGTTTATGATTATGCTTTTAGAATTGGTGACTTTTGACAGAGCCTCACTACTAAGTGTTGCTATGTGGGCATTTTTAAAAGCAGGATTTTTTAATGTGGGTTTAGTAAAACCACCGGGATTAACCGGTTCTTTATCATCTGGTGGTTCAGTTTCTGTGCCAGTACCTTCAGTTGGTTTTGTGGGTTCTTCCTTTACAGGAGTTTCGGCGATTGTAGAATCTACCGCTACCGGTATGGCTTCTTCCGCTTTTATTTTGTTTACGGGACCATTTCCTTTTCCGGCATACCAGAAAATTCCGCCCACAATTAGAATTACGGGAATCGCAATGAGCAGTATTTTTTTGAGTTTGTTATCTGGTTTTATCTCATTTGTATATGCTGTAACAGGTTTAGCTTTCGCGAAAGCGGTATTTGTATTTCCGCTATCGTAATTAATATCTGAGACCAGCCGCTCTACTCCTGCTTTAAAATCTTTAGACAGATCTATGTGCTGAAATCTGGCCAGCCGCATGGGCGCCTCACAGTTATCTATACGCACGGGGATGATGGTCTTGTCTTTGCTCATGGCATACGAAGCTTCATCCATCACATTATTAGATGCCACCGAATTGACTGACAGTATGATAATTAGAATATCAGATTTAGTGATTTCCTGTTGTATGGTCTGGTCCCAGTGTTGGCCGGAACGTATGTTAGCATCAAACCAAATATTAAAGCCCTTATCGCGCAAAATATCTACCAGCCGTTTTACATAATCTATGTCTGCCCGTGAATAGCTTATAAATAGATTTTTGCCCATAACGATGCCTTTATGTAAATATACATTCTGATTATTAGCGGTTTAAGGGTGATTTCACCTCTATTTTAGGGGATTTTAATGCTGTTATTTTGGCTCTTTAAGCAGGATATTTTAGATTTTATTCCACTTATAAAACAGAAATTCTTTGCTAATTACCGTGCATAAGCCAGATAAAGCCACATTTCTGTATCTGTAATGTAAAAATTAACCACTACTCCCACTTTGCTCGCCGGCATATTACTAAGCACAGTTGCTGCCTGGTACGGTGTGGGCACAGCATTGTAAACAGATGTAGATTGTGTAGAAGTTACATAAGTGCCAATAGCCGGTACGGTATTATAATCTGTATTAAAAAAAGCGGTGCTAATGTTGCCATAATACAACTGAGCGTATAAAACCCAGCCCAGATTGATCTGGTCTGCATACGTGCCAGAATATACATAACCATACAGTTTCTCACGGTCTGTAGGTGTGTAACTCGCAACAGGATCTGTATAATTGCTCTGTATAGGTTCTGTTGTGCTTGCAGGCGTTATCGCCGGTGTGTCTACGTTTGAGTAATCTGTATCATTATAATCATCTGGATCTGTATTTGTAAAACCAGATTGATCATACTCCACGGGATCTACAGGATCGGGATCAACCGGAGTATCTATAGAGCCAAGGGCTGCAAATACAATTATAAAAAACACAAAAATCAAGGAGATCGCACCACCTGTTATGAGCAGTATTTTTAAAACCGGTGTACCAGATGATTTTTTAAACGGTGGATAGGGTTTATATGGTGGTTTAGGCGGTTTTTCTCCCGGTTCATCTTCTTTATCAATATCGTGAATTAGTTGTTTTAAACCTTCTTCAGAATGGCTGCCTATAAAGTTGATGTATTGTTTTCGCGCCCAGCGCATGCGCATATCGCAGTTTTCTATCTTTATGGGAATGACCTTTTTATTGAGACTTTCTGCATAACTTATCTCATTAGCTACATTTTCTGAAGCTACAGAAGCTTTAGACAACACCCAGATAATTACATCTGCATTTTTAAGCTGATGCTCGAGTTCATTATCCCACACATCGCCGCCTTCTATATGTTGATCAAACCATACCTCGATCCCTTTATTACGCAATACTTTTACAAGCTGAGTCACATAACCCAGATTTGCACGGGAATAGCTGATGAATATTTTTTTAGAAGACGCCATGATTATCAAGACAAGTACTATAAATATAATAAATATTTAAACGCCAGTGGTTTAAGCTTACGCGAAATACGTTATTGTTACTTTTTACACAATCTGCTGCCAGTGGGTTATTTTGAGCTACTTGGTCTCATTATCCTAATTTTTATTTAAAAAACGTTTTGCAAAAGCTACTCCCCTGCGCTATGTGCTGTAAAAAATGTAATTTTCAATCTAAACAATTAATCTATGTCAACAGGCGGTTCTAAACTCGCGATCTACGGCGCTATTGTAGCCAATACTCTTATTGCTTTAAGTAAATTTGTAGCTTCCTTTTTTACCGGAAGTTCTGCCATGCTCGCAGAGGGAATTCACTCGCTTATTGATACCGGCAACGGCCTCCTTTTATTACTGGGTATAAAACGCTCTCTAAAACCTGCAGATGCAGAACATCCTTTTGGTTACGGGAAAGAGATCTATTTCTGGAGTTTTATAGTAAGTATTCTCATTTTTGCTATGGGTGGCGGTTTTGCTATTTATGAAGGCGTGCACGCTTTACAGGATCCTCACGTTGTAGAAGACCCAACCTGGAATTATATCGTTCTTATCGCAGCTATCGTTTTTGAAGGTACTTCTTTAATTATCGCTTTGCGTACTTTTAATAAATCACATGAAACCGGTAGTTTAATAGGTAATATTATAAAGAGTAAAGATCCCGCCAACTTTGCCGTGATCATAGAAGATACAGCGGCCGTGACCGGTTTGTTTATTGCGCTTGTAGGGGTTTATCTGGCAAAAGCATTAGAGAATCCATATCTTGATGGTTGCGCTTCTTTACTAATTGGTGTGCTTTTATTAGTCGTGGCAACTTTCCTCGCTCATGAGACAAAAGGTTTATTGCTGGGAGAAAGCGCCAGACCTGAGATTCTTGATGATGTAGAGAAAATACTAGACAGTAATGAGAACGTAAAAAAATGGAATTTCCCAAAAACAATGCACTTTGGCCCAGATAGTATTCTGCTTGTAATTGAAGTAGATCTGCTTGATGATCTTGAATTATTAGTTGCCGAAGATATTGTAAACAAACTGCGCATAGAGATCACAGAAAAAGTACCGCAGATAAGTCAAGTATTTATTCAAACCATAAATGATCCCATACGCCACATAACCCGCTTAAAAACCTTTAACCGCAAAATCTAAGCGGTGAGAACTAAGCTAAGCCTAGCAAAATGGGTAGAAAATCGGTGTAAATGGCTATGAAATCAGGGTTTTACGATCTAAAAATCAGCTTATTAAGCCTGAAAATCGGTTAAAAAAGAGGTAAAATCTGCTGATTTTTTCGTGAAAACGCAGGATAAATTGCTCCCCTTCCCTACTATCTTATATTATTCTTAAAATGAATTATATGTACCCCGCTGACTTTACGTGTGTGCTTACAATTTTGTAATTTAAACAGAAAAATGACTAAGCAGCGTATTAAAATATTCATAATAACTTTTTTAAGCACAGGAATATTCACTTTTGGTTTTTATTATCTGGATACTCATAAAGTGGTAAATTCAATTTTTCTGGGTGTAATAGGCGGCAGTGTTCTGGCAAGTTTAGCCGCATTGCTCATACCTTTTGTAAGAAAAGGTGACAAGCAGGATCATGATGCATTTTGAATGTTGTGGTAAGATTTAATTTTTAACAATTATAATCATAAAAAAACCCGGTCATAAAGACCGGGTTTTTAGTATAAAATGACCGATTTTTATTTCTTGATCAAAATTTTAGTCTGCTGCACTACTCCATCTACATTAGCTTTAAGGAAATAAATCCCTTTACGCAGTTTGTGCAGATCTAGGTAGATCTCAGATCTTCCTGCATTCACTTTCTCTTTAGAGCTGTATTGCTTGCGACCAAAGAAATCGTAAAGCTCAAAGCTTACTTTTACATCACCTGTGCTCTCCACATAAAGTTTAGCAACGTTATGAACCGGGTTTTGAGCAACACGCACGTTAGTTAAAGAAACAGTAGGTTGTTTACTGTCTGAGCAGCTTCCTAATGTAGCACCATTTCGCAATAGCGCAGGTACTGCATTTTTAGAAACACAAAGTGCCTTCCCTCTAAAGCAAAGTTGTACTTTTTGATTCCATTTGTTGTTTCCACAGCTTACATCTTCTACTGTAACCGTAATTTCTTTTGTCAGGCTACAACCTGAAGCAGTCGTCACCGTTACTGAATATGTAGTCGTTTCTGTAGGACAAGCAGAAATACTTTCTGTAGTTTCACCTGTACTCCATAATACGTCATAAGCCTCATCACCTGTATTGATTTCGCTTACAGCAAGTGTCTTACACGTATCGTCGTCATAGCCGGCATAAACTGTGCTGTCATCACTTGTGCTGAAAGTAATTGCGTCTGGTTGTGAAATAACAACTTCACCAGAAGTTACACTTTCGCCTCGAGCGTCTGTAACGGTAACGCTATATGTACCGGCATCAAGATCTGTCGCAGTAGCACTTGTTTGTGCATCACTCCATTCATAAGAATAAGGTTGTACTCCGCCAGAAACTGAAACCGTAGCAGTACCATCTGCAGCATTGTTACACGTAACATCTGTGGTCTCAACAGTATTGAGCACAAACGGCTGCGTAAATTTAAACCTCGCTGAAATTGCAAAGTGATCTGATGTTGTTCTCGTGTAATCACTATCGTAGAACTCATAATGCACAGAAGCAGTATTAGCAATATAATTATCAAACAAACCATCTGTGATCGTGATGTGATCTATCATATTAGGATAGAAAGCGTATGAACGTCTCCCCGCTTCACTAAGTTCTGAAGTAACTACTTTATAATTAGCCGCATCATTTACATATGAAACATAACTTGATACAGTGGTATTAATACCTTCAGCAACGGTCTCATCAACGTCGTCATTATAATCACCCAGAATTAACACGTTGCGATCTGCATATTGTGCATCAAGCGTGTCTTTAAGAACTTCTACATCATATTTACGCATGTCATATTTAGACTGCAAATCACCCGTATTTGCACGTGCATGTAAAGCAATAATATCAAGTTGCTCTGTAGCACCATTAATAGTAACATCTGCTGTCATTAAAAATGGAAGTCTTCCACTGGCGTAAAAACGGGTATGATCGCTTTCGGGATAATCTACAAGTAAGTCACCGTTACCGCCGTAATAAGGGTGCAGGCTCTTAAGTAAGATTTTAGTAGATACGGGTTTAACTGTTGATGTTTTATAGATAAAACCTACTTTTTGATGTGGATCTGTACCATAAGGTTCAGGATAAGAAACACCTTCAGATAATATATAATCGTAACCGGGTAAACGGCTAACAAGATCTGCGAAAAGAACGTCATCAGAAATTTCTTCTACAGTTAAAACATCAAGATCTAGTTTCTTGATAACAGCAAGAACGCTATCTCTCTGTATTTCATCTGAAAGCGGATTACCGGCTGCAGGTGAATTACCTTCATCACCAAACCATTCTATATTCCACGCAGCGATATCAAATGTCTCATCTTTAGAAAGATCTATCATATCACCCGGTGCAACATAAGGAGCCGCACAAGGCACATCTGAAGCCATACGTGGTAATAGTTGAAATGTATCTTTAAACCTGCTTACAATTGCAGTTATAGCACCACAATTTTCTGGTTGAGCAAGACCAACTAGACCTTCAACGTCATTATCAATACGCAACTCTGCACCACCGCTTGAATCTGTGATTATATAATTAGAATCACCAAAGAACAATTCACCCGGTGTAGCAAAACTTACATTCTCAATGCGAACCAATTGCCCGCGATAATTTTGAATTTCAGCTAAAGTTACAGTCACCGGAGTAATAGTGGTCGTAGCCGGTGAGTTATTATCTACCTGATTAACAGGGCTTAATTGGATTAATTCATTGTAAGCGGTGCGGGTGCCCTGTACTGTTATAGAATCGCCTATGGCGAAAACTCCTTCACCGTGAACAGCCTGATCGTAAATCGCCATTGCACCGGTAGCATCCTGAATATAAGCAGGACCGCCCAGTTCATCTGCCGCAGTTAAAATACCAGTGATCGTTACTAAAGCACCTTCACTCGCTGCACGTGCTTCAGCTATTGTGATAATTGCATCAGGATCAATTGGGTCTGGCTCAGGTTCCGGAGTAATTATACCTCCAAAACTTTGATCTGTGTTGATATTTCCAAATGTATTAGAAGTGGTAACCGCCCACACAAAATCTTCATAATAACGTCCAGAACCGGTAAGTTGAAGAGAAGCTTCTGCAGCTGTAGCACCTGTTTCTTCTACTCCTATATCTGTACTGGTCAAGCCTGTTGCAGGGCCGTCAACAGCAGCAAATGTACCTTCATAGCTTAAAAATTGTATAGTATTTCCTTCTGCATCAATAAGTGCGATTGCATCTGGCGATCCATTTTGAATACTGGATGGATAAAACGCTAGAGTACCAAAATGATTATCCTGGTTTGGCAGAATTCCGCTTAAGCTAATTGTATTGTAAACGGCACCGTTATTACCATTGTAAAGTGCAAGAGACCAGCCTGCAAGATCTGTCCCTGCAGTACCAGCAACTTCAATAGCTTCGTTACTGTCTGTACTTACATTGTCATAATGAAGTTCGTTAATAAAAACGATAGTTTCATGAAGAAAAGTCTGGCCTGCATTAACCGCCCCAAAGCTGTTAATATCGGTTATTTCCCAGGTAAAATCGGAATAAAGCTCTCCTTCACCAACCAAGTGTAAAGAACCTGTCTCTAGAGTAGAGCTGGTTTCTTCTACACCAATATCTGTACTGGTTATGCCATCTGCTGGCCCGCCAACAGCTGCAAAAGAACCTTCATAGCTTAAAAATTGTACGAGTTCGCCATCTGCATTAACAAGAGCCACACCATCAGGTGAGCCGTTTTGTAAACCTGCTATAGCGAAAAAGATGGTTCCAAAACCACCATTCTCATTTTCAACAACACCAGAAAGATTAACAGTTTTATAAGATGAACCGTCATTACCGTTGTATAGAATTAGAGACCATCCTGTGAGGTCTGCTCCTGCGTATGCAGCAATCTCAACTCCTTCATTTACATCACCACCTGCATTATCGTAGTGGATCTCATTGATAAAAGCCACAAAATCTGTTGTAACGGGATCGGGTTCAGTATCTGTAGATGTACCAAAAGACTGATCTGTATTTACATTGCCAAATGTACTTACAGCTAAAGAATTCCATACGAAATCTGTGTAGGTTGTCCCTGTTCCCGTTAATTGTAGCGCACCGCCTACTGCTTCGGTACCATTTTCTGCAATACCTATGTCTGTACTTGATTGTCCATCTGCCGGGCCGCCAACGGCAACTAAAGTACCTTCATAGCTTAAAAATTGAACAACATTGTTATTGTTGTCAATAAGTGCTAAACCATCAGGAGAACCATTCTGAATTCCTGATTTTTCGAACGAAAGTGTTCCAAAACCTGAAGATTGATCGGGAATAATTCCTGATAACGTAATGCTACCATACTCGCTGCCATTGCTTCCGTTGTAGAGGGCTAACGTCCAACCTTCAAGGTCTGTACCGGCGGGTCCTGAAATTTCGATTGCTTCGCCGGCGTCTGCTCCATCATTGTCATAATGGATCTCATTAATAAAAACTGTTTGTGCATTTAATGACGCTGAAAAGAATACAGCACAAAAAATGACAAACAAAAAGGGTAATTTTCTGATCATTAGAGATAATTTTTAGAGGTTATAATCGTTGCGAAAATAACCCTTCACTACCCTTCCTAATGTTTCGCCAATATTAAATAACGCTTAAGTTATAAACCATTGTTAATACTGCCTTTAGCCATGATACTTGTAGAATTGAATCACCTAAAAAATCACAGAAAATTATATTTTATAAGTAATTATTAATTAGTGAATTATGAACTCACGCTATTGATGTTGTAAACAAAAGCGCGATATTTTAACAGCGCCACAAAAACAGCCCCACCTACTGCATTACCAATCAAGGCCAAACTTTCAAATGACACATAATCGGCGAGAGTGATATTAGGCGAACTTATCAAACCTGCAAAAACTTCTACGTTACCTATGATGCTGTGGTGCAATCCTGTAAAAGCCATAACTGCAGTTACAATATAAATTATTATTATTCTGCTCATAGTATCCTGTGATGATGTTAAAAGCCATGAAAGTAATCCCATGAGCCAACCGGCTAAAATGGCGCTTATGAATATGACAAATGATTCTGCTCTTGTAACATGAACGGCTATCTTTTCTATAGAATCCAGAGTAAAAATTTCTAATTCCGGTCCTATCCAAACCATAAGAAAAGACATGAGATAACCTCCAATTAAATTTCCTATTATAACAAGTCCCCACAGTTTTAACAAACTACCTAAAGAGCGTTTTTTATTCAATACCGGTAGGCTGAGCAAAGAAGTCTGCTCTGTGAACAAAATTGATTGACCCAGAATTACCAGGATGAAACCAATAGGATACACAAAAGCTATTATTTTAAACACAGATTCTTCTGATACCTTATCAGTGAAAAAATAAAAAACAGCACATAACATTAAATAACTGAAACCTATTTCTAATCCCGCAGTGAGCGAACTTAATAGAATACTACTCGAACTGCGATCATAAGTTTCCTGACCTTCAATTATTTGCTGTTTTAATATTTCACCATGAGTTTTTGCTCTGTTATCGTCTGTAGATTCAGAATTTTCCAGCTCATTGTCAATATCTTCCTGCTTCTGTTTTTTCTTCTCTTCTTTCTCATTGCCGCCATCTATAATTGATTTACTGTCTTTTGAAGAATCATCTCTTTTGTTGTTTTCCGTTGCCATAAAATGTTTATAAAGACAGTAGCCAGACTAGTAGTTTTCTGTCGGGGGTTAAATACATTACCCTTTAGGGGTTAGCCCAAAGGGTATAAAAGCTCAGTATTATGTTATTTTAAATTATTTTATTTGCTGCCGCTCATTGGCCGTTACAGTATTTTTATCAACCGCATCAACTTCTTTATTAGAAAGGCGCGATTTGAACTCATTAATAATTCCGCCTTTTAATAATACCTGAATTTGTCTGTCACTTAATGAATGTCTGGTCTCAAACTCTTCGGTCTTCCCGTTCTCTTTCTTTACCAAAACGTGTATATTGTTTCGGTTAGCAACATCTTCTCTAAGGTTTTTAAAACTAACTATATCTCCCTGCTCAATTTTGTTATAATCTGCTAAGGAAATAAATTCTAATGGCAGAATACCAAAATTAACAAGATTTTGCCACGCAATACGGGCGTAGCTGTTTGCTATTACTGCAACCTGACCCAGATATTTTGGTGCCAATGCAGCATGTTCCCTACTAGAACCCTGGGCATAATTATCTCTGGCAACAACAATGTGCCCACCATGACTTTCTTTAGATTTTTGTGCGCGATCATAAAATGTCTTATCTATAACTGAATATGAGAATTTACTAATTTCAGGCAGATTACTTCTAAATGGTAAAACCTCTGCCCCGGCACGTAATATCTCATCTGTAGAGATATTATCTTCCATTTTGAGCAATACGGGCACTTCGGCCTTATCTACCAGAGGCTCTGTTGTGGGTAATGACTTAATATTTGGTCCTTTTTTAAGTTCTATTTTCGACCCGTCTTCAGCAGGAGCGATGAGCATATCTGTATTAATGATCTCTTTTTCAGGTTGTTCATACTTAGGATAAGTCATTCCGAAAAGTTTCTCAAGATCACGAGGATCAGTTATTTTACCCGTTAAGGCAGAAGCTGCTGCAGTCTCGGGACTACATAAATGTACCTGATCATCTTCTGTACCAGAACGGCTGGGGAAATTACGTGGCATTGTTCTCAAACTTATCGTGTCTGATGCTGGTGCCTGACCCATACCAATACAACCCATACAACCTGACTGGTGAAAACGAGCACCTGCTGTTATAAGATTAGCAAAAGCGCGATTATCTATCATATTTTGAATGATCTGTCTTGAGGTAGGATTTATATCGAAAGAAATATCACCATCTACAGTTTTATCTTTTACTATGGCTCCAGCCATCCAGAAATCTCGTAATCCCGGGTTTGCAGAAGAACCAATCACTACCTGTCCTATTTCTTTACCTTCTACTTCTCTTACAGGAACAACATTTCCGGGACTTGTAGGTAATGCTATTAGAGGAACAAGATCATCTAGAATAATCTCGTCATGCAAATCATATTCGCAACCTTCATCAGCGAGAAGTTCTGTCCAGTCTTCTTCCCGATGTTGGGCTTTTAAAAATTTTCTGGTCTCATCGTCACTTGGGAAAACGGTAGTGGTCGCTCCCAATTCTGCCCCCATATTTGCAATGACATGTCTGTCCATTGCGCTTAAATGCTTTAAACCCTCACCATAATATTCAATAATTTTTCCTACGCCACCTTTTACATCGTAACGTCTTAGCATCTCAAGAATGACATCTTTTGCACTCACCCAGTCAGGCAGTTTACCAGTAAGTTTTACGCCCATCACTTGAGGCATCTTTACAAAATAAGGTTGTCCCGCAATTGCAGCAGCAACATCAAGCCCGCCGGTACCTATCGCCAGCATACCTAGCGATCCTGCCGCCGGAGTGTGACTGTCTGAGCCCACCATAGTCTTGCCGGGTTTGCCAAAGCGCTCCATATGTACAGGGTGACTTACACCATTTCCCGGTCTGCTAAACCATAAGCCAAATTTTTGAGCGGCGCTATGCAAAAAAGCATGATCATCTGCATTTTTAAAATCTGTTTGCAGCAGATTATGATCTACATATTGTACGGCAACCTCAGTCTTTGCACGGTCAAGATTCATAGCTTCTAATTCTAGTTGAACTAAAGTACCGGTAGCATCCTGAAGCAATGCCTGATCTATTTTAAGACCTATCTCTTTACCGGGAATAAGCTCCCCCTCTATTAAATGGTCATTAATTAATTTTTGAGTTACGTTAAGCGCGCTCATAATTATAGTTTATAGATTGATTTTTTGTTTTAGAGTTTAAAAATTACAGAGAAAGCCCTGTATCTACAATTATTTAACAGCAATTTAGAATCTGTAACATCGGCCTGCTTCAAATCTATATTACATTTGTAGCGAAACATTTTTTATATGCTCATCTGGGGTCTTTTTCTCGTATTTATACTTATTTGTCTTGCGCTGGATCTAGGGGTCTTTAACCGCAGCGCTCATGTAATAAAAAGCAAAGAGGCCGGTATATGGACGGCAGTATGGGTAACGGTTGCGCTCGCTTTTAGCGGTGTGGTATACTGGTTGTTTTCTGCTGAATTAATTGAAAACCCTACAAATCTTACTCCTAACCGTGCAGTTCTAAAATATATCACTGGCTACCTTATAGAATTGTCTTTAAGTATAGATAATGTTTTTGTGATTGCTGTGATATTTTCATCTTTTCAAATACCGCCTAAGTATCAACACCGTGTTTTATTTTGGGGTATTCTGGGCGCTATAATATTCCGTGCGTTGATGATATTATTTGGGGTGGCACTAATCAACAAATTTGACTGGATTATTTACGTTTTTGGTGGATTCCTGCTTATCACTGCCTTTAAAATGCTCAAGGGTGAAGACGAAGATTTTGACCCTAAAAAGTCTAAGGTCTATAGATATGTAAAAAAGGTATTCCCGTTAACACCTACTATTTCTGGACCGCATTTTTTTATTAAAAGAATGGGCGTTAAGGCAGCAACGCCACTTTTTCTTGCTCTTATTATTATAGAACTTACAGATATTTTATTTGCTTTAGACAGTATTCCCGCAATACTGGCTATAACAGCAGATCCTTTTATAGTTTTTACTTCAAACATTCTTGCGATACTTGGCTTACGTTCTATGT